>DASTUL010000091.1:0-7728 GCA_035759645.1 Lysobacteraceae bacterium | reverse complement strand
CGAGCCCGGCCGCATCTACGAGGGCAAGGTCGTCAAGCTGATGGACTTCGGCGCGTTCGTCACCATCTCCCCCGGGAAGGACGGCCTGGTGCACGTCTCGCAGATCTCCAACGATCGCGTCGAGAAGGTGTCCGACGTGCTCAAGGAAGGCGACGTGGTCAAGGTCAAGGTGCTGGAAGTCGACAAGCAGGGCCGCATCCGCCTGTCGATGAAGGCCGTCGACGAAGGCGGGGCGACCGCCGACTGAGGCGTTCGCCGTTCCATGCATTCCGGGAAAGCGGGCTTCGGCCCGCTTTTTCGTTGCGGGACCGTCCCCCCGGTGCAATGATCGCCCCGTTCCACCGGGAGGCTGCGCCATGCGAGCAACGGTCCGCTGGACGTGCCCATCGGCGCTATCACTGGGCCTGTGCGTCCTCGCTGCCTGCCTTCCGGCCGGCGCCGCCGACCTGGTGGTGCGGGTCGGCGACCGCGGCACGGCCGTGAGCGATGCGGTCGTCAGCCTCGTCCAGGCGGACGGGGCGTCGCGCGGTGCGGCCAGCGCCGTCCCGCCCACCGCGGCCATCGACCAGCGCGACCTCGCCTTCCTCCCCTACGTGCAGGTGGCGCGGCCCGGCGGCGCCGCGGTGTTCCGCAACAGCGACCACACGCGGCACCACGTCTATTCGTTCTCGCCGGCGGCGACCTTCGAGATGGTGCTCGGTCCCGGCGAGCGTTCGGGCCGGGTGCCGCTGCAGGAGGAGGGCGTCGTCGCCGTCGGCTGCAACATCCACGACCAGATGATCGCGTGGCTCTACGTGTCCGATGCGCCCTGGCTGGCGCGGACCGGGCAGGGTGGCGGGGTGCGCTTCCGGGACGTCCCGCCCGGCGACTATCGCGTGCGGGTGTGGCACCCGCGGCTCGACGCACGCGGCGATGCGGTCGAGCGGCGCGTCACGTTGCACGATGCCGCGTCGCGCTCGCTGGACATCGCGGTGCGCCTGCGCCCGGATGCGCGCGCGCAACCCGACCGGGAACGCGCGGACTACTGATGCCGGCGCGCCGGCTCGCGCTAGCGATCATCGGCTGCGTCGTGGCCGCGGGCGCGGCCCCGGCCGCCGCGCAGGAGATGCGTTGGCAGGGCCACGTGGACGTGCGCGCGGTGGCCGCGCCCGACGAGACCGCCTGGGACGACGGCGGGCTGGGCAAGGCGCGCTTCGGTGACAACGATGACGATCGCATGCACCTGGCGTCCGGCGTGCTCGCGGGGACCGCGCAACTGGGTCCGGCGGTCGTGGCCTCGTCGACGCTGCAGTTCGTGCCTGGCCAGGACCGGTCGCTCGACGTGCTGGACGCCTGGATGCGCTACCGGCCCGTGTCGACGACACCCTGGCGCTGGTCGGTCCGCGCCGGCGCGTTCTGGGCGCCGATCTCGCTGGAGAACGAGGGCGTCGGCTGGACCAGCCTGTGGACCCTGACGCCTTCGGCGATCAACAGCTGGGTCGGCGAGGAGTTGCGCACGATCGGCGCGGAAGCGTCGCTCGAGCACCGTGGCGAAGCCGCCGACGTCACGGTGTTCGGCGCGGTGTTCGGATGGAACGATCCCGCGGGCGAACTGCTCGCCGCGCGCGGGTGGGGACTGGGCGATGCCTACTCCGGGCTCAATGCCGTGCTCCGGGAGCCCGACGTGTATGCGCCGCGTGCGCGCGCACCGTTACCGATGGTGTACCGCCCGTTCCGGGAGATCGACGGGCGCCCCGGCTGGTATGCCGGCGTGACGCGCGAGGTGCGCGACACGAGCCGCATGACGCTGATGCATTACGACAACCGTGCCGAGCGCGACAGCTGGGAGCGCTACGCGGGCCACCGAGCGTTCTCGTGGGACACGCGGTTCTGGAGCGCGGCGGCCCGGCGCCGGTTCGGCGAGTACGTGGTCGCGGCGCAGGCACTGGCAGGCAGCACCGTGTTCGAGCCGCAACCCGGGATGGTGCTCGACACGCGGTTCCATGCCGGCTATGTGCTGCTTGCGCGGGACACCGGCGAATGGCGCCCGGCGGTGCGCGTGGACCTGTTCGGCACGCAACAGCGCGGGCCGACCGACGCGCCGCTCGAGGAACACGGCAACGCGGTCACCGTCGCGCTGAACTGGCGCCCGCGCGAGCACCTGCGCGTGACCGGCGAGTTGCTGCGGATCGACAGCACGCGCGCGCAGCGACGGCTGGACGGCCTGGACCCGCGACAGGTCGAGTGGCAGGTGCAGGTCGCGGCACGGCTGTATTTCTGACGCGCCGGGTGCGCCGCCGGCATGGGTGAGGCATGCTGCCCGGACATCACCGGGAGGGGTTCCATGACGCGCGCGAACAAGATCTGGCCGATGTTGTGCCTGGCACTCGCCGCCTGCGCGAGTGCCGCGGCGGCTGAAACGACGCGCTACGTGGCGCTGGTCGACGGTGGCAAGCGCGCCGGCCACCAGGTGGTCACCCACGGCGACGACGGCACCATCAGCGTCGACTTCCGGTTCAAGGACAACGGCCGCGGCCCGGAACTGCAGGAGCGGTACACGCTGGCGCCGGACGGCACGTACCTGACTTATTCCGTCCAAGGCACCTCCACCTTCGGAGCGCCGGTGCAGGAGACGTTCCGGCGCGACGGCGACCGCGCACTGTGGAAGACGACGTCCGACCAGGGCGCGATCGCCGCCGACGGGACGCAGCTCTACGTGCCGCTTGGCGGCACGCCGGCCAGCTTCTCGGTGGCGATGGGCGCACTGGCCCGGGACGACGACGGCGCGCTGTCGCTGTTGCCGCACGGAACCCTGCGCATGCGCGACGTGGCCGAAGTGGAGATCCGGGTCGACGGCGAGCAGCGCACCGTGCAACTCGTCGCGCTGACCGGCCTGGGCCTGACGCCGACATTCGCGTGGGCGACGACGGGTCCCCGGCCGCGGCTGTTCGCCTACATCATTCCGGGTTACGTGCAACTGATCGAGGAAGGCTGGGAACGGAGTGCCGGCGCACTGGAAGTGCGCCAGAAGCAGGCCGAGGAAGAGGACCTGGCCGACCTGCAGCAGGCGCTGGCGCATCCGCTGGAGGGGTCACTGCTCATCAACAACGCGCGGGTGTACGACAGCGAGCACGCCACCCTCGGGCCGGTCTCGGACGTGCTGGTCTCGGGCGGGCGCATCCTCGAAGTGGTGGCCGACCCTGGCCAGGGGCCTGCCAACCGTAGTCCGTCCGAAGCCGGCCGTGAAGCAGGATCGATCCTCGAGGCCGGCGGCCGGACGCTGCTGCCCGGCCTGTTCGACAGCCATGCCCACCTCGGCCCCTGGGAAGGCGGCCTGCACCTCGCGGCCGGGGTCACCACCGTGCGCGACATGGGCAACGACAACGCCACGCTGCAGCAACTCATGCGGCAGGGCGCAGCAGGCGAGTTGATGATCCCGCGCGTGGTCGCGGCGGGGTTCATCGAGGGCGAGAGCGACTTCTCGGCGCGCAACGGCTTTGTCGTCGCCACGCTGGAGGAGGCGAAGGAAGCCGTCGACTGGTACGCGGCCAACGGTTACCCGCAGGTCAAGATCTACAACTCGTTCCCGCGCGACATCCTGCCGGCGACCATCGACTACGCCCACGAGAAGGGACTGCGGGTCAGTGGCCACGTGCCGGCGTTCATGCGCGCCGAGGAGGTGGTCGAACTGGGATTCGACGAGCTGCAGCACATCAACCAGCTGCTGCTGAACTTCTTCGTGACGCCGGAAACCGACACGCGCACGCTGGAGCGCTTCTACCTGGTGGCGAAGCAGACCGCCGGCCTGGACCTGACATCCCCGGAGGTACGCGATTTCATCGCGCTGCTCGCCGAGCGCGACGTCGTGGTCGACCCGACGCTCGCGACCTTCGAGTTCCTGCACCAGCGCGACGGCGAGTTGTCGCCGATCGTTGCGCCGGTCGCAGCGCACCTGCCCCCCGGGATCCAGCGCAGCCGTCGTGCCGCGGAACTGGCGATCCCCGACGACGCCACCGAAGCGCTGTACGACCGCTCGTTCGCGAAGCTCGTCGAGTTCACCGGCCTGATGCACGACGCCGGCGTGACGATCGTGGCGGGCACCGACGAGCTGGCGGGGTTCACGCTGCAGCGCGAACTGGAGCTATACGTGCAGGCAGGCATGACGCCCGGCGAAGCGCTGCGGACGGCCACCTGGAACGCCGCTGAGGTCGCGGGCGTCCTCGGCGACCGCGGTGCGATCGCGCCCGGCATGCGCGCCGACCTGATCCTCGTCGATGGCGACCCGACGGCGGACATCGCCGCCATCCGCAACGTGGCGACGGTGCTGAAGGGCGACACGCTGTACTACCCGAGCGAGATTTACGAAGCGCTGGGCGTCACGCCGTTTGCCAAGCCGGTCAAGGCCTCGGCGCGCGAGGACGCGCCGAAGAAGGACCGCGAGCGGCTGGACGACGAGTCGCGCCCGTTGCCCGGCTGGATGTACGGCTAGGCCGTGGCCACCTCGGGGGTGTCGAACAGCCTGTCCTGCACCGACAGGCTGTCGGCGCCGATGAAGCCGGCAACCCCCACGCCGGCCAGCCGGTAACGCGTGCGCGATGGCAGCGCGACGCGGTTCCGCAGCCCGCAGGCGATGTCGCCCAGCATCGCCGCGGAATCGGCGAAGCGTTCCGGAGTGAGACTGCGCGTCAGCACCCGGAAGTCGCTGGTCTTGAGCTTGAGCACGACGGTGCGCGCGATGCGCCCGCTGCGCTCACGCTCGCGCAGGTAGCCGTCCCAGGCCTTGGCAGCCAGCCGCCGCAGGTGGGGCTCCAGCTCGGCGAGGAACAGGTCGGTCTCGAAGGTGTCCTCGCAGGAGACCTGCAGGGTCGGGCGTCCGGTGACGACCGGATGCTCGTCGATGCCCAGGGACAGCTCATGCAGGCGTCGCCCCCAACGCCCGAAGCGGCGCTCCAGCTCGGCCGCCGGGACGTCGCGCAACTGCCCGACGGTGGCGAGGCCCAGGGCCGCCAGGCGGCGTTCCATCACCTTGCCGACGCCGGGCAACCGGCCGACCGGCAACGGCGCAAGGAACGCCAGCACCTGGTGCGGGCGCAGCACGAACACGCCGTCGGGCTTGTTCCAGTCCGACGCGATCTTCGCCAGGAACTTGTTCGGCGCGACGCCGGCGGATGCGGTGAGCGCGGTTTCCTCGCGGATCGACGCACGGATTGCCTCGGCGGTCGCGGTGGCCGTCGGCAATCCGCTCAGGGTGGTGGTGACGTCGAGATACGCCTCGTCCAGCGACAACGGTTCGACCAGCGGCGTGTGCCGTTCGAAGATGGCGCGGACCTGGCGGGACACCGCCTTGTAGCGCGTGAAGTCGGGCGGCACGAAGACCGCCTGCGGGCATAGGCGCTCGGCGCGCACCGCCGGCATCGCCGAGCGCACCCCGAACCGGCGCGCCTCGTAGCTGGCGGCAACGACCACCGAGCGCGCGCCGCGCCAGGCCACGACCACCGGCCGCCCGCGCAGGGCGGGGTCGTCGCGCTGTTCCACGGACGCGTAGAACGCGTCCATGTCGACGTGGATGATCTTGCGGGGCAGGGGGTCGGTCATGGCAGGGCTGGTGGTTCCTCCCGGGAGTATGCTCGGGGCCGTTCGCCGACGCCCCGGGGAGGGGAAGCCATGAATGCCACCACCGCCAGCCATGCCGCGCCGCGCCCGGCCTGGTACATGATCGCCGCCATCGCGGCGCTGCTCTGGAACCTGATCGGCGTGGCGATGTTCGCCATGCAGTACACACTGTCGCCCGAAGCGCTGGCCGCGCTGCCTGCCGAGCAGCAGTCGCTCTACGCCGCGATGCCCGGCTGGACCTGGCTCGCCTATGCCGTCGCGGTCGGGGCTGGCGCGCTGGGCAGCCTGATGCTGGTGTTGCGGCGCCGCGCGGCGACCTGGTTGTTGCTGGTGTCGCTGCTGGCGGTGATGGCGCAGTTCGTGTGGCAGGCGTTCCTGGGCGAAGCCGTCGCATTGCTCGGCGTGGTGCCGGCGCTGGGCCTGCCGGCCTTCATCCTGGTGGTCGCCGCGCTGCTGTACTGGTTCGCCAGCCGCGCCGCCGCGCGCGGCTGGCTGCACTGACCGCACCGGCCCGCGGATGAAGCCACGCCACTTCTCGCTGCTGCGCGAGTTCCATCTCGCCGACTGGTTCACGCTGGCCAACGCCTTCTGCGGCACCGGCGCGGTGTTCGCGTCGATGCGCTTCCTGCAGGAAGGGGGCGTCCGCGACTTGCTGGTCGGCATGGCGCTGATTCCGCTGGCGTTCGTGTTCGACGCCCTGGATGGCCGGGTGGCGCGCTGGCGCCAGTCGGCCTCCACGCTCGGACGCGAGCTGGACTCGCTGTCGGACGTGATCTCGTTCGGCGTCGCGCCCGCGGCACTTGGCTATGCCTGCGGCCTGCAGGGCGGCTGGGACTGGATCGTGCTCAGCTTCTTCGTGGGCTGCGGCGTCAGCCGCCTTGCGCGCTACAACGTCACCGCCGAGCAACTGGCCGGGACCGAGGGCAAGGTGAAGTATTTCGAGGGCACGCCGATCCCGACCAGCGTGGTGATCGTCGGGCTCCTGGCCTGGGCCGCGGCCACCGGCGCGATCGGCGACGGCGTGTGGGGCGGCATGGTGCAACTCGGGCCGTGGCAGCTGCATCCGCTGGTGCTGGTGTACGCATTGTCGGGCTCGCTGATGATCAGCAAGACACTGCGCATCCCGAAACCTTGATGTGCGGTGCGCTAGCATCGAACCGACTTTCCGCGGAGACCGCCCGATGACCGACCACCGTCCCTTCACCCGCTCGCGCGACGACCGGATGATCGCCGGCGTCATGGGCGGCATCGCCCGGCGGTTCGGCTGGGACTCCACGCTGGTCCGGGTGGTGTTCGTGATCGCGTCGATCGCCTCGGCCGCGTTCCCCGGGATCATCGTCTACCTGATCCTGTGGCTGCTGATGCCCCTGGAGGGCAACGCCTGAAGTCCGCCGTGCTGATGGTGCTGCGGCTGCTCGGCGCGGCCTGGACGCTGCCGAACACGGTCCTGGGCCTGGTCGCGGGCATCGCCGGCATGGTGCGGGGCGCAAGCGTGCATTGGCGCCCGCGCGAGCTGGCCTTCGTGTTCCAGCGCTACCCGTGGGGACCCGGCGGCGCGCTGACCCTGGGCAATACCATCCTGCACACCGGCGAGAGCCTCGACGGGCGGTGCCGGACCTATGCGCATCGCGCCGGATGGTGCGTGGAACCTGAAGTCACGCTGGCCGACCACGAGCGCGCGCACGTGTTCCAGTACATGGTGCTGGGGCCGCTGTTCCTGCCCGTTTACTTCGCGTTCGGCGGCATCGGCGTGCGCAACCGGTTCGAGCGCGCTGCCGATCGGTATGCCGCGACGGGGCGGGACTGGTGGCCGTGGAACATGGCTGCCGACGAGCGGCAGGACCGTTTTACGGACCGCTAACGGGTCCCGGCGTAAGGTCGGACGCGTTGGAGAAAAACACCGACGGGCGAACACCCTGTCACGTGCAAAGCTCCGACGCGGAGGGCTCGGCCTATCGGGATTGAGGTTCCGGTGACCGGGCCTTCTTTTTGTCCCGCGAACGTGGTGCCGGAGGTGGGACTCGAACCCACACGCTTTTAAGGGCGGCGGATTTTGAGTCCGCTGCGTCTACCGATTCCGCCACTCCGGCGCGGCCGGGAATTATACGGCTTCGTCGGTCTCCAGCGCCTTGTCGG
>DASTUL010000090.1:0-4053 GCA_035759645.1 Lysobacteraceae bacterium | reverse complement strand
GGCCGAGGCCGCGCGCGAGCGCATCGTCCGCGCCGCCAATGGCGCGCTGCACGTCACCGACGTCACCAGCAAGGAGCGCAAGCGCCGCCCCTCACCGCCGTTCACCACCTCCACGCTGCAGCAGGAGGCCGCGCGCAAGCTGGGCTTCACCACGCGCCGCACCATGCAGGTCGCGCAGAAGCTCTATGAAGGCGTGAACATCGGCGAGGAAGGCACCGTCGGCCTGATCAGCTACATGCGTACCGACTCGGTAAGCCTGTCGGCCGAGGCGCTCAGTGAGATGCGCGACGTCATCGCGCGCGACTTCGGGACGAAGGCGCTGCCCGACAAGCCGAACTTCTACCAGACCAAGTCGAAGAATGCGCAGGAGGCCCACGAGGCCGTGCGCCCGACGTCCGCGCTGCGCACGCCGTCGCAGGTCGGCCGCTACCTGACCGACGACGAGCGCCGCCTGTACGAACTCATCTGGAAGCGCGCCGTCGCCTCGCAGATGGTGCCGGCCACGCTGAACACCGTCAGCGTCGACCTGGCCGCGGGCAACGAGCATTCGTTCCGCGCCAGTGGCACCACCGTCATCGATCCCGGCTTCCTGGCCGTGTACGAGGAAGGCAAGGACACCAAGCCCGCCGATGCCGAGGACGAGGGCCGCAAGCTGCCGCTGATGAAGCCGGGCGAGCGCGTGCCGCTCGAGCGCATCCACACCGACCAGCACTTCACCCAGCCGCCGCCCCGCTTCACCGAAGCCGCGCTGGTCAAGGCGCTGGAGGAATACGGCATCGGCCGGCCGTCGACGTACGCTTCGATCATCCAGACGCTGCTGTTCCGCAAGTACGCCGAGATGGAGAGCCGCAGCTTCCGCCCCAGCGACGTCGGGCGCGCGGTGTCCAACTTCCTCAGCACGCACTTCACCCGGTACGTGGACTACGACTTCACCGCCAAGCTGGAGGACGAGCTCGACGCCGTCTCCCGTGGCGAGGAAGAGTGGGTGCCGCTGATGGAGAAGTTCTGGGCGCCGTTCAAGGCGCTGGTGGTCGACAAGACCGAGAGCGTGGACCGCAGCGAGGCCACTGGCGCGCGCGAGCTGGGCACCGACCCGAAGAGCGGCAAGCCGGTCAGCGTGCGCCTGGGCCGCTACGGACCGTACGCGCAGATCGGCACCGCCGACGACGAAGACAAGCCGACGTTCGCGTCGCTGCGCCCCGGCCAGAGCATGCACACCATCACGCTGGCCGACGCGATCGACCTGTTCCGCCTGCCGCGCAAGCTCGGCGAGGTCAATGGCGAGGAAGTCAGCGTCGGCATCGGCCGCTTCGGCCCGTTCGCCAAGCGCGGCCCGGTGTACGCGTCGCTGAAGAAGGAGGACGACCCGTACACCATCGACCTCGAGCGCGCGGTGTTCCTGATCGAAGAGAAGGAAGAGATCGCGCGCAACCGCATCATCAAGTCCTTCGACGGCAGCGACATCCAGGTGCTCAACGGCCGCTACGGCCCGTACATCAGCGACGGCAAGCTCAACGGGCGCATTCCCAAGGACCGCGAGCCGGCATCGCTGACGCTGGAGGAAGTGCAGAAGCTGATGGAGGAAACCGGCAAGCCGATGCGCGGCCGGTTCGGCAAGAAGGCGGCGAAGAAGGTGGTGAAGGAGAAAGCGCCGGCAAAGAAGGCGGCCAAGAAAGCCAGGAAGAAGACGACAAAGAAGGCCACGAAGAAGTCGACCAAGAAGACAGTCGAGAAAGCCGCGGCGAAGAAGGCAACCAAGAAGACGGTGGCCAAGAAGGCGACAGCACAACCTGGCGACGATGCACCCTTCTGACGAAGGAGAACACCAATGAAGCCCCTGCTCACACTCCTGGCCCTGTCGGCGCTCGCACTTCCCACTGACGCCCTGGCCTGCAGCTGCGTGCCGCCCCAGCCCGTCCCCGAAGCCGTCGACGACGCCACCCGCGTCTTCGTCGGCGAAGTCGTCGACGCCGAACGCATCGACCCCCTGCACCGGCGCGTCACCTTCCACGCCACCGAACACTTCAAGGGTTCCCCGGTCGAGAAGATCCAGCTCACGACCGCCTCCGACGGCGTCATGTGCGGCTACCCCTTCAACGAAGGCTCGACCTACGTCGTCTACGCGTACGGCGAAGAAGGCGACCTGGGCACCGGGTCCTGCTCCCGCACCACGCTGGCGATCGAAGGAAGCGACCTCGAGGTTCTTCGCGCGGGCAAGTGACGCATCGGGTTTCCGGACATGCATGACCTGGACATCCCCGCCGCCGTCGCAGCCCTTCGTCGCGGCGGCGTCATCGCCTACCCCACCGAAGCCGTCTGGGGCCTCGGCTGCGACCCGATGAACGAAGCGGCCGTCGCGCGCCTGCTCAACATCAAGCAGCGCGATGTCGCCAAGGGGCTGATCCTCATCGCCGCGCATGTCGACCAGTTCGACGACCTGCTCGACTGGGACGCCTTGCCGCCAGACCGCGCCGAGGACGTCTACGACACCTGGCCCGGCCCGAACACCTGGATCGTCCCGGCGCGCGGCCGCATGCCGAAGTGGATCACCGGCGACCATGTCGGCGTCGCAGTGCGGGTGAGCGCGCATCCCGTGGTCGTCGCGCTCTGCGAAGCCTTCGGCGGTCCGATCACCAGCACCAGCGCCAACCCGGCAGGCGCGCCGCCGGCCTACGCGCGGGACCGCCTCGACAGCGCATTGATCGCCGATCTGGATGGCGTGGTCGCAGGCGAAACCGGCGGCGGCAACGCGCCTTCCACGATTCGTGACGCACGTACCGGACAAGTGCTGCGCGCCTGATCGCCGCACGGTAGGCTGCCGCCTGACGCAGGCCTGCCACCCAGAGGACGCCCAATGAGAATGCCGCATGCCGTCCTGGTGGCCGCCCTGTTGCTGAGTCCACACGCGTTGGCCCAGGACGCCGCCGCCGACGCCGAACAGGCACGCCGCCTGGCCGAGATGTGCGCCAAGGCCGACTGCCAGCGCAACCTGCGGGTGACCGTGAAGAACTCGATCGGTTTCAAGTTCGACGAGTCGTTCGAGCTGTTCCCTCCGATCGTCCAGCCGTTCGGCTTCATGGTCGTCGCCGGGCAGGCCGTGCACGTGGAGGCCGACATCGTGGACGGGAAACTCGCCAACCTCGTCGCCGTCGACACGGTGGCGAATCCCGGCAAGACCATCACCGCGAAGCTCGAGCAGGTCGACGGAGGCGGGATGATGCTGACCGTCAGCAATCCGTTCCCGCAAATCCTGAAGTTCAACATGGGCATCGTGCCGCTGGAACAGGACGACCTGTACAAGACCAGCAGTTGCCCGGTCATTGCCGGCGGGCAAAGCATGGAGCTGTGGCCCGACCCGCTCTTCCAGGTCGCGCTCGCCAACGGGCACGTGCTTGCACCAAGCGACAACATGGCGTGCGTGGACTAGCGCGAACGCCGACGACGATGAAGTGTCCCGCCATCCTGCTCCTGCTCGCCCTCGGCGCAGCCTCGCCGCTGTCCGCGCAGGACCACGTCACCATCTATCGCTGCACCGACGCTTCCGGCGCGCTGCTGATCCAGAACGACCAACCTTGCCCGGCGGGCCACCGCCAGGAAACGCAAGTGATCGACGTGCCGCCGCCGATGCCGGCGCACGTCCCGCGCGAAGTGCGCATGCCCGAGGTCGTCGCCGCCGAGGATGCCGCCTTCGAGGCAGCCATTCTCGAGGCAGTGCCTGAACCGGTTCCGGTCGCCGAACGCACGACGCCTCCACCACTGTTCCAGTGCACCACCTGGGACAACATCGCCTACCTCACCGGGGACGAGGAGCCCGCCGAGCGCTGCGCACCGATGCGTGTCGTCGGAATGGACGGCCGGCCGCGCCCGACGTTGGGTTCCGCTTGCCAGACCACCCGCGACCGGTGCGAAGCGATCCCCGAGGAAGGCCTGTGCGATGCCTGGCAACGCCGCGTGGACGAAGCCGAATTCCGCTGGAAGTTTGCCGGCGCCGCGGCCGAGGACCCGAAGCGCTTCGAGTACGAAGTGCTCGCGGCCACGCTGGCCAACAGCACC
>DASTUL010000089.1:0-16778 GCA_035759645.1 Lysobacteraceae bacterium | reverse complement strand
GGGCCGACGCGCACGTTGCGCGCGGGCACGACGGTGGAAATCGCGTGCTTGTAGACCATCTGGCTGACGGTGTTGCGCAGCAGGACGACGAACTGGTCGAACGACTCGATCGTGCCCTGCAGCTTGATGCCGTTGACCAGGTAGATGGAAACCGGGACGCGCTCGCGACGCAACGCGTTCAGGAATGGATCCTGCAAGGATTGCCCCTTGGACATTGGTGTTTTCCCCAACTTTCGAGTGTGCATGGCGGCCGGTCGCAACGCGCGACCGTGAACCGCGTCGCGTGCCCACTCCCCGAGGCCACGCGACGCAATCGATGTTACACAAAGAATTGGTGGATCGCGGCGTCGAGCGCGGGGCGGTCGGTGGCGGGATCGAACCATCGGGCGCCGCGCTCGCCGCGCAGCCAGGTGAGCTGGCGCCGGGCGAGCTGGCGGGTGGCGAAGATGGCGCGATCCCGGAAGGTCGGCGCGTCCGTGGCGCCGTCGAGATGCTCCCAGGCCTGGCGATAGCCGACGGCGCGCAGGGCGGGAAGCTGGAGAGGGCGCGGATGGTCGCGTAGTTCGGGCATGGCGCGCAGCCGGGCGACTTCGTTCAGGAAACCGGCATCGAGCATCGCGTCGAAGCGGCGCTCGATGCGTGCGTGCAGCTCGGCGCGGTGGGCGGGCGCGACGACCAGTTCGAGGATGCGCAAGGGGAGCCCCGGAGGCGGCGGTTCGGCCTGCCAGTCGCTGATGGCGCGGCCGGTCAGGCGCCAGACCTCGAGGGCGCGCTGGATCCGCTGGGCATCGTTGGGACGGATGCGGGTGGCAGCGGCAGGGTCCACGCGAGCGAGGTCTTCGTGCATCGCGGGCCAGCTGCGGTCGGCCGCTTCGGCTTCAATGGCCGCGCGGGTGTCCGGGTCGGCCTCGGGCATCGGCGACAGGCCGTGCAACAGCGCGCGGAAGTACAGGCCGGTGCCGCCTGCGAGGATCGGCACGTGGCCGCGCGCGACGATGCCGTCGATGGCGGCGCGGGCATCGTTGGCAAACTCCGCGGCGGAGTACGGCACCCAGGGGTCGCGCAGGTCCAGCAGGTGGTGGGGGATGCGGGCGCGTTCTTCGGGAGTCGGCTTGGCCGCGCCGATGTCGAGGCCGCGGTAGACCAGCGCCGAATCGACGCTGACGATCTCGCCGCCGAGCCGTTCGGCCAGTTCCAGCGCCAATGCCGACTTGCCCGAAGCAGTCGGGCCCATGATCGCAACGGCAGCGGGATGGCCAGGCATCAAGACTCCTGTAGGAGCGGCGTAAGCCGCGAGCCCTCAGTAGCCCGTTTCGCGCAGTTCATTTCGGACCGCGCGATGGGTGGCGACGATGTGCGCCGGCGGCGGGCGATCCAGCAGGCTCCCGACGACCACCGCGATCGACGCGAAGGCGACGCCCGGCACCATCTCGTACAGCGCGCTGCCGGTCATCGGCCACAACGCGACGGTGAGTGCGCCGACCGCGATGCCGGCGAATGCGCCGATGCGCGTCATCCGTTCCCAGAACAGCGAAAACACGACGACCGGCCCGAACGCAGCGCCGAATCCCGCCCAGGCATACGCGACCAATCCGAGCACGCGGCTTTCCGGATCGCGCGCGATCCAGATCGCCACCAGCGCGACGGCCAGCACCGACGCGCGTCCGAACCAGACGAGTTCGCGCTGGCTCGCGGCGGGGCGGATGAAGCCGCGGTAGAAGTCCTCTGTCAATGCGCTCGAGCACACCAGCAACTGGCACGACAGCGTGCTCATGATCGCGGCCAGGATCGCCGACAGCAGCACGCCTGCGATCCACGGATTGAACAAGGTTTCCGACAGCGCGATGAACACCCGCTCCGGGTTGTCGCGCACCATCGCGCCCTGCTCCGGGTTCGCGCCGAAGTACGCGATGCCGAAGAAGCCCACCGCCATCGAACCGAGCAGGCACAGGATCATCCACGTCATGCCGATGCGGCGCGCCTTCGGGATCGTGCGCACCGATTCGGCGGCCATGAAGCGCGCCAGGATGTGCGGCTGGCCGACATAGCCCAGGCCCCAGGCCAGCAGCGACACGATGCCGACGGCGCCCAGCGCGCCGCCCGCGAACCAGTCCAGGCGCGCCGGGTCGACCTGTTCGATCACCGCCAGGCTCGGCGCGAATCCGCCGGTCGCGACGATCACCATCACCGGCGCCAGGATCAGCGCGAAGATCATCAGCGTCGCCTGCACCGTGTCGGTCCAGCTCACCGCGAGGAAGCCGCCGATCAACGTGTAGAGGATGGTCGCCGCCGCGCCCCACCACAGTGCCTGCGTGTACGGAAGCCCGAAGACACTCTCGAACAGGCGCGCGCCGGCCACGATGCCGGAGGCTGCGTACACGGCGAAGAACACGAGGATCACCACCGCCGCGACGATGCGCAGCAGCCGCCCGCCCTCGGCGAAACGGGTGGTGAAGTAATCGGGCAGCGTCAGCGCGTTGTCGGTGCGTTCGGTGTACAGGCGCAGCGGGCCGGCGACGAAGCGCCAGTTGGCGTACGCGCCGAGGATCAGGCCGAGGGCGATCCAGGCTTCCGACAGGCCACGCGCGTACAGCGCACCGGGCAGCCCGAGCAGCAACCAGCCACTCATGTCGGACGCGCCGGCCGACAGCGCCGTGACGTAGCTGCCGAGCGAGCGCCCGCCGAGGATGTAGTCGTCGAAACTGCGCGTCGCGCGCCAGGCCATGAACCCGATGGCGACCATCGCCAGCAGGTACACGGCGAAGGTCACGAGCAGCGGCGTGCTGGCAGTCATGCAAAGTCCCCAGAGTCCCCGGCACAGCGTAGCCCGGATGAAGCCGAAGGCGGAATCCGGGGCGCGGGTGGGGGGACCGCGTTATTCGTCGTCGGGCCAGCGGATCGACGGGGTGGCGGACTTGGCTTTCGGCATCGGCACGGCCGCGACGGCATTCCACACCTTCAGCGCATCCACCGTGGCCGCCACGTCATGCACCCGCAGCAGCCGCGCACCACGCTGGGCGGCCAGCAGCGCGGCGGCCACCGACCCATGCACCCGGTCGTGCGGCTCCTCGCGCCCGGTGAGCGTCCCGATGCCCTTCTTCCGCGAGAGCCCAGCCATCAGCGGCACGCCCAGCTCGGTGAACCGCTGGAGTTGGGCCAGCAGCGTCAGGTTGTGTTCCAGCGTCTTGCCGAACCCGAATCCCGGGTCGACCACTATCCGCTTCTTGTCGATGCCGGCCATCTCGGCCGCGAAAATCCTCTCGGCCAGGAAGCGGTGCACCTCGGCCACGACGTCGTCGTAGGCGGGTGCCTCCTGCATCGAACGGGGCTCGCCGAGCATGTGCATCAGCACGACCGGCACGCCGAGCGACGCCGCCGCCTCCAGTGCCCCCTCGCGCCGCAGCGCGCACACGTCGTTGATCATCCCCGCGCCGGCTGCGACCGCCGCGCGCATCACCTCGGGTTTGGACGTGTCGATGCTGATCGGCAGCGATGTTTCCCTCGCCAGCCGCTCGACCACCGGGATCACCCGCCGGAGTTCTTCCTCCAGCGGCACGTCGTCCGCACCGGGCCGGGTGGATTCACCGCCGATGTCGAGGGCGTCGGCGCCCTCACCCGCCAACTTCAAGCCGTGCGCGACGGCCGCTTCCGCGGTGGCGTGTTCGCCACCGTCGGAAAACGAATCAGGCGTGACGTTGACGATGCCCAGGACGCGCGGCACGTCGAGCCGCAAGGTGCGGCCAGCGCAATCGAGTTGCGGGACCGCATCGAACATCAGGATTGCGCGGCGGGACCCGAGATCGGTGCGAGCGGCGGGCGCGGCGGTGCGTTGTCGGGCTGGTCGGCCCAGCTGCCGCCGGTCCAGCCTGCGGGCACCGGCGGCTCGCGGCCGTTCATGATCGCCTCGATCTGGGGCGCGTCGATGGTCTCGTACAGCAGCAACGCCTTGGCCATCGTGTGCAGCTTGTCCAGGTTCCCGGTCAGGATCCCGCGCGTGCGCTCGTAGGCGCTGTCCAGGATCGACCGCACCACTTCGTCGATCCGCCGCGCCGTGTCGTCGGAGACGCTCTTGTGCTGCGTCACCGAACGGCCGAGGAACACCTCGTCGTCCTCTTCCCCGAACGTGATCGGCCCGAGTTCGGACAGGCCCCACTTGGTGACCATGTTGCGCGCCATCTTGGTCGCACGCTCGATGTCGTTGGACGCGCCGGTGGTGACCTTGTCATCGCCGAAGATC
This sequence comes from Lysobacteraceae bacterium, assembly GCA_035759645.1. Lineage (GTDB taxonomy): Bacteria > Pseudomonadota > Gammaproteobacteria > Xanthomonadales > Xanthomonadaceae > CAMPJU01. Next base: position 12,541 of record DASTUL010000089.1, on the reverse strand, counting down.
AGCTCCTCGGCCACGCGCCCGCCGTACAGCGAGCACAGCTGCGATTCGATCGCGGTGCGGTTGTACGAATACTTGTCACCTTCGGGCAGGTACATGGTCACGCCCAGCGCACGGCCGCGCGGGATGATCGTGACCTTGTAGACCGGGTCGTGCTCGGGCATCAGGCGGCCCACGATCGCGTGGCCGGCCTCGTGGTAGGCGGTGAGCGTCTTCTCCTGTTCGCTCATCGCCATCGAGCGGCGTTCCGTGCCCATCAGGATCTTGTCGCGCGCGCGGTCGAAGTGCTCCATGCGCACTTCCTTGGCGTTCTCGCGCGCGGCGAACAGCGCCGCCTCGTTGACCAGGTTGGCCAGGTCCGCACCCGAGAAGCCCGGCGTACCGCGCGCGACCACCATCGGCTCGACGTCGTCGGCGCGGGGCACCTTGCGCATATGCACCTGGAGGATCTGTTCGCGGCCCTTGACGTCGGGCAGCCCGACGACGACCTGGCGGTCGAACCGGCCCGGGCGCAGCAACGCGGGATCCAGCACGTCCGGACGGTTGGTCGCGGCGATCACGATCACGCCCTCGCCGCCCTCGAAACCGTCCATCTCGACCAGCAGCTGGTTGAGCGTCTGCTCGCGCTCGTCGTGGCCGCCGCCCAAACCGGCGCCGCGATGGCGGCCGACGGCGTCGATCTCGTCGATGAAGATGATGCACGGCGCGTGCTTCTTGGCCTGCTCGAACATGTCGCGCACGCGCGAGGCGCCGACGCCGACGAACATCTCGACGAAGTCGGAACCGGAGATGCTGAAGAACGGCACCTTGGCCTCGCCGGCGATGGCCTTGGCCAGCAGCGTCTTGCCGGTGCCCGGCGGGCCGACCATCAGCACGCCGCGCGGGATCTTGCCGCCCAGCTTCTGGAAGCGGCCCGGGTCGCGCAGGAACTCGACCAGCTCGGACACTTCTTCCTTGGCCTCGTCGCAGCCGGCGACGTCGGCGAAGGTGACCTTGGTCTGGTCCTCGTTGAGCAGCTTGGCGCGCGAGCGGCCGAAGGACATCGCGCCCTTGCCGCCGCCCTGCTGCATCTGCCGCATGAAGTAGATCCAGATGCCGATGAACAGCAGCCACGGCGCGAAGTTCAGCACCAGCATCCAGAAGGACGGGCCGTTGTCGGTGGGCTGCTGGTCGATGGCGACGTCGTGGTTCAACAGGTCGTCCATCAGCCGTTCGTCGCGGCGCGGCGCGATGGTGGTGCCGGTGGAGCCGTCGCTGCGCTCGAAGGTGATGGTCTTCTCGTCGCCCGCGATCTCGACGCTGTCGATGCGCTCGGCGCGGACGTCGCGCATGAACTCGGAATAGAGCACCTCGCTGCCGCCGGTGGCACCGGTGCGCGGGGTGAAGCTCTGGAACACGACCATCAGCACGATGGCCACGATCACCCAGAGCATCAGATTCTTGGCCAGGTCGTTCATGTCGTTTCCGTGGGGGCGGGGCCTACTTCGGCACCGTCAGTTTAGCTTGGGCCAGCGCATAGACCTCTGGCGAACGCTTGCGGGATGCCGCCGGCTTTCGGATCGCGACCTTGCCGTAGCGGCGCCTCAGCTCGCGCACGTAGTCGTCGAAGCCGGTGCCGTGGAACAGCTTGATCAGGAACGCGCCGCCGGGGCGCAGGTGGTGGTCGGCGAACTCCATCGCCAGTTCGGCCAGGTGCATCATCCGCGGCTGGTCGACCGCATCCATACCGCTTTTATTGGGGGCCATGTCCGACAGGACAAGGTCTGCCTGCCGGCCACCGAGGCTGGCCTGCAGCGTCGATAGGACCGCATCCTCCCTGAAATCGCCATGAAGGAACTCCACGCCGGCCAGCGGGGGCATCTCCAGGATGTCCAGCGCGATGACCCGCCCGGGGTTGGCCGGGTCGAGTTGCGCCAATTCCTGCCGGACCCACTGCGACCATCCGCCGGGCGCCGCACCGAGGTCGACCACCACCATGCCCGGCTTCAGCAACCGGTCGCGGTCGACGAGTTCCTCGAGCTTGTAGGCCGCGCGCGAACGCAATCCCTCCGCCTGCGCCTTCTTCACGTAGGGATCGGAGAAGTGCTCCTTCAGCCATCGCTGGCTGGATTTGCTGCGAGTCGGCATAGGGGTCGCATGATACCCTGCGGCCCCGTTTTCCCTGCCTGAAAACTGCATGTCGACGCCGCTGACCTCCGCCCAGATCCGCTTCCTGCGCGGCCAGGCGCACGACCTGAGGGCCATGCTGCAGGCGGGCGCCAAAGGGGTCACCGACGCGCTGGTCGCGGAAGTCGACCTGGCCCTGGAGCAGCACGAACTGATCAAGGTGAAGATCTCCGGCCAGGAGCGCGAGGCGCGCGACGCGGCGATCGCCGACCTGGTCGCGCGCACCGACGCGTCGCTCGTGCAGCGCATCGGCCACACCGCGGTGCTCTACCGCCCTTCGAAGGACAAGCGGCGGATCGTGCTGCCGCGCTGACGCAGGCCAGATGCAGCTCGACTACGACCGACCCGACTACGCCAACGTGCTGCGCGGCGCCGACGGCGCGAGCGCGCTGGTGAACGAGCGCACGCTGGTGCGCAGCTTCGTGATCGCGCCCGACCGGCTGGTCGAGGACTGGGCCGTGACTGTGGCTTCCGCGCTCTCCCCCACCGACCTGGAACCGGTGCTGGCGTTGCAGCCGGAAGTCGTCGTGCTGGGCACCGGCGCGCGGCAGGTGTTCCCGCCGGCCAGCGTCATGGCCGCCTGCCTGTCGCGCGGGATCGGGATCGAGGTGATGGCGAACGCGGCCGCGGCGCGGACGTTCCACGTGCTTGCGGGCGAAGGCCGCAAGGTCGTCGCCGCGTTGATCCTCGGCGACCCGTCATTCCCGCGAACGCGGGAATCCAGTGGATCCCCGCCTTCGCGGGGATGACGGGTCAGCGCTTCGGCAAATAGCGCAGCGGATCCACGGGCTTGCCGTCGAAGCGGATCTCGAAGTGCAGCATGTCGCGGTCGGCGCCGGTGCGGCCCATCTCGGCGATCTGCTGGCCTGCGCGCACCTTGGCGCCTTCCGCCACCAGCCGCGCGCGGTTGTGGCCGTAGGCCGACAGCCACGACTCGTCGTGCTTGACGATCACCAGCTCGCCGTAGCCGACGAGCCCCGAACCGGAATACACCACGACGCCGTCCGCGGCGGCCCGCACGGGATCGCCGCGCTGGCCGGCGATGTCGATGCCCTGCCGGGTCGGGTCGCCGCCGGAGAACGTGTTGATCAGCGCGCCCTGGGCCGGCCAGGTCCAGCCCAGCTTGCTGGCGGCCGCGGTGGGTGGCGGCGCCTGCACCGGGGGACGCGTCGGCGTGGAGGTGGTGGGCCTGCGGACGGGGTCGCTGGCCGGACGTGTCGCCACGTTGCGGCTGCCCGCGGCACCCGACAGGCGCAGGCGCTGTCCCGGATAGATCGTGTACGGCGCGCGGATGCCATTCCAGGCCGCGACGTCGCGATAGTCCAGGCCATTGCGGAACGCGATGCCGTACAGCGTGTCGCCGCGCCGCACGATGGTGGTCGCGCCGTCGCGGCTGGCCGCGCGGGTCGTGCCACGCTCGGGAATGACGCGCGCGTGGGTGCACGACACCAGGAACGCCACCGACAGCAGCAACGCGAGCGTGCGGAATGGTGTCGTCATCACGTCCCCCATGCGTGCCATGCAATCCAACCGGCGAGCCCGACGAGCAGCGCCGTGGCGATCCAGCCTACCGGCTCGATGTAGCGATTCAAGGCCGCCTCGGCGCGCGCGCCGCCCAGGCGGATGGCGAGCGCGACCAGGTAGACCCGCTTGCCCCGCCCCACCAGCATGCTGGCGAGGAACGGCAGCATCGGTATGCCGACGATGCCCGAGGCCCAGGTGAATATCTTCAGCGGGATCGGGGTGAACCCCGCCAGAACGAGGATCCAGAACGCCTTCCACGGCGACTGCTCGGCGATGTCGCGCAGGTAGGCCACCTGCGCCTCGATCTTGTCGATCCAGCCCAGCGACTCGAACAGCGGCTTGACCAGCTCGTACGCGAAATGCCCGAGCGCATAGCCGAGCACCGCGCCGGCCAGCGAGCCAAGCAGGCTGATGGTCGCGAACCGGAACGCGCGCAGCGGCTGCGCCAGCGACATCGGCGCGAGCATCACTTCGGGCGGCACCGGGAACACCACCGCCTCGGCGAAACTCAGCAGCCCCAGCAACGCCGGCGCACGCGGATGCCGCGCCCAGGCCATGGTGCGCGCGTACAGCGGCCCGAAGAGTTTCAAGCTGTCACCCGACGAACGATCACCGGTCGACGAGCCCGGACAGCAGCGGCACGAACACGACCGCGCCGAGGTCTGCCCGCTCCAGCGAACCGTCCGCCTGGCGGCGCAGCCGCAGCAGGGACTGCGCTTGCGCACCGCCGACAGGCGCGACCAGCGTGCCGCCCGGCGCAAGTTGCGCGGTCAGCACGTCCACCAGCGCGGGCGCCGCGGCGGTGACGACGATGGCATCGTACGGCCCCAGTTCGGGCCAGCCGGCGCGGCCGTCGTCGTGCTTGCTGCGCACGTGCATGCCGAGCGTGCGGAAACGCTTGCGCGCGGTGCGCAGCAGTTCGCCGATCCGCTCGACGGTGAACACCTGCAGGCCGAGCGCGGCGAGGATCGCGGCCTGGTAACCGGAACCGGTGCCGACCTCCAGCACTTTCGGCGCCGTGTCGCCGGGCACGTGCGGCGGCAGGCCCTCGAGCACGGCTTCGGTCATGCGCGCCACGACCCAGGGCTGGGAAATCGTCTGCCCGTGCCCGATCGGCAGTGCGTTGTCCTCGTACGCGCGCGCGGCCAGGGCCTCGTCGACGAACAGGTGCCGCGGCACCGTGCGGATCGCGTTGAGCACGCGCTCGTCCCGGATGCCGGCGATGCCGGGCGACCCGTCGCGCAGGCGCTCGATCAGGCGGTCGCGCACGCGCTGCCCGGTCATGCCCATGCCCACCGCTTCGGGCTGCAGGTGCATGCGCGCCGTCATGCAGCCGTTCCTCCGGCGACTGCACCGCGCGACAGCGCGTCGCCCAGGCCGCCGACCCAGCTAGCCACCTGGTCGAGCGCCTGGTAGCGGGTCAGGTCGACGTGGATCGGCGTGACCGAGATGTTGCCGGTGCGGATCGCGTGGAAATCGGTGCCCACGCCCGCGTCCTGCTCGGGACCGGCCGGGCCGATCCAGAACCAGCGGCGCCCGCGGGGGTCGATCTGCGACACGCACTGCTCGGCGCGATGGCGGTTGCCCAGCCGGGTGACCTCGAAGCCGGCGATCTCGTTCCAGCCCAGGTCGGGCACGTTGACGTTGAGGATGGTGTCGGCGGGCAGCGGATCGGTCGCCAGCCTGGCGACCAGCTCGACCGCCGCGCGCGCCGCGGTGTCGTATTGGCGGCGGCTGCCCTCGCAGGTGCACAGCGACAGCGCAAGCGCCGGCAGGCCCAGGAAACGGCCTTCCATCGCCGCGGCGACGGTGCCCGAATAGATGACGTCGTCGCCCAGGTTGCCGCAGGTGTTGATGCCGGACACCACGATGTCGGGCTCGTCGTCCAGCAGGCCGGCCAGCGCGAGGTGGACGCAGTCGGTGGGGGTCCCGTGCACGCGCCAGGTGCGATCGTCGACCTGCACCGCGCGCACCGGGGAATCGAGCGTCAGCGAGTTGCTGGCGCCGGAACGGTCGCGATCCGGCGCGACCACCACCACGTCGTGACCGGCCGCGCGGAGGCCTTCGGCGAGGATGCGGATGCCGGGGGCGTCGACACCGTCGTCGTTGCTGACAAGGATTCGCATGAGGCCGTCATGATAGCCGCAGGCTACCCTTGGCGCATGGCCAGGCGACCACGAAAGAACGATCCGGCGACGCCCGCTGCGTCCGGCGTGGACGAGGACGATGCCGCGCTGTTCCGCGATGCGATCGGTCCCGTGCGCACGTTGCCTGAACGCCCCGCGCCGCCTGCGCCGCCGAAGCCGCGGCCGCGCGCCGCGATGGCCGAACGCGACGAAGCCGATGCGCGCGGCGAATTCGTGCGCGCGATGGACGAACCGCTGCTGGAAGCCGGCGATTCGCTTTCGTTCCGTCGCGATGACGTGCCGGCGCGCACGTTGCAGCGCCTGCGTCGTGGCGAGTTCGCGGTCCAGGACGAACTGGACCTGCACCTGGCGGGCGTGCGCGAGGCCGAGGTGTTGTTGCGCGCATTCATCGCCGATGCACGCGGGGCCGGGCACGGCTGCGTGCGGGTGATCCATGGCAAGGGGTTGCACAGCACCGACGACTTCGGGCGCGGCGGCGTGCCGGTGCTCAAGAACCTGGTGGACAGGCTGCTGCGCCAGCGCTCGGACGTGCTGGCGTTCCACTCGGCGCCGCCCCGTGCAGGCGGCACCGGCGTGGTCCTGGTGTTGCTCGCGCCGCCGAGGCGGCGCTGAGGATCAATCGTCCGAAACCCTGACCTTGGGCGGGTTCACCCACTGCACGCGGACGCCGCGGCTCGCGGCCATGGTCTCGACGGCGGCGATGTACTCCGCATCGTTGATCATCTTGCCGTCGTACCCGGGGGCGAGCGTGCTGCGGTCGTCCATGCTGGTGCAGGCGGTGAGCAGCGCGGCCGACGCGATCAATGACGCGGTGAGGAACTGGCGGGTGCGTGTCTTCATGGCGACGTCTCCTTCGTGGTGACGCCTCCGGTCATACGCCCACCCGTTCAGGGCGGCCAGTGCGGTCCGGCAGGTTCCGACGAACGGCTCGCCGGGCGGTCGATCAGCGGCGCCCGGCGGCGTCGACCACGTCCCCGAGTTCGGCCAGGACCGTGGTTGCGTAGGTGCCCGGGGGCAACGAAAAGCGCAGGCGCAGCGCATCCGGCACCGGTCGGTCCCAGGCCAACCCGGAAGGGCGCAGCCGCAGGGCGCGGCGTTCCTGGCGCAGGCCCGCCAGCTCGAGGCCTTTTGCCAACGCCGCGGCATCCGGGGTCTCGACGACTGCACGTTCCAGCGCCAGTGCATCATCGGTCGTCCGCAGCTCGCCACGCCCCCAGAGCGGGCCGCTCGGGTGGATGTCGAAAGCCGCCAGCCGTTCGGCCAGCACATCGTCGAAGGATTCGGGTCCGAATACGCTGCGGTTGCCGTCGAGGATCCAGGCTTCGCCAGGCAGCGGCCGGTCCCATGTGTCGCCCGCCACGCGCTCGGCCAGCACGCGGTTGAACAGCGCCGAGCGCGCGGCCGAGAGCAGCAGGCCACGTTGCTCGCGCCGCACGCGCCGGCCGGCGAACATCGCCAGCGCCTCGGCGACGTTGCCGCCGCCGTGTCCGAAACGCTGCTCGCCGAAATAGTTGGGCACGCCGCGCGCGGCGATCCCATGCAGGCGCTCGTCGATCGCCTCCGCATCGCCCTGCACGCCGCGCAGCACCAGCTCGAACCGGTTGCCCGCCAGTGCGCCGCGCGGCAGCTTGCGCGAGTGCCGCGCCTGTCCGAGCACGCGTAAAGATTCGTCCTCCAGGCCGGCGACATCCGGTGCCTCGCGCCCGGGCAGCTGCACGCTGAAGCGCTGGCGCGTGACCGCATGCCGGTCCTTGAGGCCGGCGTAGCCGACGGCGGACTCCGGCACGCCCGCCCACTCGGCGATCCGCTTCGCGGCGAACCCGGTGTTCATCCCGCGCTTCTCGATGTCCAGCAGCAGGTGTTCCCCGCTGCCGCTGGGTTCGAAGCCGTCGAGTTCGTCGACCCGGAAATCCTCCGGCGCCTCGCGCATGCGTGCCTGCAGCACAGGCGGCCCCAGCGCCCGCGGCGTTGCGTCCGGCGAAGCGCTCACGCGCGCGCGAGCAGGCACACCGCCTGCGCGGCGATGCCTTCCTCGCGGCCGGTGAAGCCCAGCGTCTCGGTGGTGGTGGCCTTGACGCTGATGGTGTCCAGGTCGACACCCAGCTCGGACGCCAGCGCGGTGCGGATGGCATCGACGTGCGGCCCGACCTTGGGCCGTTCGCAGACGACGGTGATGTCCGCGTTGCCGACGACCCAGCCGCGTTCCATCGCCAGCGCGCGGCAGTGGCGCAGGAACTGGCGGCTGTCGGCGCCGCGCCAGCGTTCGTCGGACGGCGGGAAATGGCGGCCGATGTCGCCCAGCGCGAGCGCGCCGAGGATCGCGTCGCACAACGCGTGGATCACCACGTCGCCATCGCTGTGTGCCTGGATGCCGCGTGCGTGCGGCACGCGGATCCCGCCGAGCATCACGTGGTCGCCCTCGCCGAACGCGTGGACGTCGTAGCCGTGGCCGATGCGCAGGTTCATCCGGAGGTCCTTCCGGCGGCGCGCGCCGCGAGCAGGTGGTTGGCGAGGTCCAGGTCCGCGGGCGTGGTGACCTTCAGGTTGTCGTCGCGGCCCTCGACCAGGCGTGGATGGCGGCCGAGCCGCTCCACGGCCATCGCTTCGTCCGTGGCGACGACGCCGTCCGCACGCGCCCGCGTCAGCGCGTCGTGCAACAGGTCGCGCCGGAACGCCTGCGGCGTGAACGCACGCCACAGGCCGTCCCGCGATTCGGTGGCGGCCACCTGGCCGCCGGGACCGCCGCGCTTGAGCGTGTCGCGGACCGGCGCCGCGAGCAGCGCGCCGTCGTCGCAGGCAAACGCCGCGTCGATCAGGCGCGCCAGGTCGTCGGGGTCCAGCAGCGGACGGGCCGCGTCGTGCACCAGCAACAACGCGTCGGCCGCGACGCCATCGGGCAACGCATCCAGCGCGGCCAGCACCGAATCGGCGCGCTCCGCGCCGCCGACGCACGCGATGACCGGCTTGCCGTTGCGCTTCGTCCAGCCGGGCCAGCGCGAATCGTCCTGCGCCAGCGCGACCACGGCGCCGGCGACGCGCGGATCGGCGAGCACCGCGTCCAGTGCGTGCGCCAGCAACGGCTGCCCCGCCGCTCGCAGGTACTGCTTCGGTACGTCCCCGCCGAAGCGAACGCCCTGCCCCGCCGCCGGGACGATGGCCCAGGCCTGGTCACTCATCTGCGGGACCCTCGTCCTGGGCGGTGGTGGCCGGTGCCGGATCGACCACCCGGTAGAACGTCTCCCCCGGGCGGATCATGCCGAGCTCGCTGCGCGCGCGTTCCTCGACGGCGGCCTCGCCAGATTTCAGGTCCTGCACCTCGGCGGCGAGCGCGTCGTTGCGCTGCTCCAGGCGCGTGTTCTCCGCCTGCTGGCGCGCGACCTCGGCCTGCAGCGTCGCGACCTCGCGCTGTCCGCCGTTGCCGAACCACAACCGGTACTGCAGCCATCCGAGCAGCACCACCAGCACCAGCACGATGGCGCGGAGGATGCGCATCGGTTCGCGATCAGCCCTTCAACGACACGAAGGCGTCGCGGCCGGCGTAGCGCGCGGTCGCGCCCAGCTGTTCCTCGATGCGCAGCAGCTGGTTGTACTTGGCCACGCGGTCGCTGCGGCACAGCGAACCGGTCTTGATCTGCGTGGCGGTGGTCGCCACCGCGATGTCGGCGATGGTCGTGTCCTCGGTCTCGCCGGAGCGATGCGAGACGACCGCCGCATAGCCCGCACGGTCGGCCATCGCGATGGCCTCCAGCGTCTCGCTCAGCGTGCCGATCTGGTTGACCTTGACCAGGATCGCATTCGCCACGGCCTGGTCGATGCCATCGCGGAAGATGCGAGGGTTGGTCACGAACAGGTCGTCGCCCACCAGCTGCACCTTGCTGCCGAGCTCGGCGGTGAGCTGCTTCCAGCCGTCCCAGTCGCCCTCGTCCATGCCGTCCTCGATGGTGATGATCGGGTACTGCCGGCTCCAGCCGGCCAGGAAGTCGACGAATTGCGTGCTGGTCAGGCGCTTGCCCTCGCCGGTGAGGTTGTACTTGCCGTTGTCGAAGAACTCGCTGCTGGCCACGTCCAGGCCGAGCAGGATGTCGTCGCCTGCGTGGTAGCCGGCCTTGCCGATCGCCTCGAGGATGGTCTCCAGCGCTTCCTCGTTGCTGCGCAGGTCCGGGGCGAAGCCGCCCTCGTCGCCGACCGCGGTCGACAGGCCGCGCGCCTTGAGCACCGACTTGAGCGAATGGAACACCTCGGTGCCCGCGCGCAGCGCTTCGGAAAACGAATCGAAGCCCACCGGCAGCACCATGAATTCCTGCAGGTCCACGTTGTTGTCGGCGTGCGCGCCGCCGTTGATGATGTTCATCATCGGCACCGGGAGGACGGGTGCGCGATCGCCGGCCAGGTGCTGCCACAGCGGCATGCGCTTCGATGCGGCCACCGCGTGGGCGTTGGCGAGCGAAACGCCGAGCAGCGCATTGGCGCCCAGCCGCCCCTTGTTGTCGGTACCGTCCAGGTCGACCAGGCGCCGGTCGAGGCCTGCCTGGTCGTTGGCGTCGAAGCCCTCGAGGGCCCTGGCGATCGTCGTGTTGACGTTCTCGACCGCGTTTCGCACGCCCTTGCCCAGGTAGCGCGTCCTGTCGCCGTCGCGCAGCTCCACGGCCTCCTTCGTACCGGTCGAGGCGCCCGAAGGCACCATCGCCCTGCCGAAGCTGCCATCGGCGAGCGTGACTTCCGCTTCGAGCGTTGGATTACCCCGGCTGTCGAGAATTTCGCGTGCGTGAACCCTGGAGATCGTTGTCATTGCTTCATTCGTAGTGGAAGGAGTGTCACGCCTGGCTTTCGAGGAAGCCGCTGCGCTTGGCGACTTCGTCGATGGCCATGAGGGTTTCGAGGAGGGCGCGCATCTTGGGGAGGGGCCAGGCGTTGGGGCCGTCCGACAGGGCTTCCTCGGGGCGCGGGTGCGTCTCCATGAAGATGCCGCTGATACCCACGGCCATGGCCGCGCGCGAGAGGACCGGGACGAACTCGCGCTGGCCTCCGCTCTTGCCACCGGCGCCGCCGGGCAGCTGCACCGAGTGCGTGGCATCGAACACGACCGGGCAGCCCGTGTCGCGCATCACCGCCAGCGAGCGCATGTCGCTGACCAGGTTGTTGTAGCCGAAGCTGGCGCCACGCTCGCAGACCATGATGTCGGGGTTGCCGGTGGCCAGCGCCTTGTCGGCCACGTGCTTCATTTCCCAAGGCGACAGGAACTGGCCCTTCTTGATGTTCACCGGGCGCCCGGCGCTGGCGACCTTCTGGATGAAATCGGTCTGCCGGCACAGGAACGCCGGCGTCTGCAACACGTCCACGACCGCCGCGACCTCGTCCATCGGGGTGTATTCGTGTACGTCGGTGAGCACCGGCACCTGCAACTGCCGCTTCACCTCGTCGAGCACCTTCAACCCTTCTTCCAGGCCGGGACCACGGAACGCAGCGCCCGACGTGCGGTTCGCCTTGTCGAAGCTGGACTTGAAGATGAAGGGAATGCCGAGCTCGCCGGTGATCTCCTTCAGCGTACCGGCCGTATCGAGCTGCAACTGCATCGACTCGATGACGCACGGCCCCGCGATCAGGAAGAACGGCTGGTCCAGCCCGATGTCGAATCCGCAAAGCTTCATGCCCTGGCTTCCTTGAGCAGGCGGCCGCCCGCCTGGGCCTTGTATTCGCGCGCGGCGCGGATGAAGCCGATGAAAAGGGCGTGGCCGCCGCGCGGGGTGGACAGGAACTCGGGGTGCGCCTGGCAAGCCAGGAACCAGGGGTGGCGATCCTGCGGCAGCTCGACCATCTCCACCAGCAGGTCGTCCATCGACTTGGCGCTGACCACCAGTCCCGCGTCCTCGAGTTGCGTGCGGTAGCGGTTGTTGAACTCGTAGCGGTGGCGGTGGCGTTCGCCGACCACGTCCTTGCCGTACACCCGGTGCGCCAGCGTGCCCGGCTTCACCCGCTGCTCCTGCAGGCCCAGGCGCATGGTGCCGCCGAGCTCGGACGCCTCGTCGCGGCGCTCGACGTCGCCCGACGCCGTGCGCCATTCGGTGATCAGGCCGATCACCGGGTCCGCGCTGGCCTTGTCGTTCTCGGTGCTGTTGGCGTCCGCCAGGCCGAGTTCGTGCCGCGCGTAGTCGACCACCGCCGCCTGCATGCCGTAGCAGATGCCGAAGTACGGGATGCCCGCCTCGCGCGCGTGCTTGGAGGTCAGCACCTTGCCCTCGAAGCCACGGTCGCCGAAGCCGCCCGGCACCAGGATGCCGTCGACGCCGGCCAGCGCGACGTCCGCGCCCTGGCGCTCGATGTCCTGGGACTCGAGCCACTTCAGCTCCACGCGGGTGCGCTGGCGGATGCCGCCGTGCTTGAGCGCCTCGGCCACCGACTTGTACGCGTCCTTGTGGTCCACGTACTTGCCGACGACCGCGATGGTGACTTCGTCCACCGGGTGTTCGGAGGCATCGACCACGGCGCGCCATTCGGACAGGTCGGCTTCGTCGGCAGCCTTGGCTTCCAGCCGCAGGTGGCCCACGACCAGCTTGTCCAGGCCCTGCGCGTGCAGCCACATCGGGATCTTGTAGATGTTGTCCAGGTCGACGGCGGAGATGACCGCCTTCTCCGGCACGTTGGTGAACAGCGCGATCTTGCGGCGCTCGCTGTCGGGCAGCGGCTGCTCGCTGCGGCAGACCAGGATG
>DASTUL010000088.1:0-4105 GCA_035759645.1 Lysobacteraceae bacterium | reverse complement strand
AGCTTGCGCGCGGCCTCCTGCTGCAGCGTGGAGGTGGTGAACGGCGGTGAGGGGCGGCGCTTGCGCTCCTTGCTGGTGACGTCGGTGACGTGCAGCGCGCCATTGGCGGCGCGGACGATGCGCTCGCGCGCGGCCTCGGCCGTATCGCCATCGGTGACGGTGAACTGCTCGAACTTCTTGCCATCGAGCTTGGCGAGCTTGGCGGTGAACGGTTGCGCGGCGTGCGCGCACTCGGCCTCGATGCTCCAGTACTCGCGGGCGACGAAGGCTTCGATCTCCTCCTCTCGCTCCACGATCATGCGCAATGCCGGCGACTGCACGCGGCCGGCGGACAGGCCGCGCTGCACCTTGCGCCACAACACCGGCGACAGGTTGAAGCCGACCAGGTAGTCCAGCGCGCGGCGCGCCTGCTGCGCGTCGACCAGGTTCTCGGAAATTTTGCGCGGGTGGGCCATCGCCTCGCGGATGGCGCGCGGCGTGATCTCGGTGAACACGACGCGTTGGACCGGCTTGCCCTCGAGCAGGCCACGCTCGCGCAGGATCTCGACGATGTGCCAGCTGATCGCCTCGCCCTCGCGGTCCGGGTCGGTCGCGAGGTAGATGGCATCCGCCGCCTTGGCCGCTTTCGCTATGGCGGCGACGTGCTTCTCGTTCTTTTCGATCAGGTCGTAGCGCATGGCGAACCCGTTGTCGGGGTCGACCGCGCCCTCCTTGGGGACCAGGTCGCGGACGTGGCCGTAGGACGCCAGGACGTGGAAGTCCTTGCCGAGGTACTTGTTGATCGTCTTGGCCTTGGCGGGCGACTCGACGATGAGGAGGTTCTTGGCCATTGGCGTCCGTAGAAAGCGACGCCCGCGGCAGGGCCACGGGCGTTAGATGGGGGGACTCTCTTTATTAGTGGTGACACGGGGCCATGGGGCCCGTCAAGCGAAAGGGGGTCGGCGGCGCCCCCGGGGCCGGGTCAGTGCACCGGCTCGGGCTCGTCCAGGAACATCTGGGTTTCCATCCAGGCGTAGGCGGCCTCGCTGCCCGGCTGGTTGAACAGGACCATCAGCACGACCCACTTCAGGTCGTCCAGGTCCAGTTCGTCCTGGTCCAGGGCCAGCGCGCGGTCGAGCACCAGCTCGCGCTGGTCGGCGTCCAGGACGCCGCGCTGCTCCAGGAACAACAGGAAACCGCGGCATTCGGTGTCGAGCTTGTCGAGCTCGGGGCCGAAATAGACGCGGGTGGGGCCGTCGGTGCGCGGGGCCTTGGATTCCGGACGTTGCTCGGCCAGGGCGTCGAGCCAGTCGAAGGCCTTGTGGATCTCGGCCGGGCTGAAACCGGCCTGGGTGAGCTCACTGAACAGGGGGCTGGAAGCAAGGGAATCGCGGTCGCCGAGCGGCGGGGGCGCGTCTTCCGTGAAGTAGTGTTCGAACAGGTACAGCAGGACGTCCAGGATGCTCTCTTTCATTGCCCTCGGCCTGCGCCGCAGTCGGCGCCGTGGGGGTCAGGAAACTCTTCGGGTGTAGCGGCCGTGTTGCGAAACCACGCGGCCCTCAAGCTCCATGACCAGCAGCATGGAGGCAAGTTCCGCGGCCGTCAATCCGGTCCGTGAGACGAGTCCATCCATATCCATTGGGTCGTGACCGAGTTCGCGCCACAACCGCTTGTAGTCGGGCGAATCGGTGGGGCCGGCGGGAGACGTGTCCCCGACGGCGCCGTTGTCGCGTTCCACGACGCTGGTCACGGTTCCCTGTATGGGGGTGGCGAGGCGACCCCGCAAGGCGTCGGCGAGCGCGGCGGCCGGTGCTGCAAGCGCTTCGATCACTTCCTGCGGCCGCTCGACGAGTGCGGCGCCATCGCGGATCAGCCGGTGGCAGCCGCGGGCCATCGGGTTCCGGATCGAGCCCGGCAACGCCATGACCTCGCGGCCGGCGTCTGCGGCGAGGCGGGCGGTGATCAGCGCACCGGAGCGGTACGCGGCTTCGACCACCAGGGTGCCCAGCGAAAGGCCGGCGATGATGCGGTTGCGGCTGGGGAAGTGCTCGCGCCGGCCACCGGTGCCGGGCAGGTGTTCGCTGACGACGGCGCCTTCGTGAGCGATGCGTTCCAGCAAGCCGGCGTTGCCGCGCGGGAACGCGATGTCGGGACCGGTGCCGAGCACCGCGACGGTCAGGCCACGCGCTTCTAGCGCGCCGTGGTGCGCGGCGGTGTCGATGCCCGCGGCGAGGCCGCTGGTGACGGCGAGCCCTGCGGCGACGAACGCGCGCGCGAACTCCGACGCGTGCTCGCGACCGCCGGCAGTGGGTGCGCGACTGCCGACCACCGCGACCGCCGGATGCCACAGTCGCGCGGGATCGCCCGCGACGAACAGTGCCACCGGTGCGCCGGGCATGCGTCGCAGCAACTCGGGGTAGTCGGGATCGTGCCAGCCGATCAGGTGGCGCGCGGGGCTTGCGGTGAGCCACGCCTTCGCGCGGTTGAGCGCAGCGCCGTCGGGTTGGCATAGCGCCGCGATTTGCTCCGGGGACAATCCGTGCGCGCGCCAGGTGGCGACGCCGGAATCAAGCGCGGAGACCGGGTCGCCACATGTGTCCAGCAATCGGCGCCGTGGCTCGGCGGGACCGGCGGCGGCAAGGAGGCGGAGCAGCGCGTCATGCGGATCGTTCGTCATCCGCCCAGCGTCGACCGCAAACGAAAACGGCGCCCTCGGGCGCCGTCAGCATGTCGCGTCGGGGAACCCGGATTTCGCTTCGCTGCATCCGGGCTACGTGTCGCGGTAGCCCGGATGGAGGCGCGAAGCGCCGCAATCCGGGATCAATAAGGCGCGTCGGGATGCTTCAATTCGAACCCGACCTGCGTCGGACGGATGCTGTCCATCACCAAGCCATAGCTGACGTTGTCGAAGGTCCGGAACACCATCACGTGGCCCGCGTATTCGTCCGGCAGGCGTACCTTGGCCTCGAACCCGACGGTATCGTCCGAGCGCCCGAACTTGTATTCGATCGGATCGACGACGTTGCTGCCCACGCGCCAGATCGAGAACACGGTGCCGTTGTCGATGCCCTGGCGCGAACCGCCGGAGAGCGCCACGACGCTGCGCGGCCCCGCGGTCGTCAGGCCCTCGGAAACGGCCATCACCTGCAACCGCCCGTAATCGTGCTGGACGCTCGGCGCATGCGGGAAGAAGGTGAGGTCGTATGGCTGCGGATCGACGCGCACCAGGCGGTCGCCCGGGCGCACTTCGTAACCGGCTTCGTCCAGCAGCAGCGTGGCGACCTCGATGCCGCCGACCGCGCCGCGGGTGACGGTGCCGCCGTTCACGCGCATCAGCTCGTAGCCCAGCACCGCCGATCCCTTGTCCGGGAAGTACGCGTTGCTCCAGAAGCGCTGCCAGTCGATGTGTTCCTTGCCGCGATGGGTAAGGTCGGTCGTCTGGTGCAGGTCGCAACACAGGCCGGCGCGATCGACGTAGGTGTACTTCACGGTCGGCCGGACGAGGGTGAAGCGCTCGCCCGGACGCGCGTCGGTCAGGCCGCGCACGTAGGCGACGTTGCCGGCGGTCGCGCGCAGCCGGTCTTCCTCGAGCGCCACCACGTAGGGCAGGTGCTCGAAGCCGTCGACGACGCGCAGGTCCTTCAGGAACGGTTCGATTTCGGACAGCGGGATCGCGTTGACCGGCGAGACCGAGGCGGACCGCGGGCCGGGCTCGACCGTCGCGACGGTGCGCTCGCCATAGGCCAGGCTGATCACGTCGCCCGGGAAGATGGCGTGCGGGTTGGCGATCTGCGGGTTGGCCTGCCAGATTTCCGGCCACAGCCACGGCCGCTGCAGGAACTTGCCCGCGATGCTCCAGAGGGTGTCGCCCTCCTGCACCACGTAGGTGTCGGGGTGGCCCTCGACCAGGTCCTGGGCGAGCGCATGCGCCGCGAAGGTCAGCAGTGCTGCCGCGGCGACGGTGCGAGATGCGTGAGAAAGGCGCTTAAACATGGCTGCCATCTACCTGATTCCCCTGCAGGTGAAAGGCACTATAACCCCGAAAACCCGGCCCCTTGCAAGGGTTTCGGCGCTACAATGGCGGCACTCTTCCGCAGATGTGACCCATGCCCCCGTTTCGGGGTGC
>DASTUL010000087.1:0-22146 GCA_035759645.1 Lysobacteraceae bacterium | reverse complement strand
TCCACTTGCGCAACGCCCTGGTGTTGCCTGCGGACCTCGGGCCGGTGCGCGTGGAAGCGGACGATCCGTACAGCCCGCTCGCCGATTCGCTCGAGCGCGCGCTGGAGCGTGCCGGCGCGCTGACGGCGGATCCCGAGAGCGAGGATGTCGCGGTGCTGGACGTGGTGTCCGAGCGCTGGGCTGACACGCCGCTGAGCGTCGACGCGCAGGGGCGCGCCCAGGAGTTCACCCTGCGCTATGCGGTGGTGTTCGAGATGCGCGGTGCCGATGGGACGGTGCGGGTGCCGCGCCAGGTCGTCGAGCTTTCGCGGGATTACGTGTCCCCGCCGTCCAACGCCATCGGCACCGACAGCGAGCGCGAGATCCTCGCGCGCGAACTCCGCCGCGAGATGGGCGCCGCTATCCTGCGCCGGATCGACGCCGCCGCGCGCGGCGTTGCGGGCTGACCCACCGGGCCGGCCGATGCAGGAATTGAGGCCGGACCGGCTCGCGGCGCAACTCGACGCCGGGGCGCTGGCCCCCGCCTGGCTGGTGGCCGGCCCCGAACCGCTGCTGGTGCAGGAGGCCGCCGATGCGATCCGCGCCGCGGCGCGCGCGCAGGGCATCACCGAACGCGAGATCCACGACGCCGACGGGCGCGATTACGACTGGAACGAACTGACGGCATCGTTCAGCGCGCCGAGCCTGTTCGCCTCGCGGCGGCTGGTGGAGGTGCGGTTGCCGTCGGGCAAGCCCGGGAAGGGAGGCGAGAAGGTGCTCGTCGCGTTCTGCGAGGACCCGCCGCCCGACGTGGTGCTGCTGGTGACCGCGGGCGAGTGGAGCCGCAAGCACGCGGGCAAGTGGAGCGAGGCGATCGGGCGCGTCGGCCATGTCGTCGTCGCCTGGCCGGTGAAGCCGCACGAGCAGGTCGACTGGATCGACAAGCGCGCGCGGAACCGGGGCTTGCGCCTGGATCGCGCGGCGGTCGCGCTGCTGGCCGAACGGGTGGAGGGCAACCTGCTGGCCGCCGCCCAGGAGATCGACAAGCTGGTGTTGCTGGCCGACGGCGAGACCGTCGACGTCGCGCGCCTGGAATCGCTGGTCGCCGATGCCGCGCGCTACGACGTGTTCCGCTTGTGCGAGGCCGCGTTGAACGGGCAGGGCGCGCCGGTCGCGCGGATGCTCGCCGGCTTGCGCGCGGAAGGCGAAGCGGTGCCGGCGCTGCTGGGCATGGTGTCGCGCGAGCTGCTGGCCGCCGCGGCGCTCGCACGCGTGCAGGCGGGCGGCGGCAACCTCGCTGCCGCGTTCAAGGCACAGGGCATCTGGGACTCGAAGCAGGCGATGTATCGCCGCGCACTTGCGCGGCACGACGCCGCGCGCTGGGAACGTTTCGCCGCCGAGGCGGGCCGGGTGGATCGGACGGCGAAGGGCCGGCCACCGCCGGGCGCCACCGACGATGCCTGGCAGGCGCTCGAACGCCTGCTGCTGGCGGTCGCCGACAAGCAGGCCGCAGCGCTGGTCGATGGTTGAGGCCGTGCGCCCGCTGCTGGTCTTCCACGGCGGCACGTTCGATCCCGTGCACTGCGGCCACTTGGCCATTGCCGAAGCCGCGCGCGATCGGTTGGGCACGACCGTGCAACTGCTGCCATCGGCCGATCCGCCGCATCGCGCTCCGACGGGCGCCGACGCGACCCATCGCGCCGCGATGCTCGCGCTGGCCGTGGACGGACGGGCCGGGCTGGAAGTCGATTCCCGTGAACTCGATCGCGGCGTGCCGACGCGCACCATCGACACGCTGCGGTCGGTCCGGCGCGAATCCGGCGACGACCTGCCGATCGCCTTCGTCGTCGGTGCAGACAGCTTTCGCGGCCTGCCGGGCTGGAAGGGCTGGCCGGGGCTGCTCGACGAGGCGCACTGGGTCGTCGCGGGGCGCGCCGGTCATCCCGTCGACGCCTCGCTGCCGCCCGGGCTGGCCGCGATGGTCGAGCACCGTTGGACCGAAGACGCGGATGCCCTGCGTGCGACCCGTGGCGGATGCCTGCTGCGGCTGGACCAGCCGCTGCACGGCGCGTCCGCCTCGCAGGTGCGGGCGCTGGTCGCGGCTGGCGGGCCCTGGCGGACGCTGGTGCCTGCCGCGGTCGCCGCGTACATCGACCATCACCGGCTCTACATGGACCCCGGCGCAGGGTCGCTATAATTTCCACGTCGGCAATCCGCCGATCGCACGGAGCCCACGCCTCTTGACCACCCCGGCCCACGTCATCAAGACCCGCCTGCCCAACCCGCCGCCACCGACCGAGACGTTGCTCAAGACGGTCCGCGATGCGACGGAGGAACTGAAAGCGAAGGATGTCGTCGAGATCGACGTGCGCGGCAAGAGCAGCGTGACCGACTTCATGGTCATTGCCTCGGGCACCTCGAGCCGGCACGTGAAGTCGATCGCCGACGAAGTCATGCGCTTCGCCAAGCGCCTCGACGTGCAACCGATCGGCGTGGAAGGCGAACGCGAGGCCGAGTGGGTGCTGGTCGACCTGGGCGACGTCGTGGTCCACGTGATGTTGCCGCGGGTGCGCGAGTTCTACGCGCTCGAGCGCCTGTGGACGGTGGGCGACCAGCCGCCGGGCGGCATCGACGAGTACGGCGACGACCACGCCGACGATCGACGCGAAGCGGGCTGACGCGCGCCGCGCGGCGCAGGCGTCGGCGGCATGAAGGCACGCCTCATCGCGGTCGGCGAACGCGCGCCGTCCTGGGTGGCGGACGGCTTCGCCGAATACCAGAAGCGCCTCTCGCACTGGCTTCCGCTGGAACTGGTGGAGGTCGCGCCCGGACTACGGGGCAAGAACCGCGACACCGCGCGCGCGATGTCGGACGAAGGTGCGCGGGTGCTGGCTGCGTTACCCGGAAATGCCTGGGTCGTGGCGCTCGACGGCCGCGGCAAGCCCTGGACGTCCGAGCAACTGGCGGCCCGCCTGGAGCACTGGCGCACGCAAGGCCGCGACCTGGCGTTCCTGGTTGGCGGCCCCGAGGGCCACGCGCCCGACGTGATGGCGCGCGCCGACGAATGCTGGTCGCTGGGGCCGCTCACCCTGCCGCACATGCTGGTGCGGCTGGTGGCGGGCGAGCAGCTGTACCGCGCCGCGGCGCTGCTCGCCAACCACCCCTACCACCGCGCCTGACGGCTCAGTTCAAGGAGAAGTCGATCGGCACCAGCCCGATCGCCTGCACCGGTTGTCCGTCGCGCGTCGCCGGGCGAAAGCGCCAGTTCGCGAGTACGTGTCGGCGTGCGGCCTGGTCGAGCTCGCGATGGCCGCTGCTGTCGACGATGTCCACTTCCAGCGGCCGGCCGTCGATGTCCACCAGCACCTGCAGCATCACCAGGCCCTCGTCGCCGTTGCGCACCGACTCGCGCGGGTAGGGCGGCGAGGTCGCAACGGCGTACTCGAGCGTCATCGGCGCCGGACCGGTGACCGCCGGCTCCGCCTCGATCGAGGCGACCTGGATCGGCTCCACCGGGAGCGTCGTGGGCAGGGTGCCCTGGTCGACGATGACCGGCGCGACCACCGGTGTCGGCACGACCGGTGCCGTCACCACGCGGGGCACGTCCATCGGCGGACGCGGCGTCGCGATCGGCGGTGGCAGGACGGGCGGTGTGGGCGTTGCAGGCAGGATCCAGACGGCGGTCGGATCGGGTGGCGGGGCTTGCGGTGGCGCCTGCATCGGCATCAGCAGCAATCCCGCGGCGATGGTGTTGATCGCGATGGCGCTGCTGTAACCCAGGATGCGGACGGGGTCCATGCGCGCCGTGCGGCGCACGGGGTAGGACGCAGGGTGACGCGCGGAAAGGATTGCGCTCATTCGCACCTCCGGTCAGGGGCGGGGCGCGCGGGATTGGCGCCCCGACGATCAACCAGTCGCATGCGTACAGCGCGATCGCAAGCGCCGCGGGACCGGCGGCGCGCGTTTGCCGACGGTCGGCCCGGCCTTAGCGGCCCAGCTCGAACACCACGTCGAGATTGACCGTCAGCGTGGCTTCGCCGGGGGAGATGGGCGTGGAGGCGCGCGACTCCTGGGCGGCGTCCATCGCCATCATCTGCATCGGCATCGGCGGTCCGAAGCCACCGCCCTCGGAGATGCTCGCGATGCGGCGCACGCGCAGGTCCAGCGCTTCCGCATACATCTCCGCCCGCGCCCGCGCCTTCTCCAGCGCGGCGCGCCTTGCCTCGTTGTAGGCGCCTTCCTTGTCGTCGACATCGAAGTTGGGACCGTGGACCTGGTTGGCGCCGCTGGCGACCAGCGCGTCGAGCACGTCGCCCAGCTCGCCGATGTCGCGGACGGTGACGTTGACCGTGTTGGTGGCCTGGTAGCCGGTGATCCGCGGGGTGCTGCCGTCGCGGTAGTCGTATTGCGGATGGACGTTGACGCCGGCGGTCTGCACGTCGCGCGCCTCGATGCCGGCGGCGCGGATCGCGGCCATCACCTTTTCCATCTGCGCGGCGTTGGCCTGCATGGCGTCGTCGGCGTCGGTGGCCTGGGTCACCACGCCGGCGGACAGCATGGCGATATCGGGAACGCGGGTGGCCTCCGCCTGCGCCGAGACCGAAAGCAGCGTGCCGTCGCCCGGAAGCACGGTGGGCGCCGTCGACTGCGCGCAGGCATTCGTCGCGAGGCCGAGCCCGAGGGCGGCGGCAAGGGCCAGGACCGGCAGTCGCAGGACGGGGTTCGTTCGCTTGTGCATGGCATGGCTCCGGAAGTGGTGGAAACACGTATCCCCGACAGGGTGGGCTGCCGGCCGTTGACTGATAGTGAACGGGGGTCGCAGTTCCGCCGCACTGGCCCGCGCAGGCCCGGCGGTGGTCGGCCGGGGGACAGGAAGTGCGGGTTATTCTTTCGTGATGCTGTATCTCGCTTCGCGTTCCCCCCGGCGCTCCGAGCTGCTGGCCCGCCTCGGGGTCGGCTTTGGCGTGCTCGAGGTCGACGTCCCGGAAGAACGCGTCCCCGGCGAGCCCGCGGTCGATTACGTGCGACGGGTGGCCCGTGAAAAGGCCGGTGCAGGGTTGCTGGAGGTCGTCGGCGCGCCTGGTGCGGTCGTGCTCGGGGCCGATACCGAGGTCACCCTGGGCGACGTGGTGTTCGGCAAGCCGCGCGATGCGGACGACGCCGCGGCAATGCTGCGCCGCCTCTCCGGTCGCACGCACCAGGTGCTGTCGTCCGTGTGGCTGGTCGCCGCCGACCGCGAGGTCCAGGCCATGTGCGCGTCGGACGTCACCTTCGCGCGGCTCGACGATGCACGCATCGCGGCGTACGTCGCGACCGGCGAATGCGACGGCAAGGCCGGCGCGTATGCCATCCAGGGCATCGCCGGGGCGTTCGTGAAGCGACTGGAGGGCAGCCACTCGGGTGTCGTCGGCCTGCCGCTGCACGAAACTGCGGGCCTGCTCGCGAAGTTCGGCCTCGGGCCGCTGGCATGAGCGAGGAGATCCTGGTCAACGTGACCCCGCGCGAGACGCGGGTGGCCGTGGTCGAGAACGGCATGCTGCAGGAGTTGCACATCGAGCGCGGCTGGCGCCGCGGCGTGGTGGGCAACATCTACAAGGGCCGCGTGCAGCGGGTGATGCCCGGCATGCAGGCGGCGTTCGTCGAGATCGGCCTGGAGCGTGCGGCGTTCCTGCACGCCAACGACATCCTGCGGCCGGCGCCGGTCACCAGCAACGGGCCCGAGCGTGAAGCCGACGCCGCCGCGATGCCCGCGCCCGCGACGCCGTCGATCACCGAATTGCTGCACGAAGGCCAGGAGATCATCGTCCAGGTCGTCAAGGACCCGATCGGCGGCAAGGGCGCGCGGCTGACGACGCAGTTGAGCATTCCGTCCCGCTACCTGGTGCTGCTGCCGCAGTCGAAGGTCGTGGGCGTGTCCGCGCGCATCGAGGACGAGGCCGAGCGTGCACGCCTGAAGGGCATCGTGGCCGAGTTCGGCGGGCACGGCTACATCATCCGCACCAATGCGGAAGCCCAGCCGGCGGAAGCGCTGGCCGAGGACATCGCGTACCTCAACCGCGCGTGGGCGCTGGTCGAGCGCCAGGCGAAGGCGGCGAAGGTCGGGGGCTGCGTGTACGAGGACCTGACGCTGCCGCTGCGCGCGGTGCGCGACCTGATGCGCCGCGACGTCGAGAAGGTGAAGGTCGACTCGCGCGAGACCTGGGAGAAGCTGCGCGCGTTCGCCGCGCAGTACATGCCGCCGCTGGTCGGCGAGGGCGATGGCGAAGCGGAAGGCGAGTCCGCGCTCGCGGGGAAGATCGAGCACTACGGCGGCGCCCGCCCGATCTTCGACCTGTACGGCGTCGAGGACGAGATCCAGCGCGCGCTGGAGAAGCAGGTGCCGCTCAAGTCCGGTGGTTACCTGGTGATCGACCAGACCGAGGCGATGACGACGGTCGACGTCAACACCGGTTCGTTCCTGGGCCAGCGCAACCTCGAGGAAACCGTCTATCGCACGAACCTCGAAGCCGCGCAGGCGGTCGCGCGGCAACTGCGCCTGCGCAACCTGGGCGGCATCATCATCATCGACTTCATCGACATGGCCGATGCCGAGCACCGCCGCCAGGTGCTGCGCACGCTCGAGAAGTCGCTCAGCCGCGACCATGCGCGCACCACCGTCTACGACTTCTCGCCGCTGGGCCTGGTGGAGATGACGCGCAAGCGCACGATCGAGTCGCTGGAACGGCAACTGTGCGAGCCCTGCCACGAGTGTGGCGGCCGCGGCATGCTGAAGACGCCCGAGACCGTGACCTACGAGATCTTCCGCGAGATCGTCCGGCAGGTGCGCCAGTTCGACGCGGGCCGGCTGCTGGTGATCGCATCGCCGAAGATCGTCGCGCGCATCACCGACGAGGAATCGGCGGCGGTCGCGGAACTGGAGGAATTCCTCGGCAAGTCGATCCGGCTGCAGCCCGATGCGCAGTACGCGCAGGAGCAGTTCGATGTCGTCCTGCTCTGACGTGCGCCGCCGGGGCGCCTGCTGATGCCGACCTCGCTGCGCCGCCGCCTGCGGCTGGCCCGTCGCGGGCTCGGCCTGTTCGTGTCGCTCGGGCTGGTGCTGGTGGCGCTGGTGATCGGCGTCGCCAACCAGTTGCTGCCGCTGGCCGAACGCAATCCCGACCGCGTGGCCGCGTGGCTGAGCGAGCGGGCGGGCCGGCCGATCACCTTCGACCGGCTCGACACCGAATGGACGCGGCGCGGGCCGCTGCTGAAGCTCGACGGCCTGCGCCTCGGCGCACCCGGTGGCGGCAGCGGCACCATCGCCGTGGGCGACGCGGAAATGCTGGTGTCGCTGTATGCCGGGTTGCTGCCGGACACGCCGTTCTCCGAACTGCGCCTGCGCGGGCTGGACCTGGCGCTCGAGCGCGATGCCTCGGGCCGCTGGCAGGTGCGCGGCTTGCCCGGCCAGCAGGCAGCCGGAGGCGATCCGCTCGCCGCGCTAGAAGGCCTGGGCGAGTTGCAGGTGATCGGTGGCCGGCTGTCGGTGGATGCGCCCGAGTTGGGATTGCAGGCGCGCCTGCCGCGCGTCGACCTGCGCCTGCGGGTGGACGACGTGCGCGTGCGCGCGGGCCTGCGTGCGTGGGCGGGTGCGGGCTCGGCGCCATTGGACGTTGCGTTGGAACTCGACCGCGCGAGTGGCGACGGGCGCCTGCATGCGGGTTCGACGAACGCGGACCTCGCGGCCTGGTCGCAGTGGCTGCAGGTGGCCGGCGTGGCGGCGGAGTCGGGCCGTGGGCGCGTCGATGCGTGGGCGACCTTGCACGACCACCGCATCGATGCGTTCGTGCTGGACGCCGCGCTGCAGCGCGTGCGCCTGCGTGGCGCACCGCTGCGCGATGCGCGCGGCCTGGTGTCGCAACCCGGGGTCGCCTTCGCGCGAGTCGAGGCTCGTGCGCAGTGGCAGCGTGTGGCCTCCGGATGGCGCCTGGACGCACCACGCCTCCGACTGGTTCCGGGCGATACGGGTGCCGGCAACGTCGAACAGGTCCTGGATGGCCTGCTGGTCGCGGGCGGCCGGCAGCTCGCGCTGTCCGCGCCGAGCATCGAACTCGGTCCGCTGCTGTCGGTCGCGGCGCTGAGTGACAGGCTCTCGCCGGGCTTGCGCGCGTGGGTGCTCGCGGCGCGACCGCGGTTGCGGCTTTCCGGCATCGAGTTCGCTGCAGCGAACGGAGAGGCGCGTGGCAGCGCACGGATCCAGTCGGCGTCTTTCGCCGCGGTAGGCGAAGCGCCGGGACTGGAAGGCCTGGCGGGCAGGCTCTCCGGCGACGAGGCGGGGTTCGCGTTCGTTGCGGACAAGGACGCATCGCTGCGCATCGACTGGCCGCGCGGCTTCGGCATGGCGCATGCGTTCCGCCTCGGCGGCGAAATCGAAGGCTGGCGCGACGGCGAGGCCTGGCATGTCGCCACGCCCGGGCTGCGGCTGGCCGGTGACGGGCTGGACATCGCGCTGCGCGGCGGGCTGGCCTGGCAGGGCGATGGCACGCGACCGCGCATCGACCTGGCGGCCGAGGTGGGCGAGGCGCCGTTGCCGCTGGCGAAGGGCTTCTGGGTCCGCAACCGCATGCCGGCCGGCGCCGTGCGCTGGCTGGACGACGCGCTGGTCGCGGGCACGCTGCACGACGGTCGCGTGCTGATCGCGGGCGATCTCGACGACTGGCCGTTCCGGGGCACCACGACGTCGCCGGCGGATGGAATGTTCCGCGCGGACGTGCGCATCGCCGACGGCGTGCTGAAGTTCCATCGCGACTGGCCGCCGCTCGAACAGGTGGAGGCGCGTGCCAGCTTCGTCCCCGAAGGCTTCGAGGTCGATGGCGCCGCTTCGATCGCCGGCATCGAAGTGGGCAGTTTCCATGCGGGGATCGAGCGCTATCGCGACGCGCTGCTCGAGGTGCAGGCCGCCGCACGCGGCGATGCCGCGCGCCTGCTCGCGCTGATGCGCGCCAGCCCGTTGCACGCGACGCACGGCGAAACCCTCGACAACCTGGCGGCGGCCGGCCCGGCCTCCGTCACGTTTGCCCTGCGGCAGCCGCTGCGCCGCGACGCGGGCGTGCCGCGCCTGTCGGGCACGGTCGCGCTCGAGGGCGTGATGCTGCGCGAACGGCGCTGGGACATCGCGTTCGACCGCGTGCGCGGCCGCGCGACGTACCGCGGCGACGGCTTCAGCGCCGAAGGCCTGCAGGTGCGCCACGACGGACGCTCGGCGCGGCTGGCGTTGCGCGCGGGCGGGATGGCCAACGATCGGGCGAACGCGTTCGAAGCCGAGCTCGATGCGGCACTGGACGCCGGCGACCTGCTGGACCGCGCACCGCAGCTGGATTGGTTGCGACCGCACCTGTCCGGCCGTTCCGACTGGCATGTCGCGCTGGCGATGCCCCGCGACGGCGCGGGTCGCCTGCGCCTCGGCTCCGACCTGGTCGGGACCGCGATCGACCTGCCCGCACCGCTGGACAAGGCCGCCGCGGTTCCGCTCGCCGCACGGGTCGACATGGCGTTGCCGCTGGAGCGCGGCGAAGTGCAGGTGGCGCTGGGCGAACGCATGGCGTTGCGCGCACGCACCGGGGCTGCCGGGACCGGCGTGCGCGTGGCGCTCGGCACGGCGAGCATCGATGCGCCGCCACCGGCGAGCGGCCTGGTGGCGACCGGCCGCGCGGAAACGCTCGCGCCGATCGAATGGATCGGTCTGGTGGGCGGCGATGGCGACGGCGAGGGTCTCGCGTTGCGCGGCCTGGACGTCACCGCCGACCGCCTGCTGCTGTTCGGCGGCGCGTTCCCGGAAACGCGATTGCAGGTGGATCCCGCGGGAGGCGGCGCGCTCGCGGTGCGCGTGCAGGGTGCTGCGCTCGAGGGCACCGTCCGCGTGCCTGCGTCCGGCGACGCGACGGTGTCGGGGCGCTTCGCGCGCCTGCATTGGCGGTCCGCGACGCCGGCGGCTGCGGACGCCACCGCGCAGGCAGCTGCACCTACGACGGCCGCCGGTGGCGACACGCTCGATCCCGCCGGCATCCCGCCGCTCGCCTTCGCCATCGACGACCTGCGCTTCAACGACGCGCGGCTCGGTACCGCCAGCCTGCGCACGCACGCGGTGGCCGACGGCCTGCGCATCGAGCACCTGCGCACGCAGTCCGATCGCCAGCGGCTCGAACTCAACGGCGACTGGCTTGGCAGCGGCGCCACGGCACGCACGCGCTTGAACGCCGGGTTCCGCAGCGAGGACTTCGGCGCCCTGCTGACGGGCCTCGGCCATGGCGGCCGGCTTGCCGGCGGCAGCGGCACCGCGCGACTGGAAGTGCGGTGGCCGGGCAGCCCCGCGCAGTTCCGGTTGGCCGCGATCGACGGCACCCTGGTGGTCGATGCGCGCGACGGTCGCCTGCTCGAGGTCGAACCCGGCGCGGGCCGCGTGCTCGGCCTGCTCAGCCTGGCCGAACTGCCGCGCCGCCTGACGCTCGACTTCCGCGACTTCTTCAGCAAGGGCTTCGCGTTCAACCAGGTCGAAGGGCGCGTCGCTTTTGCCGGCGGCACCGCGCGCAGCGACGGACTGTCCATCGACGGTCCCGCCGCGGCGATCACGATCACCGGCACCGCGGACCTGCGCGCGGAAACCTTCGACCAGACCATCGAGGTGCGGCCGAAGGCGGGCAACGTGCTGACCGTGGTCGGCGCGATCGCGGGTGGCCCCGTGGGCGCCGCGCTCGGCGCGGCGGCGAACGCCGTGCTGCAGCGGCCGATCGCCGAAGCCGCGGCGCGGACCTATCGCGTCACCGGCCCATGGAAGGATCCGGACGTGGAAGTGATCGGGCGCGGCGACGATACGCCAGCGACGGCGACGTCCACCACGCCAACACCCGCCGCCCCGTAGCCTGTCGCCCGATGGAATCCGTTCTTCGCATGGAGCCTGCCGCATGACCCTGGAACTCGCCCAGTCGCGCCTGCTGGTGCCGGCCGGCCTGGACACCGCTTCGCTGGAGCCCGCGTTCGGCGCGCTGCTCGGTCCGGGGATCGATTTCGGCGACCTGTATTTCCAGCATTCCAGGCGCGAGAGCTGGACGGTCGAGGACGGCATCGTCAAGGACGGCGCGCATTCGATCGAGCAGGGCGTGGGCGTGCGCGCGATTTCCGGCGAGAAGACCGGGTTCGCCTATTCGGACGACATCGATTCCGTGGCCCTCGTCGAAGCCGCGCGCTCGGCCCGCGCGATCGCGCGCGATGGCGCGAGCCACGCAGCACGCGCGCTCGTCCCCGGTGGCGGCCGCGCGCTCTACGCGTCCGACGATCCGATCGACGGGCTCGGCAACGAGGACAAGGTGGAGGCGTTGCGCCGCATCGACCGGCTATTGCGCGCCGCCGACCCGCGCGTGCAGCAGGTCGTCGTCGGCTTGTCCGGCGGCGTCGACACGGTGCTGGTCGCGCGCAGCGACGGCGTGCTGGCCAGCGACGTGCGCCCGCTGGTGCGCATGAACGTGCAGGTGATCGTCGAGCAGGGCGGTCGCCGCGAATCGGGCTATGCCGGCGGCGGTGGACGCTATTCGTACACGGAGCTGCTCGGCGGCGGTCGCCCGGAAGCGTGGGCGCGCGAGGCCTTGCGCCAGGCGCTGGTCGCACTCGAATCGGTCGCCGCGCCGGCGGGCGCGATGCCCGTCGTGCTCGGCAGCGGCTGGCCCGGCGTGCTGCTGCACGAGGCGGTCGGCCACGGGCTGGAAGGCGACTTCAACCGCAAGGGCACGTCGACGTATGCCGGTCGCATGGGCCAGCGCGTGGCGTCGCCCGGCGTGACGATCGTCGACGACGGCACGCTGCCCGGCCGGCGCGGCTCGCTCAACGTCGACGACGAGGGCGAGACGACCCAGTGCACGACCCTGATCGAGGACGGCGTGCTGGTCGGCTACATGCAGGACAGCCTCAACGCGCGGTTGATGGGCATGAAGCCCACGGGCAACGGGCGGCGCGAGTCGTTCGCGCACCTGGTCATGCCCCGCATGACCAACACCTACATGCTGGCCGGCACGCATGACCCGGAAGAGATGATCCGCTCGGTGAAGCGCGGCCTGTACGCGGTCAACTTCGGCGGTGGCCAGGTCGACATCACCAGCGGCAAGTACGTGTTCTCGGCCACCGAGGCCTACCTGATCGAGGACGGCAAGGTGACCGCGCCGGTGAAGGGGGCGACGCTGATCGGCAACGGCCCGGAGACGATGCAGCGCGTGCGCATGATCGGCAACGACCTGGCGCTGGACGAGGGCGTGGGCGTGTGCGGCAAGGACGGGCAGAGCGTGCCGGTCGGCGTCGGCCAGCCGTCGCTGCTGATCGACGAGATCACCGTCGGCGGGACGCAGGCGTGAGGTTATTCGAGGTCGCGGATCGCGCGGTACAGCTCGCGGTACGCGCGCGGCGGCTTGTCGCGCTTGCGTTCGTCGAGCGCGCTGCGCACGAGCTGGCGCAAGTGCTGGCGGTCGGCGCCCGGGTGCGCATCCAGCAACTCCGACAGCGCGGCATCGCCTTCGTCCAGCAGGCGGTCGCGCCAGGCCTCGGCGCGGTGCATCGCCCCTGTTTCCTGGCGCGCGGCTTCGCCTTTCTCGTCCAGCGCGTCGCGGATCGCGTCGAGCGTCTCGTCGTCCTCGCGCCGCATCTGCTTGGCCAGGAACGCGAGCTGGCGCTTGCGCGCGATGTGCGCGGTGATCCGGCGCGTCTCGACGACGTGCGGCAGCAGGTCGTCCGGCACCGGCAGCTTCGCCAGTTGCGCGTCGGTCAGGCCGGCCAGCCGTTCGCCCAGTTTCAGCACGTCGAGCGCATCGCGGCGCTCCTGGCTTCGGCTGGGCGCCAGGAAGTCGCCTGTTTCGGGATCCTTGCCTCGCATCCGCAAAGGATAAGCCATTGAACGAACCCGTCTCCCCCCACGACGACAGCATCGCCCGCCTGGATGCGCTGGCCGGTACCGCCGGGCGCCTGCTGGCGATGGCGCGCGCGGCCGGCGCGGACCAGGCCGAAGTCTCGTGTTCCGAGGAGCGCGGCCTGAACGCGAGCGTGCGCATGGGCGCGGTCGAGACCGTCGAGTCGACCCGCGACCGCGGGATCGCGGTGACGGTCTACTTCGGCCAGCGCCGCGGCAGCGCCAGCACGGCGGACCTGCGCGAGACGAGCCTGCAGGCCACCGTCGACCAGGCCTGCGCCATCGCGCGGCACACCGAATCTGACCCGGCGGCAGGGCTGGCGGACGCGGAACGGATGGCACGCCCGCAGCTGGACGGAAACTTCCCTGAATTCGACGCATGGCACCCGTGGGAGGTCGACGCGGACCGCGCGATCGACCTCGCGCTCGCCTGCGAGCAGGCCGGCCGCGACGCCGACCCGCGCATCGGCAATTCGGACGGCGCCTCGGTGGGCAGCAGCGCGAGTTTCGGCGTGTATGCGAACTCGCACGGATTCGTCGGCCGCGAGCGCAGCACCCAGCACACCATCGGCTGCGCGCTGATCGCGGGCGAGGGCGCCGCGATGCAGCGCGACGGCTGGTACTCCACCGCCCTGTCGGCGACCGACCTCGAGCCCGTGGCCGCCATCGGCCGGCGGGCTGCCGAACGTGCAGCCGCGCGCCTCGGCCCCCGCTCGCTGGCGACCTGCGAGTTGCCGGTGCTGTTCGCGCCCGACGTCGCGCGCTCGCTGGTCGGGCACCTGCTGGGGGCGGTCAGCGGCGGCGCGCTCTACCGCAAGGCCAGCTTCCTGCTCGACAGCGCCGGCACGCGGCTGTTCCCGGACTGGTTCGCGATCCAGGAAGACCCGTTCATGGCTCGCGGCTTCCGTTCGGCGGCGTTCGACGCCGAGGGCGTGGCCACCTTCGCGTCGCCGCTGGTCGAGGGCGGCGTCCTGCGGCGCTACATGCTGGGCAGTTATTCGGCGCGCAAGCTCGGACTGGAAACGACGGCCAACGCGGGCGGCGCGCACAACCTGTCGGTCGCCGCCAACGCGGGCGACCGCGATGCGATCCTGCGCGGCCTGCCGCGTGCGCTGCTGGTGACCGAACTGATGGGGCAGGGTGTGAACCCCGTCACGGGTGACTACTCGCGCGGCGCCGCCGGGTTCCTGGTCGAGGACGGTGCGATCGCACACGCAGTGGACGCCATCACCATCGCCGGCAACCTGCGCACGATGTTCGAGGGCATCGAGGCCGTGGGCAGCGATGTCGACCCGCGTTCCCACGTGCGTTGCGGCTCGATCCTCATCGGCCGGATGACGGTGGCGGGCGGCGCCTGAGCCTCGCTTGACTCGGCCCGGGCCCGGGCGGAGAGTGCGGGTCGGCGCCGTCGTGGCGTCGCGTGAGGGGAGTCACGAATGAACGAATACAACCCGGCCCCGGCCAGCACGGACGACGGCATTTCCGCGGAAGAGCGCCAGTGGGCGATGTTCGCGCACCTGTCCGCGCTGCTCGGCGCGCTGGTGACCGCAGGCTGGGCCGGCAGCATCGGCTGCTTCATCGGCCCGCTGGTCATCTGGTTGATGAAGAAGGACACGATGCCGTTCGTCGACGACCAGGCGAAGGAAGCGCTGAACTTCAACATCACCGTCGCCATCGCCTTCTTCGTCCTGTTCCTGATGACCGTGTTCACGCTGGGCATCGGGATCATCCTGACCGGCCCGCTGTTCGTGATCGTGGGCATCGGCTGGCTGGTGCTGACGGTGATTGCGTCCATCAAGGCGAACCAGGGCGAACGTTACCGCTATCCGCTCACCCTGCGCCTGGTGAAGTGACCTAGCGCGCAAGATAGGGTTCGAGGTCCCCGTACCCACGCTGGTCGATCCGGTCGAGCCGGTCGCCCAGCGTCGGGTGCGTGCTGTACAGCTGCGCCAGGCCGCCACCGGCCCCGCCCACCGCGCCCATCCTCTGCAGCACCGCGTACAGCGACATCGGGTTCATGCCCGCCCGTGCCAGCACCACTTGCGAATAGGTGTCCGCGCGGTACTCGGCCTCGCGGTCGAGCTGCGTCATCAGCATCGCGGCGCCGTGGCGTTCGACGAAGTCGCGCGCCAGGGTCCCGCCCAGGCCCCCGCCCGTGGACACCTGGCTGCTGGCCAGGTCCTTCAGCGACCCCGCGAGCTCCTGCTTGCGCACCACTTCGTAGTGGTCGCGCTGCACGACGTGGCCGATCTCGTGGCCGAGCACCGCGGCCAGTTCCGCGTCATTGCCAAGCAATGAATACAGGCCGCGGGTCACCACCACGTAGCCGCCCGGGGCCGCGAATGCGTTGATTTCCGGGCTGTCGATCACGCCGAACGTCCAGGGCAGGTCGGGACGCGACGTGTTGGACGCCAGCCAGCGCCCGATCGTGTTGACCCGGTGCTGCGCCGCGGCGTCGTCCCACAGCGGGCGTGCGCCGAGCAACCGGCCGGTGACCATCGGGCCGAGTTCCAGTTCGGCCTGCGCGAGTTCCTCGCCGGACTTCGGCACGACCTTCGTGGCCACGTCGAGCGCGGACGCGACTTCGCTGCCGACGCCCAGGTTGCCGAGCAGCCCTTTGGCGAAGCCGCCCAGTGCGCCGCCGCGTGTCTTCTTCTTCGGCGCGGCCTCGGCAGGCGCCGCCGCGACTGCCGCCTCGTACTCCGACGGACGCGCCTCCCCGGCCCAGGCGATCCGGGTCGCATCCAGGTCGTGCTCGCCTGCCCAATCGGCGGCGGCGTCCTTCGTCACGCGATGGCCCTGCATGGCTTGCAGCTGGGCCTCGTCATGGCCGGCGCTGCGCAGCTCGCTTTCCTCGATGCCGCGCACGCCTGCCGTCTCGCTGACGCGGCCGCGGCCCGACTGCGCGGTCAGCAGCACCCGCAGCGTGTCGGATTCCTTGACGCCGGTCTGCGCCAGCCGGATCTCGTTGACGCGCACGAAGCCCGCCTTGCCCGCGGCAGCCGGTTCGAGCCGGTACCAGAGTCCCTCCTGCGACGCGACGGACACCTTGGCGTCCTTCTTCAACGTCTGGACTTTGGCCGAGGCGAAGTCCGGCGCGGTGTAGACCGTCGCGGTCGCCTTGTGCACGACGGCGGGCAGCCCGGCGGCGACGGCGATGCCGGCCAGGCCGGCGGCGAGGATGCCGACGAGGCATCGGGTCGGGATCGAGCGCATGGGTCGTCTCCTGGTCACACCTCTTCAAACGCATTCTGCGCCCGAAGGGGCCGCTCACGGGGGGCGCGCAACACCTCGCCCAGCGCCTCGCACACGCGAATGCGCGCCGTGGTCACGCATTCAGTTTCCTCGTCGTCGTCCGCGACGCGCGCGACCACGCAGGCGACCCGGACGCTGCCGTCGTCGGGCAGCAGTTCCTCGTGTCCCGCCAGCCGCGCGTGCAGGGCATCCAGCTCGCGCTGCGCCGTGGCCACCACCGCGTCGCGGTCGGTGCCGCCCCACAGCAGCACGGTGACGTCGACCATCGAATCCCAGAACCAGCTGTCGTACTCGACCACGCAGTCCATCGCCACGGCTTCGGTGCCGCGGTAGAGGAAGCGGCGCAGGCGGCGGCGGAACTCGCGCAGCCGCGTCTCCAGCGATTTCCGGTCCAGTCCGCGGTCGGGCACGAAGCGCACCCGCGCCAAGGCCACCCAGGGATGCCGTTCGGGGTCGAAGCCCGGCCGGTAGTCGTCGTTGCCGATCGCATAGCGCCGCTGCGTCGCCGCGTACACGCGGCAGGCGCCGAAGCACAGCGCGACGAAACCCATCGCGGCGAAGATGTCGAAGAACACCCCGAAGGCGCTGAGCCCGATGAACGCGAGCAGCATCAGGGCGAGGTTCGCGGCGACGAACAGCGAGTCGAGTTCCCAGGCCGGCTCGCCGCGGAAGAACGCCAGGCCGGTCAGCGCCACCAGCAATGCGGCGAGCAGGTACTTCACCCAGGCCGGCGGCATCCAGATGGTTCGGTTGGCGAGCAGCGCCTCGGTGGCTTCGGCATGCACTTCGACACCGGCCATCGTCGGATCGACCGGCGTGGGCTTGGCGTCATTGAGCCCGGCCGCCGTGTAGCCGACCAGGACGGTCTTGCCGCGCAGGTCCAGCGGCCCGGCGTCGGCGTCGCCGCAAACGTGCCTGCCCTCCAGCAGGTTGGCGGCGCTGGTGCCTGGTAGCCGCGTGCGCGTGCGCCAGTCGATCCGGATCGTGTCGGGATACGACGCGAGTTTCGCGGGGTCGGGTCCCGCGGCCAGCCGCAGCGCGAGCGACGGGAGCGCCCAGTCGCCGACCTCTTCGCGCAGCGGCACGTCGCGCAGCACGCCGTCGACGTTGCGGGTGACGTTGAGCAATGCGGCGTTCTGCTGCATCGGGCGGCCGTAGGGAAACAGCAAGGCGACCTTCGGGTCGCGTCGCGGCTCGGCCACCAGCGGGAACGCGAACGGCACGTCCGAGACCCGGTTCTCCGAGTCCGCGTCGTAGTCTTCGTGGAGCCGCGTCGCGCCGAACACGAATCGCCCCTTGCCGCCCTCCGCCATCTGCTCCAGCACCAGGTCCGACAGGGGATCGGCGGCCGACCGATCGGTGAACTGGATGTCGAAGCCGACCGTGCGCACGCCGGCGCGGTCGAGCGCGTCCAGGAGGTCGGCATGGCGCTGCCGGCTCCACGGCCAGCCGCCTTCGCCGCGCATGAGGTAGTGGTTGATCGAGCATTCGTCAATCTCCACCACGGCCACCTGGCGCGACGGCACCGGTTCCCATGGCCGCCACTGGATGACGGTGTCGAAGATCGCGTTCTCTGCCGAGGCCAGTTCCCGGTCGTGCGTCCAGTCCCAGGCCAGCCATGACAGCGCGGCGATGGCGAGCAACGGGTAGAAGGCGAAGCCGAGGCGCAACGCGATCTGCGCGTTGGGCCGGCGGTAGCTGCGCTCGATGCGCTCCCAGCGCACGATGAAGCCTTGGCCGAGCCGGGCGAGGCCGGCCTCGAACCACGAGAGCACCCGTTGCGTCACACGCTTGAGCATCCCCTTCCCCGGTGGTGCGTGCCTGGCTAGTGCGTGCGCTCCACCGCCTTGCGGCCCAGCGCGGCAAGCGCGGCGGCGCGCGCGCCGAACGGCGCCAGCGCCGCGTCCATGGTGCCTGACAGCGCCGCCAGCCGCGCGCGCGTGCCGTCGATGCCGAGCAGCGCCGGGAAGGTCGCCTTCGCCTGCGCGGCGTCCTTGCCCGCGGTCTTGCCGAGCGTCGCACTGTCGCCCTCGATGTCGAGCAGGTCGTCGCGCACCTGGAACGCGAGGCCCAGTGCGTCTGCAAACGTGTCCAGGCGCGCATGCGTCTCCGCGTCGGCGCCGGCGGCCAGCGCACCGAGCCGCACCGCCGAACGCAGCAGTGCACCGGTCTTCAGCGCGTGCAGCCGCTGCAATGCGTCGATGTCGATGTTGCCCGCGCGACCGGTGGCATCGATGTCCAGCGCCTGTCCGCCGCACATGCCGCGCACGCCCGCCGCGACCGCCAGTTCCCGCAGCATCGCCACGCGCGCGGCGTCCGCGACCGCGGCCCCCGCCAGCATTTCGAACGCCAGCGACTGCAACGCGTCGCCGGCGAGGATCGCGGTCGCCTCGCCGAACGCCACGTGCACCGTCGGCTTGCCGCGGCGCAGCGCGTCGTCGTCCATCGACGGCAGGTCGTCGTGTGCCAGCGAGTACGCATGCACCAGTTCGACCGCCACCGCGGGCGCGTCCAGCGCTGCCTCGGTCGCGCCGAGCGCGGTGCCCGTGGCGTAGACGAGCAACGGGCGCATGCGCTTGCCGCCGTCGAGCGCGGCGTGGCGCATCGCGGCGTGGAGGTTGCGTGGGGCTTCGGTCGCGGCGGGCAGGGCGGACGCGATCGCGGCGTCGACCCGCGCGCGCCACGCGCCGAACGGGTCGGCGTCAGGCATCGGGTGCGACGGGCGGCTCGAACGGTTCGGAACGGTCGGGCCGGTCCGGGTCGCTCAGCAGGCGCACGCGCAGTTCGGCCTGTTCGAGCGCCGACTGGCAGCGCCGGTACAGGCCGACGCCGCGCTCGTAGGCGGCCAGCGATTCCTCGAGGGTCATGTCGCCCTGTTCCATCTTGCCGACGAGCTGCTCGAGCTGGTCGAGCGAGGCCTCGAAATCGGCGACGGGCGACGCGCTGGCGGAAGGGTCGGCGGCAGGCTTGCGCGGCATCCCGGAAGTGTAAGCGGGCTACGGGGACCAGGCCAGTTGCGCGCCGCGGGCGCGCAGCCAGGCATCGAACGCGCCGGAGCGGATCCGGTCGCCCGCGGCGAGCACCGCGCCGTCGCCATCGACGAGCAGCGGCATGGCCGCGCGCAGCCATGGTGGGACGCCGAGGTCCTGGAACACGTGCTTCAGCGCGTGCGAGTGGGTGCGTCCCGGCAGCGCGATGCGTTCACCGCCCACCCGCGCCCGGACGGCGAGGCTGGCATCGAACGCGCCGACGGGATCGAGGCGCAACGTGCCGCCCCCCGGCAACGGCAGCGCGGCACGGCCGTCCCAACGCGTCGCCCAGTCGGACGGCAGGGGCGCAACCGGCCGGCCGGCATGCAACCCGTCGCGCCACGCGCGCACTTCGGCGCCTTGCCACGCATAACAGGCGCCGGCATCGGCGGGCGCGGGCAGCAGGTCGGATTCGATGCGCGCCACCCCGCCGGCCGGCAACGCCGGCAGGCCGAGCGAGGCGACCCAGCGACGCAGGACCCGCGCACGTCGCTCGCGCGGCATCAGCGCGAGGGCGGAGCGGGAAAGGACCGATGGATCGTCGGTGGACGCCAGCGCCAGGCCGCCCACGTCGCCGGGAACGAGCAGTGCCGCTGCCTCGGTCGACAGGGCCGCGCTCCTGGCCAGCGAGGCGTCCGCCTCGGGCCACCGCTCGCGCAGCAGCGGCAGGACGCGTGCGCGCAGGAAGTTGCGGTCGAGCGCGGTGTCGACGTTCGCCGGATCCTCGATCCAGTGCAGGCCGTGCGTGCGTGCGTGGTCGAGCAGGGCGACTCGCGGCACCGACAGCAGCGGCCGCCACAACGTGCCGCGCCCGCAGGCGCGCCGCGCGGGCATCGCCGCCAATCCCTCGGGCCCGGAGCCACGCAACGCGCGCAGCAGGAAGGTTTCGGCCTGGTCGTCGCGGTGGTGGGCGAGCGCCATCGCCTCGCCCTCGGCCAGCGCGTCGGCGTAGGCGGCATGGCGCGCGGCGCGCGCCGCGGCTTCGGGCCCGCTGCCGCGTTGCACGTTGACGCGCACGACTTTTAGGGGGACACCGAGCGCGCCGCAGACCGATTCGCAGTGCGCCGCCCAGGCATCGGCATCGGAATGCAGTCCGTGGTGCACGTGCAGCGCGCGCAATCCCCGCTCGCGCACGTCCGCATCGGAAGCGAGTGCGTGCAGCAGGACGGTCGAATCGAGTCCGCCGCTGAAGCCCACGCACACCGGTGCCCCGGGTGCATCGCGCAGGGCTTCGGCTAGGGTCTGCAGCGGTGGCATCGCCGGCTCAGGCCGTCGGCACGGCCTCGTAGGCGCCGTACGAACGCAGCCGCTGGTAACGGCGTTCCAGCAGTTCGTCCACCGGTAGCGCCTGCAACTGGTCGAGCTCGTTGAGCAGCACGGCCTTCAGGCGCTTGGCCATCTGGCTGGGGTTGCGGTGCGCGCCGCCGATCGGTTCGCGCACCACCTTGTCCACCAGGCCCAGGTCACGCAGGCGCCTGGCGGTCAGGGCCAGTTGCTCGGCCGCGTCCTTGGCCTTGTCGGCCGACTTCCACAGGATGGAGGCGCAGCCTTCCGGCGAGATCACCGAGTAGGTGCTGTACTCGAGCATGACCGTGCGGTCGCCGACACCGATCGCCAGCGCGCCGCCGGAGCCGCCCTCGCCGATAACGGTGCACAGGATCGGCACGCGCAGCCCCGCCATCTCCATCAGGTTGCGCGCGATCGCCTCGGACTGGCCGCGCTCCTCCGCACCGACGCCGGGGTACGCGCCGGGGGTGTCGATGAAGGTCAGGATCGGCAGGCCGAAGCGTTCGGCCATCTTCATCAGGCGCAACGCCTTGCGGTAGCCCTCGGGCCGCGGCATGCCGAAGTTGCGCCGGATCTTGGCCTTGGTGTCGCGACCCTTCTGGTGGCCCATGACCACGACGCTGCGGCCGTCGATGCGCGCGAGGCCGCCGACGATGGCCGGGTCGTCCGAGTACGCCCGGTCGCCGGCCAGCTCCTGGAACTCCTCGCACATCACCCGCAGGTAGTCGTTCGTGTACGGCCGCGCGGGATGGCGCGCCAGCTGCGACACCTGCCAGGAACTGAGGTCGCGGAAGATGTGGGCGGTGCGCTGGCGCAGCTTGCCCTGCAGCGTGTGGATCTCGGCATCGATGTTGACCGCCGGGCCATGGCTGGCATGGCGCAGTTCCTGGATCTTGGCCTCCAGGTCGGCGATCGGCTGCTCGAAATCGAGGTAGTTCGGGTTCATCCGCACAGTCTAGCGGACGGCCTGCCACCCGGCGGGTGGTGCCTTCAGCCCCAGGGCTTGTCGACGGTCACCTTGACGGCGCGGACGCCCGGGACTGCGCGGAGTGCCCCCGCCAGTTCGGCGTCCACGCGCACGGCGTGGCTGCCGTTGAGGTCGAGCATGCCCGCCGCGCCGGGCCGCAGCAGGTCCAGCCGGAGCGGGGTGGCGCCGGGGCGATGCTTCGCCAGCAGTGCGTCCACGCGGTCCCATAGGCCGGGCACGCGCAGGTCCAGCCGCAGCGACAGGCGGCGTGCGTGCTGCGCGCACAGCGTGCCGTAGTCCCAGCAACGGCTGGCCTTCAGCGAGAAGCCGCCGGTGAAGCTGTCCTCGCGCAGGCCGCCCTGGATCACCAGCAGGCGGTCGCGGGTGAGCAATGCACCGAATTCCTGCGCGGCTTCTGCGAAGAAGGCGCATTCCAGCCGCCCGCGCCCGTCCTCGATCAGCACGAAGACCTGGCTGTCGCCCTTCTTGCGGATCGCCACCACGTGGCCGGCGACGACCGTCTCCAGTTCGGGACGCCAGCCGCTGCGCGCGCTCTCCGGACGCGATTCCCACAACGCATCCAGGCCGCCGAGGTCGTGGCCGACCAGTTGCCGCAGTTCGTCGCGGAACGGGTCGAACGGGTGGCCGCTGAGGTAGTGGCCGAGCGTCTCGCGCTCGCCGTGCAGCTTCTGCGCCAGCGGCCAGTC
>DASTUL010000086.1:0-5813 GCA_035759645.1 Lysobacteraceae bacterium | reverse complement strand
CACGGAGGACACGATCCTCTACGCGGCGTGCTTCGACGCCAACGGCGGCCTGTTCGAGCCGTTGCTCGGCGAGGAGGACGCGATCGTCTCCGACGCGCTCAACCATGCCTCGATCATCGACGGCGTGCGGCTGTGCAAGGCGAAGCGCTACCGCTATGCCAACTGCGACATGGCCGACCTGGAGGCGCAGCTGAAGCAGGCCCGCGCCGACGGCGCGCGCACGATCATGATCACCACCGACGGCGTGTTCTCGATGGACGGGTTCATCGCCCCGCTCGACGAGATCACCCGGTTGGCGAAGCAGTACGACGCGCTGGTGCACATCGACGAGTGCCACGCGACCGGCTTCATCGGCGACACCGGGCGCGGCTCGGCCGAAGCGAAGGGCGTGCTCGATCGCATCGACATCTTCACCGGCACCCTGGGCAAGGCGATGGGCGGCGCCGTGGGCGGGTTCACGACCGCGAAGCGCGAAGTGATCGAGCTGCTGCGCCAGCGGTCGCGTCCGTACCTGTTCTCCAACTCGCTGCCGCCGCACGTGGTGGCCGCGGGCATCCGTGCGTTCGAGATGCTGGGCGCCGCGGGTGCACTGCGGGAACGCCTGCGCGAGAACACGGCCTACTTCCGCGAGCGGATGGCTGCCGAGGGCTTCGAGCTCAAGCCGGGCACGCACCCGATCGTGCCGGTGATGCTGCACGACGCGCCGCTGGCGCAGCGCTTCGCCGAGCGGCTGATCGAGGAAGGCATCTACGCGATCGGCTTCTTCTTCCCGGTGGTGCCGAAGGGCCAGGCGCGGATCCGCACCCAGCTCTCCGCGGCGCACACCCGCGAGCACCTGGATCGCGCGATCGACGCGTTCACCCGGATCGGACGCGAGCTCGGCGTCATCCGCTGAGGCTGGACGTCAACCCAGGCGCCTGACCTCGTCGGGCGTCAGGTCGCGCCACGCGCCTTTCGGAAGTTCGCCCAACGCGAGGTCGCCGATGGCGACGCGCACCAGGCGCAGCACGCCGATGTCGAAGGCCGCGAGCAGGCGGCGGATCTGCCGGTTCCGGCCTTCGTCGAGCACGACCTCGAGCCAGGCGTTGCGGCTGCCGGTGCGGAGCAGCCGCGCCGACTTCGCGCGCAACCGCTCGCCGTCCGCATCGACGCCTTCCGCCATCGCGGCGAGCAGCGCGTCGTCGGGAATGGCATCGACCTGCACGTGGTAGGTCTTGTCCGGCCCGGTGGCCGGATCGGTCAGTCGCGCCGCCCATTCGGGATCGTTGCAGAACAGCAGCAGGCCCTCGCTCGCGCGATCGAGCCGGCCGACGGGTGCGATCCACGGCAAGGCCGCGTCATCGAGGCAGCTGTAGACCGTGTCGCGCCCGCGCTCGTCCGATGTCGTCGTGACGAGACCGCGGGGCTTGTTCAGTGCGATGTAGCGGCGATCGGCGATCGCAGGCGCGGTGCCGTCGATGGCGATCCGCACATCGTCGCCGGCGACCGGCCACTCGGGATCCAGGACCACGCGGCCGTCGACCGCGACGCGGCCGGCGGCGATCCAGCGTGCCGCTTCGGTGCGCGAACAGAGGCCGCGCTTGGAGAGGACGCGCGCCAGCCCGTGCCGCGGCATCGGGGCGCCGCTATTGGGCGCCGCCGTCCTCGGGTTCGGCCGCCGGCACGACGATCGTCGTGCTGGTGGTGGGTTCGACCGGCGGTTCGACGTCGGACCAGGCGTCCGTGGGCGTCACGCTGCCCGGCGCGAGGCCATCGGCCGGCGCGGGGCCGACCACGGTCGTCGACGCCGTCGGCGAGGCCGACAGCACCGTGGTGGTGACGGGCATGCCGTCGCTTGCCGGCACCGTAGTGACCGGAACCATGGTGACCGGCACCGATGTGGCAGGCGCCACGGCGGCAGGCACCACCGTAGTCACGACGGTCGCCTGCACGCCCGTCGGCATCGCCGAGCCGGGCGCGGGCAGGCCGTCGGTGGTGCGGTTGGCAGGGCGATGTGCCGCCGGCCCCTTGGCCACGCGCACGCCGCGCGCCTCCATCCACGCGGTGAACTCGTCGACGGTCATCCGGCGCCCGTTCTGCTCCATGTTGAAGCGCCACGGCGTGTTGTCGAATTCCGTGCGCTTCTGGTAGGTCGCGGGGTCGATGACCGCGCCCGTCGCAGGCGTGGCCGGCGGGGGAATCGTGGCCGCCGTCGCCTGGGAACCCGGCGGCAGCGCAGCAGTCGCGCCCGCGGTGGCCGTGGCCACTGGCAAGGCACCCGGGGGCGTCGGCACGCCGGTGGCGATGGTCGTCGGGACGCCGGTCGCAACCGTGGTCGGGACGCCGGTCGCGATCGTCGTCGGCACGCCCGTGGCAACCGTGGTCGGGACGCCCGTGGCAATCGTGGTCGGCATGCCCGTCGCAATGGTGGTAGGAACGCCGGTCGCTATCGTCGTCGACGCGCCCGTGGCGATCGTTGCTGGCACGACTGGAGCAGGAGTCGTCGGCACGCCAGCGGCAATCGGCGTCGGCACGCCCGTGGCGATCGTCGTGGGCACGCCGGTTGCGATGGTGGTCGGCACTTCGGCGGGGACGACGATGGTGGTCGAGGCCGTCGGTTGTGCGGCGGCGACAGGCGTTTCTTCCGGCGCCGGTGCCGGTTGCGCGACCAGCGTCACCGACGCTGTCGGCTGGGCGGGCACAGGAG
The DNA here is from genome assembly GCA_035759645.1 of Lysobacteraceae bacterium. Classification (GTDB taxonomy): domain Bacteria; phylum Pseudomonadota; class Gammaproteobacteria; order Xanthomonadales; family Xanthomonadaceae; genus CAMPJU01. The sequence continues at coordinate 3,127 of DASTUL010000086.1, read as the reverse complement.
ATGCAATGGGTTCCGCAGGCGCGTCCTGGGCGGCAGCCGGCTGGCTGGCGAACGCACCGCCGAGCAGCAGCATCGACGCGGCAGCGAGTGTCGTGTGGCGCATGGTGTTCTCCCGTTGACGCCAGCAGTGTAGGCGCGGGCACGGGGGGCCACAACCGCGGAAGTGCGTGATTTCACGCGGTTCCGCACACTTCTGTTCAGCAATAAAAACGAAGCCCGGCACTGGGCCGGGCTTCGCGTGTTGCTTGACGCTGGCGTCCGTCAGTTCTGGACGTTCAGCTCCGTACGACGGTTCTGCGCGCGACCTTCCGGATTGTCCGAACCATCCGGGTTGGTGTTCGGCGCGATCGGGCGGCTCTCGCCGTAACCGTTCGGGCCCACCAGGCGCGACGCGTCGATGCCGTTCGCGGTCAGGTAGTCATAGACCGCCTGGGCGCGACGCTCCGACAGGCCCTGGTTGTAGGCGTCGGTACCGATCGCGTCGGTGTGGCCGGCAACCTCGACACGCAGTTCCGGATAGCGCTGCAGGATCTCGATGGCCTCGTTGAGGATCGCGATCGCGTCAGGACGCAGTTCGGACTTGTCGAAGTCGAAGTTCACGCCACGCAGGTCGATGGACACCGGCACGGGGCAGCCGTCCGGACCGATGGTCTGGCCAGCCTGCGAACCCGGGCAGCGGTCGTCGCAGTTGTTGACGCCGTCGCCGTCGTCGTCCAGGTCGGCGCAGCTCGGGGCCACGACCGGCGGGGCCACGATCGGCGCAACCGGCTCCGGACCCAACGGGATCACGACGCCGATCGAAGCCAGCAGGTCGGCGAAGCTGTCAGCGTCGTCGATCGAGCCGTCCGAACGCGGGGAGATCGCGTTGTCGTCGAAGTCGACGCGGTACGCCAGCTCGGTGCGGACGCCAATGCGGCCCACGTCGGCCTGCATGCCCACGCCCAGCTTGGCCGACAGGTTGCCGTCCTCGCGCTGGCCCGGGGAATCCGGGTTCGGGAAGTTGTCGAACTCTTCCTCGACGGCCTGGTAGCCGAGGCCACCGACGATGTACGGCCACCAGGTGCGGTCGACGCCACGGAAGTGGCGACGAAGGTCGAGCGACACGCCGTACTGGCTGAAGTTCAGGTCGTCGTCCGATTCCAGGTGCGGGTTCTGGTAGTTGAACTCGCCATCCACCGACCACGCCGGATTGATGAACTTGCCGAAGCCCAGGGTGGCAAACGGCGCGTCTTCGGTATTGCGGTCGTTGTCCTGCGTGTTGTAGCCGACCGAGCCGGTGACATACCAGCGGTCGTCGTACTCCTGCGCGGAAGCAGCCTGCGCGACGCAGAGCCCGCCGACGCCAAGCAATGCGGCACAGAGGAGTTTCTTGTTCATGTTCAGCTCCTTGATCAGGGTAAAGAAACCGGTAACGCGTAGTGATTAAGACGGCCGTTCCGCACGCCATCCCGGCCAGACTAGGCGCGGGGGTGTGAAAGCCGCGTTAACGCTACCATAACAAGCGGGCCGGCGGGCATTCAGCTCCCACGGCACCCATCCTACACGCGGTACAGCGACATGAATTCGGGCAGGGACAGCGCGTCCAGGGCGGCCGGGTCGCCTGCCAGAGCCATCAGGCGGTCGGCCTGGGCGGACGGCAGATGGCTGCGGATCGCGGCCTCGAACTTCGCCATCAGGACCGGGATGCCCTCGGCCCGGCGCCGGCGGTGGCCGATCGGGTAGTCGATGGAGACCAGGTCCGTGCTGCTGCCGTCGTTGAAGAAGACCTGGACCGCGTTGCCGATGTACCGCTTGTCGGCATCGAAGTATTCCTCGGTGAACCGGGGGTTCTCGGAGACGACCATCTTCTCGCGGAGCGCGTCGATCCTGGGATCCGCGGCGACTTCGTCGCCGTAGTCGGCCGCCGTGAGCCGGCCGAGGATCAGGGGTACGGCCACCATGTACTGCAGGCAGTGGTCGCGGTCGGCGTAGTTGGCCAGCGGGCCGGTCTTGTCGATGATCCGGACCCCCGCCTCCTGGGTCTGGATCTCGATCCGCTCGATGTCCCCGATCCGGTCGCGGACCTGGTCGTGCAGGCGCAGCGCCGCCTCGACCGCCGTCTGCGCGTGGAACTCGGCGGGGAAGCTGATCTTGAACAGGACGTTCTCCATCACGTAGCTGCCGAACGGCCGCTCGAACGCGAACGCCTTGCCCTTGAACGCGACGTCGTAGAAGCCCCAGGTCTTCGCGGTCAGTGCGCTCGGATAGCCGACGACCTGCTTGTGCACCGCATTCAGCGCGTGGGTCACGGCACGGCGGCAGGCATCGCCCGCGGCCCAGCTCTTGCGAGGACCGGTGTTGGGGGCATGGCGGTAGGTGCGAAGCACCCCGTTGTCGATCCAGCTGTGCGAGACCGCGTTGACGACCTCGTCCTTGCCGCCGCCGAGCATGGCCGTGGCCACCGCGGTCGAGGCCAGGCGGACCAGGATCACGTGGTCCAGGCCGACGCGGTTGAACGAGTTCTGCAGCGCGTACACGCCCTGGATCTCGTGCGCCTTGATCGCCCAGCCGAGCACGTCGCGCACGGTCGGGACCTTGCCCGCGCCATTGGCCGCCTGGCGGCCCTGCCAGTCGGCCACGGCCAGGATCGCGCCGAGGTTGTCGGACGGGTGGCCCCACTCCGCCGCGAGCCAGGTGTCGTTGAAGTCGAGCCAGCGCACCAGCGTGCCGATGTTGAAGGCGGCCTGCACCGGATCGAGTTCGAACGAGGTGCCCGGGACCCGCGCCCCGCCCGCCAGTTCCGCGCCCGGCACGATCGGGCCGAGGTGCTTCACGCAATCCGGGAACTTCATCGCCAGCATCGCGCAGGCCAGCGAGTCGAGCAGCATGTAGCGCGCGGTGTCGAAGGCTTCCTGCGAGTCGATCGCGTGGTCGATCACGTAGTCGGCGATGTCGACCATCGGCTGGTCGGGCGCGGGACGCGCGGCGGAACGGATGTCGTGGTGGCTCATGGACGGGGGCTCTCGAGGGGGCGGAAGGAAGCCGGCTATTTTGCCAGACCCGTGCGGCGCGCCCGGCCGCGCCCGCGTGCATGCCCGGCGTATCCTTCGCTGCACGACGCCACCGGGGGATGACGATGAAGCGCTGG
>DASTUL010000085.1:0-4300 GCA_035759645.1 Lysobacteraceae bacterium | reverse complement strand
AGGTGTTGCAGGTGGCTGTCCAGGTGCGCCTCGACCTGGCGCTCGGTCTCGGCGACGAAGCCCAGGTTCCAGCCGTCGCCGCGCAGGCCGGCGAGGGCGCCGATCGCGTAGCTGCCGGCGTACCACAGGGGATTGAGCAGGCTCGGGCGGTCGTCCAGTTCGCGCAGGCGTTGTGCGCACCAGGCCAGGTGGTCGGTCTCCTCGCGCGCGGCATGCAGCAGCGCGTCGCGGGTCGCCGGATCACGGGCGACCGCGGCCTGGCCGACGTACAGCGCCTGGGCGCAGACCTCGCCGACATGGTTCACCCGCATCAGGCCCGCGGCATGGCGGCGTTCCGTTTCGTCCAGCACCACGTCGGGCTCGTCGCCGGCGGGGTTCGGGCGTTCCGCGGCGGCGGCGCCGAACACGGTGCCGAGGGCGTTCTGGGCGTCGATGAGCAGGCGGTCGAAGCGGGAGTAGTCGCGTCCGGTCATGCGCGCACTTTATCCGCGCGTGCTGCATCCGCGTCGACGAGGCATCCGGCGAGGAACTCGAGCGGATGCTGCACCGGCAAGGGCGTGCCGTTGGCCAGGTGCAGGCGGCACCCGATGTTGGCGCTGAGCAGGCGAGTGGCGCCGCTGGCGGCGAACTGCGCCAGCAGCGGTGCACGGAACGCGGCGGCGCGCACCGGGTCCTCGATCATCCGGGTGCCGGCGGCGCCGCAACAGCCGTGTCCGCCGTCCAGCACCACGACGTCGAGGCCGGGCACGCGCGCAAGCAGCTCGCGGGTGGCATGGCCGCTACGCACGACGCTTTGCTGGGTGCAGGGCACGTGCAGGGCCACGCGTTCGCGCGTTTCGCGGAGCGGAAACCGCGCGGGCTGGCGCGCGAGGAACGCAGCCGCGTCCTCGACGACATCGGGACCGCCCAGCGCTTCGGACACCGCTTCGTGGCAGCCGCTGGCGAGGGTGAGCACCTGCCCGTAGCCCGCGAAGGCATCGCGGTTGCGCGTGGCGAGCGCGCTGGCCGCGGACAGGTCGCCGGCATGTGCATGGAGCGTCCCGCAGCAGCCCTGGCTGCGCGGCACCTCCGCGTCGAAGCCGAGCACTGCGCACAACCGGGCGACGGCGCCGCGCAGTCCGGCTTCGTAAGGGCGTGCGACGCATCCCGAAAACAGCGCCACCCGGGTGACGAGGCCCGCGGGCGCCGGCGGAGAAGCGACGGAGCCCGGAGGGCGGGGCAGCGGGCGCAGGGACGGCGGGAGCACCGGCCAGGCCAGGCGGTACAGCCCGAGCAACGCGGCAAGCAGGTTCGGCGTGGCCGCCAGCCGTTCGACGACACGGTTCCGCCAGCCTGGGGGGCGCCGCTCCCGCTGCTGCGCCCGGGCCTCGACCAGGAGCGGTCCGTACTGGACGCCGGCCGGGCACACCGCCTCGCACCGGCGACAGCCCAGGCACTGGTCCAGGTGGGTTTCCCCCGCCGGGGTGGGCGCGTCGGGCGCCAGCGCCCAGGCCCGGGCGAGCGCGATCCGTCCCCGGGCCGACTCGGCCTCGATCCGATCCAGCGAATACGTGGGGCAGGCCGGGAGGCACAGGCCGCATTGCACGCACTGGTCGGCCAGCGCCACGAGCCGGCCCGGGGAAGGTCCGACGGGGCTGGGAGAGTGCGCGGGCATGGCCGGCGATGCTAGCACCCGGCCCTGCGCAAGCCCTGGGGCGGCTTGCGGCTCAAGGCCCGGAACGCTATCATTCCGCTTCTTTGTCGGCCGGATCCATTGGCCACCCACATCGCGAGGCGACGTTCAGCGGCCCGGGGCTTCCCGGGACACGCGGAACCAGCCCGGCAAGGCACCCCAGAAGAGCCCTCATGAAGACTTTCATTGCAAAGAACGAGACCGTCCAGCGCGACTGGTACGTCGTCGACGCCGAGGGCAAGACCCTGGGCCGCCTCGCCGCCGAGCTCGCCCGCCGCCTGCGCGGCAAGCACAAGCCCGTCTATACCCCCCACGTCGATACCGGCGACTACCTGGTGGTGGTCAATGCCGAGAAGATCCACGTGACCGGCAAGAAACTGCAGGACAAGATGTATTACCGGTTCACCGGCTACGTCGGCAACCTCAAGTCCGAGAATCTCGCCCAGGCGCTCGAGCGCCATCCCGAGCGCGTGCTCGAGATTGCCGTCAAGGGCATGCTCCCCAAGAACACGCTCGGCCGCGCGATGTACCGCAAGCTGAAGGTCTACGCCGGCCCGAACCACCCGCACACGGCGCAGCAGCCGCAGCCCCTGGAACTCTGATCATGGCAACCACGCAGAATTACGGCACCGGCCGCCGCAAGTCCTCCACCGCCCGCGTGTTCCTGCGCAAGGGCAACGGAAGCATCACCGTCAACGAGCGTCCGCTCGACGAGTTCTTCGGCCGGCAGACCGCGCGCATGATCGTGCGCCAGCCGCTCGAGCTGACCAAGTCGACCGACAAGTTCGACATCCTGGTCACCGTCGAGGGCGGTGGCACCACCGGCCAGGCCGGCGCCATCCGCCTGGGCATCGCCCGCGCGCTGGTCGAGTACGACGAATCGCTGAAGGGCGAGCTGCGCAAGGCCGGGTTCATGACCCGCGACGCGCGCGAGGTCGAGCGCAAGAAGGTCGGCCTGCACAAGGCACGCCGCGCGACCCAGTTCTCGAAGCGTTGATCTGAAGGCACTAGACTAGGATCCATAGCCCCGTCGCCAAGCGGTAAGGCACCTGACTCTGACTCAGGCATTCGGTGGTTCGAATCCATCCGGGGCTGCCACATCGCGATGCATCACGGAAGCCCGCCCAGTGCGGGCTTCCTGCTTTTCCGGGGGCGCGTGGGCAATGCTCACGTCGGCAAGACGACGCCCGCGGCAGGCTGAACCGGATAGTCCGAGGAGGCGCCGGATGCCGGACCGCGACAAGACACCCCTGTCCACGATGAAGGCCACGAGCCGCGAACTCGACGACGCGCTGGAGGACACGTTTCCCGCCAGCGACCCGCCGTCGATGACCTCGCCGCTCGCCGCCACGCCCTCGGCCGGCGAGATGCACCAGCATGGCGACGGCAGCGACGTGCGGGTGTACCGGGTGGTGTCGATGGCCGATGCGTCGGACCCGTTCGGCGCCGACGGCAACGACAAGGGCGGGCGCTGGACGTCCCCCGGCACGTGCTGCGTGTACGCCGCCCGGACGCCGGCGGGGGCGCTGCTGGAGTTCCTGGCACACCGCGATGGCGACGGTCCCGCGAACGTCGCGATGGCCGTGGGCGTCATCCCGGCCACGTCGGTGCTGGTGCAGAGCAATGAACCGAGCGCCTGGGGCGAGCGACCCTATCGGTCGGACGTGCGCCAGGTCGGCGATGCCTGGATCGCGGACGGCCATTCGCATGCGCTGGCGGTGCCCAGCGCGCTGTGCCCGGATGAATGGAACATCCTGCTCAACCCGGCCCACGAGGCACACGCGGCGCTGCGGGTCGCGCGGCTGCAGCCGCTGTCACTGGACGAGCGGCTGGCAGGGGGCTGAACGGATCAGTCGAACGCGGTTTCGCTCTGGACGCAGTCGCCGCCGCCGCAATCGTGCCAGTCGCGCGCGCGCACCGGTTCGGCCGGGGTCCAGCCCGCATCGCTGAAGATGTCGCGCACGACGACGCCGTAGCGGGGGGAAGACTGGTCGACGGTCTCGTGGCCTTGCTGGCTCTCGAGGCCGGGGGTGGGTGCGTGGTTCGGATACGGCATGGGGTCGTGCCTCGCCCGTCGGATCGGGGGTGACCGTTTTAGGTCGCACGGCGTTAGGACCGCGTCACGGCGAGGTCACGGTGCACACCTACACGGCGCCGCCACGGGCGTGCGGGCAGTGTCGGAGCAGCCCCCAACGACTGAATGCGGAGCGCCCCATGGCCGCCACGATCTGGACCGGAACCCTCTCGTTCGGGCTGCTCCACGTCCCGGTCAAGCTGATGCCCGGGGAGCGTTCGGTCGACCTGCACTTCCGCATGCTCGACTCGCGCAACAACGCGCCGGTCCGCTACGAGCGGGTCAACGCCGAAACCGGCGAGGAGGTGCCCTGGAAGGACATCGTCAAGGCCTTCGAGTACGACAAGGGCAACTACGTCGTGCTCGACCCGGACGACATCAAGTCGGCGTCCAGCGAGGGCAAGGAAGCGGTCGAGATCCAGGCCTTCGTCGACCTGGAGGACATCGACCTGCGCCACTTCGAGAAGCCCTACGTCCTGGTCCCGGGCAAGAAGGCCGAGAAGGGCTACGTGCTGCTGCGCGAAACGCTGCGCAAGACCGGCAAGGTGGGCATC
>DASTUL010000084.1:0-6736 GCA_035759645.1 Lysobacteraceae bacterium | reverse complement strand
CCGGAACCGGTCGATCGACGCAAGCGAGTCGGCGCGGTCGGTGTTCCAGTTGGGCACGCCGTTGGTGGCGTAGTTTTCGTGGAAGTGGGTGACGTCGCCGGTGAGCAGCACGTTGCCCTTGCCTTCCAGCTTGACCAACAGTCCGTAGTGGCCGGGCGTGTGGCCCGGCAGGCTCAGCATGACCACGGATCCGTCGCCGAAGACGTCGTGCTGCGGCGTCCCGAGCGGCAACACCTTGCCGTCGCCGGAGGTCCAATGCGCAAACGGCGCACGGCGCCTGGCGTAATCCGCGGCCGGCATGCCCGCGGGTGGCTCGTCCGGGCTCACGGATTCCCAATCGCCGCGACCGATCAGGAGCGTTGCATCCGGCAACGAAGCAAGTTGTCCGGTGTGGTCGTTGTGGTAGTGGCTGATGCCGGCGAACTCGACATCAGCGGGCGCCACGCCGACCTGCGCGAGCAGGTCCACCAGCGGCACCTTCGGCGCCCGCGGGGAATCGTCGGCCGGCTGGCCCGTGTCCCACACCAGGTAACGGTCGCCGTTGCGCACGAGGTAGCAGCTGTAGACGAGTTGCAACTGCAGGTCGGGGTACGCGTACGTGTCGGAGAACGCTGCAACGCTGTGCGGCTCCGGTGCGCCGCCGCAATCCAGGCGCGCGAGTGCGACATCGGCGACATCGGCGGCGTGGGCAGGCATGGGCGATGCAGCCAGGATCGCGAGGCTCGCAACCAGCAGCAACCGCGTGGAAGATTTCCCGATGGCCATGGCGTTCTCCTCAAGGGGAACGAAGTCTAAACCCGCGCCATCCACAGGGCGTGCAATTCACGGTCGCGGGACGGCGCGCGCCGTATAACTGGTGCAGAACCCGCCACCCCCACGGTGGGACGTACCAGGAGATTCAAGATGGACAACAACAGGAAGGAAGGCGCGAAGCGCGAGCTCGATGGTGCCGTCAAGGAAGGCGTCGGCAAGGTCACGGGTGACCGTAGCCAGCAGCTGGAAGGCAACATCGAGAAGAACACCGGCAAGGTCCAGCGCGAGGTCGGCAAGGCTGCCGACGACGTGCGCGAGAGCAGCCGCGACACGCGCTGAACCTGGCGTAGCAACAACGAAGGCCGGGGCGGATTTCCGCCCCGGCTTTTTTCATGGAAGCGTGAACACGCCCTTGCACCGGGGCCTGCTAGAAGCACGCATGGCCCGCACGCGCCAGTCAGCGACTCCACCCCCGTCCGGCCTGCCGGGCGCACTGCGCTGTCGCCGCAAGTTCCTGCGCCAGTTCCCGGAAGGATTCCGCGACCCCACCTACCTGGACTGGGAGCGGGACTACAAGGTGGAAACGCACCAACGCTGGCACGAGGCACTGTCGCGCGACATGTTCCGCAAGCTGCTGCGCCAAGGCCAGGCAGCCGAAGCAGCCGCGCGTGCGGTCCGCGTCGAGCAGCGTTCCCGGCACGCCATGCTGTTCTCGTTCGAGAAAATGGCGCTGCGCGATGCGCTGAAGTCGCAGGAGGGCGCGAGTGATTTCGCGCACGGCCTGTACGCCTACCTGCACGGCCGCGGCAGCCTGGAACGCCGTTTCGAGCGCTGGGTCGCCACGATCGACGGCTTGCCCCGCAAGCAGACCCGCGTGCTGACCTGGCCGCTGGTCACTGTATTTGGCTTCATCGCGCAGCCGGCCGAGCACATGTTCATGAAGCCCAACACCATCCGGGCGGCGGCGCGTGCGTACGGCCATGACCTGCCCTATCGCTCGCGGCCCGACTGGGAGGTCTATAGCGGCCTGCTGGCCTTCGTCGAGGTGGTCAGGCACGACCTGAAGGACCTGCGGCCGCGCGACATGATCGACCTCCAATCGTTCCTCTGGGTGCAGGGATCGGACGAATATCAGTGACGGTCCACCCGGAAATCGATCGGCTTGTAATTGAAGTTGTTCGACTGGCCGGCCGAACACGCCGTCATCGCCACCACCAGCGGCATGCGCGCGCGCAACCGGATGTGGTCACCGGCGCGGCTCATGGGCGGCAGCACCGCGACCTTCCCGGTCTCGCCGTCGAACGACACGTGCATGAAGATGTTGAACGCGATCGGGACCCGGTCCACGCCGATTCCGTACGGCGCCAGCGCCGTCGCAAGGTTGCCCTCGCACCCGGGCCGGCCTTCGGTTTCACCGTAGATGATCGAGAACATTTCCTTCGAGCACGGCGTCAGGGTGAAGTCGTGGCGGCCGCAGGTGTCCTCGACGATGTCGAACATCGGCCGGCTGCGGTTTGAATACAGCACATCGCCGGTGGTGAGCCAAAGCTTCGAGGCGTAATCGATCGAGCGTCCCGACGACAGGTACTCGTCCAGGTCGTCCCGATTGAACGCCACGAGATCGCTCACTTGCTGGCCCTCCGGATCGATGACGACCAGCTCGTCGCCGGCAGCCAGCTCGACCGCGCGTCCCGAGCACGGCGGGATGCGGATGCAATCGCGTTCGATGGTGTCAGTCACGCGAGGAGGCTCCCTTGACCGTGTGGAACGGGCACTTCCAACCCGCGTCGACCGCCCGCCCGCTGTACTGGCGGGTCTCCGGCGCCGTGCCGAAATCGGCCAGGTTGGGGTTGATCGATCCCTGCAGCGCCAAGTCGCGGGCACGGGTCGCCTTCTGCATCTTCGCGTAACGGCCGTCACTGCGCAGGCGGTCGAACTGTACGTGCGAATTGAACACCATCGCGGGCCACGCGAAGCGGCGCGCGAGTCGCGACGCCCCCGGATGCAGGCCGATGACGAAGTACGGATGGCCAGCCAGGCTCAGGCTGAACTGCGGGTTGTCCGGGTCGCGGCTGACGTCATCGGCCCAGGCGTGGCCACGGCGCACGTCCAGCAGGTGCAAGCGCTGGAGCTGCGACCACAACAAGGCTTCGAAGCGCATTTCGTCGGTGTCCGTGGGACCTTCGAAGATCGCGACCATGGAGTGCACCCCGGTCGAGTCGATCGGCTGCGCCGCGAGATGCCGGGCAAACGAGGCCAATCCATCGAGCAAGGCCGCGTCGTTGTCCCGGCTTCCCAGCGGCGCCAGCTCGAGCGTACGGATGGCGTCCTGGGCGAGCGCCGCCTTGGAGCCGACACACGGAAAGTCGGGATGCTCGACGTGACGCAGGAACGCGTCGCTGCGATCGACGGGCCGATGCGCGGCGGGACGAGCATGAACAGCAGGCAATGGGGGCATGAGGCGGGACTTCGACGGTTGATGACATCCAAGACTAGAGATCGACGCGTCGGTGGCCCGTGCAGCGACGCGCATTCGCGCGCCCGAAACTGAACCCCACCCCCAGTGCCACGCTTTCCGGCTACCCTGCTCGCCGCGCGGGCGTCTAACTTGCCCGCACCACACTGGAGCCGCACCCGACATGCAAACGCCTGGATACGCCACCCTGGTCGCCGCCTGTTTCGCCGCCACCCTCGCCGCCCCCACCGCGCTGGCGGGCGATTTCTTCGTCAACGGCCAGTTCGGCGGCATCGACCTGGACGGCGATGACTTCGATGGCGACAGCACCAGCCTGGTGCAGGGCAGCGCCGGCTACCGCTGGGGCATCGGCATGGCGCAGGTCGGCGTCGAAGGCGGCGTCGGCAAGCTCGGCGAACTGGAGGACCGCACGCTGCATGACTACACAGGCGGCTCCATCGAGCACGCCTACACGCTCGATTCGCGCTACGCGTTCGCCGGCCTCAACGCCCGGATCAAGCCGCCGTTGCTGCCGGTCTACTTCATCGGCCGCGCCGGCTACATCGGCTTCAAGCACGACCTGGATGTCACCTCCACCGACAGTCCGCTGGACGCATCGGCCGTGACAGACCGTCGCAACTTCTCGCGCAGCGACGGCGGCCACTACGTCGGCGTCGGCGTGGGCACGACGATCCTGCCGCTGCTCGACGTGGGACTGATGGTGAACCAGTACGACTACGCGCAGGTGGAGTACGACGCGGTCAACGACGAGTACGCATTGTCCGATGACGCCAGCAGCGCGCGCAGCCTGAGCCTGACGGTGGAGTACCGGTTCTAGACTGCGTTCGCTACCCGCGAAGCAGCCACACCGGCAGCGCGACGAGGGCCAGCAGGAACACGATCGCCAGCGCCACCAGCGCGACGCGTCCTGGTTCGTCACGCAGCACCGTCCAGAAAGTCTCCGCGGTGCCGTCTCGCTGGGCAGCCGCGTGTTCGGCGCGGGCGCGGGTGCGGCGCTCGCCCTGGTAGATCGCCATCAGGCGCTTGGCCTCTGGCGCATCCGCATCCTCGGTCACGAAGATGCCGCCGGCCGAAATCCCCCATGCGCTCGGCTTGGTTTCGTAGAACGCGATCCGGGCCTCATCGAGCATCGCGCGCACGTCGTCGGCCTCGTCGTCGGGCACATGGCGGAGGTTGAGGAGGAGCTTGCTCATGTGCGGATCATAGCCAGTCGCGGGGCGAGGCCCGCAAAAGAAAGGGCGCCCTGCAGGGGCGCCCTCGATGGTGCAGTACCGATCGCCGGCTAGTCGCCGAAGATCGTGGAGATCAGGCCGGTCGCCAGTTGCACCAGGTAGAACGTCTCGTCGTCCTGGTACGGACGCACGTACACGTATCCGCGCGGCGGCGGGGCCAGGTCGTACGCACGGTAATCGCGCACGTAATACGACTCGCCCAGGTAGTCGCGCGAGATGTACTCGCCACGGGCCCAGCGGCGATAGTCCTTGGCCTGCTCCTTCAGGGCCTCGCGGCGGTCCTTCTGGAACTCGCGCTCGGCTTCCCGGCGGTCCTTCCAGTATTCGCGCTCGGCCTCGCGACGGTCCTTCGCGTATTCGCGGGCCGCTTCGTTCCGGTCCTTCCACGCCTCGCGCTGGGCTTCCTCGTAGTCCTTGCGGTCCTCCTTGTCCGAATCGTCGGCAACAGCCGTTCCGGACAAGGCGAACGTCGCCAACGTCATGGCAATCAACAGGGATTTCATTGCGCGCTCCCGAACTGGGGTGTGACCCGAACGGTAGCTCGCCACCGATGAATCGGAGGAGAAACGGTACGGGATCAACTGAACGGATCGATATCGTTACCGCTAGGCGCCTTGGAACACCGGCTCCAGCATTCCGAACGTTCCGGCATCCGCATTCATTTCCACCAGCCCACCGTGCGGCACGATGAACTGCTCCTTGATGTGCCCGATCATCGCGCCGCGGTAGGCGGGGATGCCCAGCGGCTTGATGTGGTCGTCGAAGATCTGGTCGAGCGTCAGCGACCCGTAACCCGAGCCGGGGTCGCAATCCGTGCACTCGCCGAAGATGAAGCCGGCGATGACATCCAGCGTGCCCATCAGCTTGAGCGTGGTGAGCATGCGGTCGACGCGGTAGGGCGCCTCCTCCACGTCCTCGAGGAACAGGATCTTCCCGGCGAAGTCCGGCAGATAGGGCGAGCCCGCCACCGCCGTCAGCACCGTCAGGTTGCCGCCGACCAGTTCGCCCCGCGCCTTGCCCCCGGTGATCGTGAGCGTGCGGTTCTCGCGCGGCACCAGCTCGTCGTCCGCGTCGGTAACTACGTTTCGGTATTGCATCAGCTCGCGCTCGAAGAACATGCGCTTGAACTGGTCCACGTTGAACGGATTCCAGCTGCCCGCGCCGATCGGGCCGTGGAAGGTCACCAGTCCCGCCTGCGCGAGGATCGCGTTGTGCAGCGCGGTGATGTCCGAATAGCCCAGCAGCACCTTCGGATTGGCGCGAATGGCGGCGTAGTCGAGCAGCGGCAGCAGCCGCGCGGCGCCGGAACCACCACGGACGCAGACAATGCCGTCGACCGCGTCGTCCGCGAACATTGCGTTGAGGTCCCCGGCGCGCTCGGCGTCGGTGCCGGCCAGGTGCCCTCGCCGCCCGGCATAGTGCGGCGCGGTCTTCACCCTGAAGCCGAGCGCCTCCATGGCCTCTCGGGTGATCTGCAGTGTCATTCGCGCGTCGACGGCAGCTGAGGGGCTGACCAGGCCGATGGTGTCGCCGGGGTTAAGGGCCTTGGGCAGCAGGCGCCCGCGCGTGGCGGCGGATGGGGCAGCAGTCGCACCGCCACCCACGACCAGGGGCAGCAGGCCCGCCAGTGCCGCACTTCCGAGGAACTGTCGCCTGTGCATGCCGCGCTCCGCCTACGAGTTGCCGGGCAGGTTAGCGCACGCGCCTGTCACCGATCCGGCCGGACGACCTGGCATTGCGCGCGTCCCTTCGACACGTCGTAGAACGGCGACTGGCGAAGGCCGCGCAGCTTCCCGCCGAAGATCCCCAGCGCGATCCTCAAGCCGCCCAGCAGGAATTCGACCGGCGTCTTCGCCACGGGCGTGGTTGCCGATTCGGTGTTGATCACGCAGCGCCCCGCCGGGCCGAAGGCAGCGTCGACAGCCGAGCCGGCGCCCTCCATGCAGGCCGTGGACATCCCCACGTAATGGATGGCCGGGTTCCGCCCCATGTTGCCGAGCGGGGTGCGGCAACAGGCCGCGTACCAGCGATGGATGCCGCGCTCGCTCAGCGACATGCAGGCGACCTGTCCCTGCCCCGCCGTGATCCGGACCTGCGACGGCGCCATTGCGACGACGTCCACGCCACCGGCCTGGTCGAGCAGGCCCGGCGCGCCGAGCCATTCGGCAAAGGCGCGACAGTCCTTGCAGTAGCAAGTCGCCCGGACGTACGTGCGCTCGGTGCCGATCACACCCTGGACCTGGCCACAACGGCAACGAAGTGGAATGGACATCGT
>DASTUL010000083.1:0-6384 GCA_035759645.1 Lysobacteraceae bacterium | reverse complement strand
CGTGCGGCCATGTTCTTCGACCGGCTTCCAGCCGAATCGCGTCAATCCTTTCAGCAACGCTTCGATGCCCTGCTCGCCATCGAACGTCGGCGGCCGCAGGTCGCTCAACCGGAACCCGAACTTCTCGTGCTCGGTCCCGATGCGCCACGCATCCACCGGCTTGTCACCATCGGCAAGGTAGGCGACCAGTTCATCGCGACTGGTGACCGGGGTATCTCCGACTGCGCTGGGACTCGACATCGCGCCACTCTATCCGTCGCCCATGAAGGCGGATAGCTCCAAGGGCGGAACACTGCGGCGGCGGGTTCGTGCGGGACGCGTGCGCTGCCGCTTGGGCAAAGCGCCCGCGACGACTGTCGCAAGGCGGTGTCGCTGCCCCTGTCCGGGGAAATTCCGCGGCCGTCCGCACAACGAGCCGGTCACCGATGACAAGCCCTCGGCCAGCGCCAGCTCGCAATCCGACAACCCCATCGCCGCGGTCGTGGCCCCGGACAGGGGCAGCGACACCGCCCCCCCGCGACAAATCCGCGCTCTTAAAGACCCAACCAGCCCTGGACCACATCCCGGGCCTCTTCGACACCCTGCTTCGATTCGCCCGAAAAAGCCTGCACCGTCACCGAATCACCGAACGAACTGGACAATTCGCGGCGCACGGCCAGCACGGCGTTTCCGACGGCGCCGCGCGAGAGCTTGTCGGCCTTGGTGAGCATCGCGTGGGCCGGCAGGCCGCGGCGGACCGCGTAGCCGAGCATCTGCAGGTCGTAGTCCTTGAGCGGGTGGCGGATGTCCATCACGACGACCAGGCCGCGCAATGCCATGCGCGAACCGAAGTAACCGTCCAGGAACGCCTGCCAGTGCGCCTGCAGGTCCTGCGGGACCTTGGCGTAGCCGTAGCCGGGCAGGTCGACCAGGTAGCGCGCATCCGCCGGCGCGACGCCGGCGGCGCCCTCGCTGCCCGCCGTCACGTCGAAAAAGACAAGTTGCTGCGTGCGGCCGGGCGTCTTGGACACCCGCGCCAGCGCGTTCTGGCCCACGAGCGCATTCAGCGCGCTGGACTTGCCCGCGTTGGATCGCCCGGCGAACGCGACCTCCGCGCCACCATCGGGCGGCAACTGGCCCGGATTGTGTGCCGCGCAGAGGTAACTGGCCCGTGCGAGCGGGTTGGGCGCGGACTTTGGCGCGGGTCGCGGCGCGTAAGCGGGACGTTTGGGAGGCGATGCCATGCCGATAGGATCGCATGCCTGGTTTGACCCGCCCGCGACGCGCGCCGATAATTTCTCGGTTTCGGCGCCTTCGGCGCGCCGCCCCATGCGCTCCCGGAGTTCCTGCATGCGCCATCCCCGCGTCCTCGGCCTCGCCGGCACCGCCGCCTTCGCGGTGGCCGCCTTTGCCTTCGCCCAGAACACGCCGACGGCGGAGCCCGCCCCGGAACAGCCTGCCCCGGAGCAGCCGGCCGGTTCGACCGCGACTGTCTCGCCGCTGGAAAGCCCCGGCACGGTGCAGGTCGCCTCGATCGATGCGACGGCCATGGCGGCGCTCGCCGACACGCAGCCGGGCGATGCCGAGGCCGGCGCCGCCAAGGCCGCGGTCTGCGCCGCCTGCCACGGCGTGGACGGCAATCCGTCCGATCCGCAGTACCCGCGCATCGCCGGCCAGAACGAGCGCTACATCGCCCGCCAGCTGGCCCTGTTCAAGAGCGGCGAGCGCACCACGCCGATGGCCGCGCTGATGCAGCCCTACGCCATGCCACTGAGCGCACAGGACATGCGCGACATCGGCGCGTACTTCGCCAGCCAGTCCGCCGGCGCCGGCATCGCCGACGACACCACGATCACCGAGGGCAAGTACGCGGGCCTCAAGTTCTTCGAGGTCGGGCAGCAGCTGTACCGCTCCGGTGATTTCGAGCGCGAGATCCCGGCGTGCCTGGCGTGCCACGGTCCCGCCGGCCGCGGCAACCCCGGCCCGCCCTATCCGGCCGTCGCCGGCCAGTTCGCCGACTACACCGCCCGCCAGCTGCAGCTGTTCCGCGACGGCATGGCGATGGGCAGCGGCGACCATGCCAACGCCGTGATGGCCGATGTCGCCGCCGAGCTGACCGACGAGGAAATCCAGGCGCTCGCCAGCTACATCGAAGGCCTGCATCCGCGCGCGAACTTCACCGAATAGCCGGCGTCGTCGCATCCGGCCCCGGTCACCTGCACGGGGCGTTCAGGACGTTGCCCGGTATCCTCGGTTTTCCGCGCGATCCCGCCAGCGGCCGCCAACCGAGGAGATGACGAAATGACTTCGCGCCTTGCCTTGCTCCCGCGCCTGGGCCTGATCCTGGCGGCGTTGCTGCCCATCGCCGCGTGCACCGCGGAGGACACGCCGTCCGATGCCGCCACCGCTGCGACGCCGGCGGCCACTGCAACGTCGGACTCCGCCGCCCCCGCCAACTCGGCCGCGGCGTCGGCCGCCAACCAGGCCGCGGCTGCCGCGGCCATCGACCCGGTGGCCGCCGAGGCAGCGCTGGCCGCGGCCGCCAGCGGCTCGCCGCCGGTGGAAGGCACCGACTACGTCGTGATCCCCAACGGCGAGCCCTTCGACCCGGCCAACGGCCAGGTCGAGGTGGTGGAAGTCTTCGGCTACACCTGCCCGCACTGCGCGACGTTCCAGCCCGCCATCGCGTCGTGGAAGGCCAGGCTCCCCGCCGACGTCCGCGTGACCTACGTGCCGGCGCCGTTCGGCGGCATGTGGATCCCGTACGCGCAGGCCTATTACACCGCCGAGGCGCTGGGCGTGGCCGACGAGACGCACGACGCGATGTTCGCCGCGTTGCACCTGGCCGGCGAATTGCCGATCCAGAACGCCACGCCCGAGGAGATCGGGCGCTGGTACGCCGCGCATGCCGATGTCGACGCCGACGAGTTCGCCGCCGCGATGCAGAGCTTCGGCATCGACGCGAAGCTCAAGCGCGCCGCGCAGTTCCTGCAGCGCTCGGGCGTCAACGGCACGCCGACCCTGGTGGTCAACGGCAAGTACCGGGTCACCGGGGCCGATCCCCTGCGCATCGCCAGCCAGCTGGTCGCGATGGAGCGTGCCGCGCAAGAGGGCGCGGCCGGGCAACAGTAAGGGCCGCGGCCGGCGCCTCGTGCGCCGGCCTTCCCCGCATGGAGACGCGCCGGCTCAAGCTGCTCAGCGCCAACATCCAGGCGGGTTCCAGCACGCGCGGCTATTCGGACTACCTGTCCCGCAGCTGGTCCCACGTACTGCCGACCAACAAGCGCGGCGCGCTGGACCAGATCGCGCAATTGGCGGGCGAGCACGACATCGTCGGCC
Organism: Lysobacteraceae bacterium; assembly: GCA_035759645.1. Classification (GTDB taxonomy): domain Bacteria; phylum Pseudomonadota; class Gammaproteobacteria; order Xanthomonadales; family Xanthomonadaceae; genus CAMPJU01. The sequence goes on along the minus strand of DASTUL010000083.1, from coordinate 3,066 downwards.
TGCAGGAAAGCGACCCGGGCAGCCTGCGTTCCGGGTTCACCAACCAGACCCACTACCTGGCCGAGCGCGCGGGTTTCGATTACTGGAGCCACCAGCCGAATCGCAGCGTCGGCGGCGTGGCGTCCAGCGCGAACGGGTTGCTGGCGAAGATCGAGCCGGTCGAGGTCACCGACCATCCGCTCCCGGGTCGCGTCCGCGGCCGCGGCGTCCTGGTGGCACGCTTCGGCGACGGCGACGACGGCCTGGTGATCGCGGTCGCGCACCTCTCGTTGGGCGCGGCGTCGCGGCTGTCGCAACTGGCGTTCATCGCCGAGGTGCTGCACGACCATCGGCACGCGGTGCTGATGGGCGACTTCAACTGCACGCCAGACCGGCCGGAGATGGAACTGCTCTACCGGCGCACGCGCCTGCAGCCACCGGCATGCGTGGTGGCAACGTTCCCCAGCTGGAAACCGGTGAAGGCGATCGACCACATCCTGGTGACGCCGGGCCTGGGCCGCTGCGCGGACCACCGCGCCCTGCCGGCCGCGCTGTCCGACCACCTTGCCCTGTCGATCGCGCTTGACGTGCCGGAAAGCGCGCTGCGCAGCTGAGCCGCGGGCGCGCGATCCGGCACGGGTGCGTCAGAACCGCAGGTCGGCGCGCACGTACCAGAACTGCCCGCCGGGGATGTCGTACGTCGACGCGTCATACCCGTTGAGCGAGCACGACAGGCAGATCGGCGGATCCTCGTCGAACAGGTTGTTGACGCCGAGCAGCAGTTCCAGCCCGCGGAGCATGTCGAAGCGGTAACCCACCTGCAGGTCGTGGTAGGTCGTGGCCTCCAGCACGTTGGTGCCCGTTTCGGGATTGCTGCAGATCGGGAACGCCACCGCGCCGCCGCATTCCTCGCGCAGCTCGGAGATGCGCCGCATCGTCCACGACGCGGACCACGCGTCACGCTCCCAGTCGGCCACGAACGTCGACGTCCAGTCCGGGATCGCGCTGTCCACGACTTCCACGCCCGGCGACTGCGGCTGCACCTGCCCCGCTGCGCCGACGGCTTCGTAGTGCCCCACGAACGTGTTGCGCCAGGTGATCGCGAACCGGCCGGCGTCGGTCTCGGGCAACGTCCAGAACAGGTCCACGTCCCAGCCGTCGGTCTCGATCACACCGAGGTTGGTCAGGCGGTTGTTGAACCCGTTGATCCCGCCGGTTGGCGCGCGGGTGATGCCGCCGCAGAACGTCGGATCGCGCGTCTCGACGCACAGGTCCAGCTGCGTCTGCGCGTCGATCGCCTGGATCGCCCCTTCGACCTCGTGCCGGTAGTACGTGACTTCGATGTCCATGCGCTCCGCGATCCCGGCCTCGACGGCGACGGTCGGGCTCCACACGAAGCCCGTACTGAAGCTGTCGGCGCGTTCCGGCTCGAGGTCGCGGTTGCCGCCGGTCGTGACCGAGATCTGCGGGTTCGGCTGGGCGTAACCCGCCGGCACGCCGAGCGCGCGGCAGTTGCTCTCCAGCGAGGGGTCGAGGAACGGCTCGGTGCACGGGTCGTTGAGTTGCGCATCGAACCGCGCGGCGGAGCCGAACAGCTCGCCGATCGACGGCGCGCGGAAACCTTCGGCGAAGGTGGCGCGGAACATCAGTTCTTCGACCAGCTGCCAGCGCACGCCGACCTTGCCGGTGAACTCGCCGCCGAACGTCGAGTAGTCCGAATAGCGTCCTGCCAGGCTGAGGTCGAGGTTCTTCGCCCACGACGCATCCGCGACCAGCGGGACGTTCAACTCGGTATAGACCTCGGACACGTCGTATTCGCCCGAGGTCGGCAGCGACGGGACGCCGTTGTAGAAGCCGGCAACGACCAGCGGGTCCGGCTGGTAACTACCCTCGTAGCGGCGGTGCTCGATGCCGGCCGCGAACGCCAGCGGGCCCGCCGGCAAGTCGAACAGATCACCGGACAGGTTCGCGGTCGCGACCGAAAGCGTGTTCTCGCTGCGGTCGTGCACCACCGGCTGGATGAACCCGAGCATCTCGTCCGTGATCGTGCCCGGGCCGCCGAAGATGTTGAGCGGCACGCAACCGGCCACCGCCGCGCAGGCCGCCGGATCGCCCAGGGCGAGCGCGATGTTGCGGATGTCGTAGCTGCCGTAGTTCGTCTGCTCGGCCTTGTTCTCGCTGTGCGCCAGGTTCACGTCCCAGAACCATGTGCGCGCGCCGACGTCGATCGCGCCCTCGAGGCCGGTGCCCACGTACCAGGTGTCGACCTCCTGCTCGAACACGCGCGGCCCACCCTCGACCGGGCGGCGCCCGATCAGGATCAGGTTGGCTTCGTTTTCCGGTGTCGCCGGGTCGTCCACCGACACGAGGTCGAACCCGAACGGGTTGAACGGGTTGTCGCCTGAAATGAAGATGCCGTCGGCACGCGGGTTGCCGGTGCCGGCCTCCGGGCCCAGGAACATGGGCTCGGGCGCGGCCTGGTTGGTGGACTCGCGGCGGTTGTAGAGGGCCTTCGCGTACCAGCTGGTCGCCTCGTTGAGGTCGAAGCGGAACTGGCCGAACACGCCCGCGCGTTCGGACGGCGTCACCACCAGGTTGTACTGCGCGAAGTTGAAGCGGTCGGCGGTGGCGAAGCAGTGATAGTCGTCGGTGCGGTCGCACCCGGTCTGCGTGGGGTCGTACGTCGGATCGCTGGCGCCCGTGTTGGGAGTGACGTCAAAGGTCACGCCGGTGTTCGGGTCGGTGAAGATGAAGCGGCCGGTGGGCGTGCCCGAGCTTCCGAACGCGACACCCGTCCCCGGCACCGGGAAGCTGGCCTGCGCACGGTCGCGCGCGAGCACTTCGTCCTGGTTGGTGTAGCTGGCCCCCAGGAACAGGTTGCTGCGCTCCGTGTCATGGCCCCACGCGATGTCGACCTTGCCGGTCGCACCGTCGCCCTCGGTGTACTCGCCGTACTGCGCGCTGATCTCCGCGCCGTCGAAATCGCGGCGGGTGATGATGTTGACCACGCCCGCGATCGCGTCGGAGCCGTACAGCGCGGACGCGCCGTCCTCCAGGACCTCGATGCGGTCGACGATCGCCAGCGGG
>DASTUL010000082.1:0-2631 GCA_035759645.1 Lysobacteraceae bacterium | reverse complement strand
CCTCAACGCGTTCCTGCACAAGCTGGAAGCGCAGATCGCGCAGTTGGCCGAAGCGGTCGGCGAGGACGACTGCGCCGGGCGGTTCGCGCAGCTCGCGCGGGAGCGCGCCGCGGCGATGGACAAGTGGTTCTGGCGCGAGGCGTCCGGCGGGTGGTTCGACTACGACTGGCAGGAGGACAAGCCGCGCGACCTGCTGTGCGCCGCGATGGCGACGCCGCTGTATGTCGGCTTGGGCACCGCCGACCAGGCCGCGCGCGTGGCGGCGACGTTGCGCGACCACCTGCTGGAACCGGGCGGCCTGGCCACGACCCGGAACGTGAGTGGCCAGCAATGGGACGCGCCCAACGGCTGGGCGCCCTTGCAGTGGATCGCGATCCGAGGCCTGCGTGCGCACGGCCAGCACGCCCTGGCCGCGGAGATCGCGCATCGCTGGCTCGAAACGGTGGGCAGCCTGTACGAACGCGAAGGCAAGTTGGTGGAGAAGTACGTGTTGCGGCCGTCGCCCGATGGCGCGCATGGCGGTGGCGGCGGCGAGTACGAACTGCAGGACGGATTCGGCTGGACCAACGGCGTCACCAGGCGCCTGCTGCACGAAGCCCCGCGCGATCCCGCCGGACAGGTGCGCGCGCACCACGCCTGAAGCACCGCATCACGTGGGCGACATCAAGGCGGGTTGTGGTGGCGCACCTCGCGAATGGCGTCGACCCACAGGTCCCGCCAGCCAGCAGACTCGGGATGGTCGAGCGCCGGATCCTCGACCCGCACCATCGCGTTGATGCCCTCGCGGCCGGCATGGTCGAAGAACACCTGCGGCGTCGGGCGCATGGCGACGATGCCCTGGACGACCTCGCCGCCTTCCAGCAGGAGCGAGACGCGATCCCCGTCGGACAGTTGCCGGATCACGCCCTCCAGCCTGGCGATCTGGTCGGCGTCCGTGTAGACGCGGTCGGCGATGCGGGCCATGGCACGCTCCATGGAACGAGTCCATGCATCGTGCAGCCCCGCCCGTAGGAGCGGCGTGAGCCGCGACCAACCTCAGTCCAGCAACGGCGCAAGCCCCTCCCACACATGGTCCCGCAACTCGTCCTGCACGCCAGCGACCGGATGCAGGTTGTCGCCCTGGAAGTTCTCTCGCTCCGTAGCGACCGGCTCCAGCAGGAAGGGCACCAGCGCGGTGTCGAAACGTTCGGCGAGCATCGAATAGCTTTCAGCGAAGTCACGGGTGTACTCGGGCCCGAGGTTGGGCGGCATCTGCATGCCGACCAGCAGCACCTCGGCGCGGGCGCCGTGTGCGGCGCCGATCATCCACGCGAGGTTGCGGCGCATGACGTCGATGGGCAGCCCACGCAAGCCGTCGTTGGCGCCCAGTGCGATGACCACGACCGACGGTCGATGCCGCACCAGCGCATCGATGATCCGCGCCTTGCCCCCGGCAGTGGTTTCGCCGCTGATGCTCGCGTTGACCACGCGCCAGCCGGGCAGGCGGTCCTCGATGCGACTCGCCGCCAACGCCACCCAACCCTCGTCCGTGGCCAGGCCGTAGGCGGCCGACAGCGAGTCGCCCATCACCAGCACCGTGCGCGGGCTGTCGACGGTTTGCGCGGATGCAGTGAGGCACAGCATCGCGGCCAGGAGCAGCGCGCCCCAGCGGATGGCCCATTGTGAAACCCGGTGACGGCTGGCATATGGGATGGTCATCGTTCCATTTTGACAGGACATCCCGTGCCCCCTCGTGACCCGTCGCAAACCGCCGGACCCATCCTCCAGGTCGAATCGCTCGGCAAGCGCGTCGCGCTGCCGTCGGGCGAACTGGTGATCCTCGACGACATCGGCTTCGACATCGCGCGGGGCGACAGCGTCGCGATCGTCGGCGCGTCGGGCTCTGGCAAGAGCACGCTGCTGTCGTTGCTCGCCGGCCTGGATGCGCCGAGCCGCGGCCACGTCGTGCTCGCTGGCGAGCCGATTTCCACGCTCGACGAGGACGGCCGCGCGCGCGTTCGCGGCGAGCACGTCGGCTTCGTGTTCCAGAGCTTCCAGTTGCTGCCGTCGCTGACCGCGCTGGAGAACGTGATGCTGCCATTGGAGCTGCGCGGCGACCGCGACGCGGAAGGTCCCGCGAAGGCGATCCTCGGCCAGGTGGGACTGGGCGCTCGGCTGGACCACTACCCGCGGCAACTGTCGGGCGGCGAACAGCAACGGGTCGCCCTGGCCCGCGCGTTCGTCACCGAACCCTCGTTGCTGCTGGCGGACGAACCCACCGGCAACCTCGACAGCCGCACCGGGCAGGGCATCATCGAGTTGCTGTTCGGGATGAACGCCCAGGCCGGCACCACGCTGGTGCTGGTCACCCATGACGAGCACCTGGCCAGCCGGTGCCGCCGCCAGTTGCGGCTCGACGGTGGCCGCCTGGTCGGCGACGAAACCACGCCGGCGCACGCCGCATGAGCAACGTCCCCGGATTGGCCTGGCGCCAGCTGCGGCGCGACCTGCGCGCCGGTGACGTGCGCATCCTGGTCGCGGCGCTGGTGCTGGCTGTCCTCGCGGTGACCGCCGTGGGTTTCGTCACCGACCGCGCCAACCGTGCGCTCGCCCTCGAGGCGAATCGCCTGCTCGGCGGCGATGCGGTGGTGC
>DASTUL010000081.1:0-13169 GCA_035759645.1 Lysobacteraceae bacterium | reverse complement strand
CCGAACAAGGTCGGCGTCAGCGGCCGGCCCTCGGCCTCGACGACCTGCGCGCCCGCCGCGTCGAGGCCGGTGCCGATGGCGGCGATGCGGCCGCCGCGTACCAGCACGTCGGCGCCCTGGAGCGTGCCGCGCTCGGTGGCGGTGTGGACGGTGGCGTTGCGGATCAGCACGTCCTGCGCGCTCGCCGCGAATGCGAACAACAAGGCCGTCATCCCCGCGACCCCACGTGTCATCCCCGCGAAGGCGGGGATCCACCGCGATGGATTCCCGCCTTCGCGGGAATGACGAGATTCGCGGGAATGACGTGACGTCAGGCGGTTCATCGGGCACCTCCTGCGCGGATGCGGTCGCCGACGTCCTGGCCGAGCAGGAAGTCCGATCGTGGCTGGCGCGACGGGTCGTCGCGGTCGTAGATCAGGGCGCCATCGATGTAGACGTGTTCGGCCTGCGCGTAGACGCTGAAGGGATTGCCGCTCCAGAGCACCACGTCGGCCATCTTCCCGGGCTCCAGGGTGCCGGTCATGTCGAGGATGCCCATCGACTTCGCCGGGTTGGCGGTGACCCACTGGATCGCGCGCTCCGGCGCGATTTCCATGCCGGCCAGCCGTGCATGCGCGATCACCTTCGCCGCCTCCTGGTTGAGCCGCTGGATGCCCTCCGCCGAATCGGAGTGGACGATCGCGCAGCCGCCCGGCGGCCGGTCGACCAGCGCGATGTTGGTCTGGATGCCGTCGAACGCTTCCATCTTGAAGCCCCACCAGTCGGCCCACAGCGCGCCGCACACGCCCTCGGCGGCGAGCCGGTCGGCGAGCTTGTAGGCCTCCACGCCGTGGTGGAAAGCGGCGATCTCGAAGCCGAACTCGTCGGCCAGGTCGAGCATCGTCGCCATCTCGTCGGCGCGGTAGCAGTGGATGTGGACCTTGATCTCGCCGGCCAGTGCGCCGGCCAGGGTCTCGAGCTTGAGGTCGCGCTTGCCGCCGCTGTCGCCGTCGGAATCCTCGTCATTTTCCATGCGCTTGCGGCGGTACTCGGCGGCGTCGATGAACGCGGCGCGGTAGCCGGCGACGTTACCCATCCGCGTGGACGGACCGCCGCGCTCGCCGTAGACGCGCTTGGGGTTCTCGCCGCAGGCCATCTTCATGCCCCACGGCGCGCCCGGGAACTTCATCGCCTGGTAGGTGTGCGCGGGGATGTTCTTGAGGGTGACGCCGCGGCCACCGACCAGGTTGGCCGAGCCGGGCAGCACCTGCAGCGAGGTGACGCCGCCGGCCAGCGCCGTCGCGAAGCCGGGATCCTGCGGCCAGACCGAATGCTCGGCCCAGACGTTGGCGGTCACCGGCGCGGTGGCCTCGTTGCCGTCGCTGTGCGACTCGGTGCCCGGGCTGGGGTACACGCCCAGGTGCGAGTGGACGTCGATCAGGCCGGGGGTGACCCACTTGCCGGTGCCGTCGATGGTGACCGCGCCGGCGGGCGCCTGCAGGCCCTGGCCGACCGCCACGATCTCGCCACCGCTGAACAGTACGTCGGCGCCGTCGAGGCGCGTGCCGGTGCCCGTCAGCACGGTGGCACCCGTGATCAGCACCGGCGGCGCCGCGATCGGCGCGTAGGTACTCGGGTAGGCGTCTTCGGCAAAGGTGACACGGGCGTCGGTATCCCCGGGCGCGGCGCCGCGCGGCTCGGCGGACGCGCAGCCGAACAGCAACGTCGTCGCCAGGGCGGCGGTCAAGGGCTTGAGCATCGGTGGTCTCCCCAATAGTCCGGGGACCGTAGCTCCGGGCACGGCCGGTGCCAACCCTGACGATAGTCATGGATAGAATCCCCTCCATGAAGGAGAAGGAACAGATCGTCGCCAACTGGCTGCCGCGCTACACCGGCGTGCCGCTGGACGGGTTCGGCGAGCACGTGCTGGTCACCAACTTCGGCGGCTACCTCGGCCACTTCAGCCGCCTGACCGGCGCCGAGGTGGTGGGCCTGGACCGCCCGATGCCGAGCGCCACCGCCGACGGCATCACCATGATCAACTTCGGCATGGGCAGCCCGAACGCGGCCACCCTGATGGACCTGCTGTCGGCGATCGAGCCCAAGGCGGTACTGTTCCTGGGCAAGTGCGGCGGCCTGAAGAAGAAGAACCAGCTGGGCGACCTGGTGCTGCCCATCGCGGCGATCCGCGGCGACGGCACGTCCAACGACTACATGCCTGCCGAAGTGCCCGCGTTGCCCGCGTTCGCGCTGCAACGCGCGGTGTCGACGATGATCCGCGACCTGGGCCACGACTACTGGACCGGTACCGTCTACACCACCAACCGACGCGTGTGGGAACACGACGCCGCGTTCAAGGAATACCTGCGCACGCTGCGCTGCATGGCGATCGACATGGAGACCGCGACGATCTTCGCGGCCGGGTTCGCCAACCGAATTCCCTGCGGCGCGCTGCTGCTGGTCAGCGACCAGCCCATGATCCCGGAAGGAGTGAAGACCGAGGCGTCCGACGCACGCGTGTCGTCCGAGTTCGTGGAGAACCACATCCAGGTCGGCATCGAGGCGCTGCGGCTGATCCGTCGCCACGGCAAGTCCGTGAGGCACCTGCGGTTCGACGAATGAGCGCAGTGGCGGTGGCGCCCGGCGAGGTGGTTGCGTTCTGGCGGGAGGCCGGGCCGAAGCGGTGGTTCACGACCGATGCCGCGTTCGATGCGGAGTTCGATCGTCGTTTTCGCGAGGCACATTTCGCCGCGGCGCGTCGCGAACTCGATGGCTGGGCCGGGACGCCCGAAGGCGGCCTGGCGTTGCTGCTGTTGCTCGACCAGTTCCCGCGCAATGTGTTCCGCGGCACGGGCCACGCCTACGCGACGGATCCCCTGGCGCGGCACTTCGCCGAAGCAATGGTGGCGTCAGGCGAAGACGCGAAGGTCGCGCGCCAGCTGCGGATGTTCTGCTACCTGCCGTTCCAGCATTCGGAAGCGATCGAGGACCAGGAACGCGCGGTCGCGCTGTTGCAGGCGATGGGCGAGGCGAAGTGGGCGCTGCACCACCGGGAGATCATCCGGCGCTTCGGGCGCTTCCCGCACCGCAATGCCGTGCTCGGTCGCGAAAGCACACCCGAAGAACGCGAGTTCCTCGCCCAGGGCGGCTTCGGCGGATAGATGTGGGAGCCGCCACGGCGGCGAAGCTTTTCGCCGGCATGCCGGCTCCCACATTGGGTTAGTAGCGGGGGACGGAGGGGTCGACGTCCGACCAGGCCTCGGTGCCGCCGATGACGTTGTGCAGATCGCGGAAGCCGCGCTGGCGGAAGTGTTCGGCGGCCTGCGCGCTGCGGTTGCCGTGGTGGCAGAGGAACGCGATGGCCGTGTCCTTCGGCAACGCCTCGAGTTCCGCCAGGCCGTTGTCGTCCAGCGTGCGGAACGCGACTGGCGCCGGGGCGAGCTCGCGCTCGTCGGCGGGTCGCACGTCGACCAGCAACAGGTCGCCGGCGGCGACGCGTCGCGCGGCTTCGTCGGGCGACAGCGCATGGACTTTCGGCGGTGCGTTCGGGTTCTCGATGAAGAGGCCCTTGCCGCGCGCGTCGTCGACCCAGTCGATGCGCAGGCCCTCCGCGCGACGTGCCGACGCCAGGTCGAACTGCACGCGCACGCCGTCGGCCTCGGTGGCGATCGCGTTCGGAGCGATCGCGGCGAGTTGCAGCCGCGCATTGAACTGCGCGTCGACCGTCACCTGCAGGGCATGGCCGCCGCCCGCGTTGGCGATCGAATCGCGCAACATCTTCGCGGCCTCGGGAGCGATCGTGATCGACGGCGGCGTGCGGTCCGGCGCCGCGACGCCGAGTGCCGAATGCAGTTCGCCGCTGGTCGCCATCTGCTCGATGATGTCGCTGCCACCGACGAGCTCGCCGCCGATGTAGAGCTGCGGGATGGTCGGCCACTGGCCGAAGGCCTTGATGCCCTCGCGGATCTCCGGGTCTGCCAGCACGTCGACGTGCGCGTAGTCGACGCCGGTATCCGACAGCGCGCCGACGGCCTTGGCCGAAAAGCCGCACTGCGGCGCCTGCGGGGAGCCTTTCATGAAGAGCACGACGCGGTTGGCGGCGAGCACCGAGCGGATACGGGCCTGGAGGGCGGGGTCGAGGGACATGGCGGCCGTGCCTTGCGGGGGGAAACTCCCAGTTTAAGCCGCCCGTCGCAACGGGTCCCGATGGCTGAACATCGCCATCCGGGTCGTTCATGAATGCGACGAGGTGCGCTGGCATGATCGCTGCATGCACCCGCCCCGGTCGCTGCACCGCCCGCCACGCAGGCCCCATGCCTGGGCGTGGGTGTTCGCCGGTTCGCAATTGCTGGTCGCGCTGGTGTGGTGGCGGATGGGTTGGCAGGTCGGGTTGCCGGCGTTGCTGCTATCGCACGCGCCGTTCGTGTGGGGCACGCTGGTCCCGGATTCGGCGTTGTTCAGCCCGGTGCTCACGCGGCTGCCGACCAGCGATCGCGTGGTGTGGGTGACCATCGACGACGGTCCCTCGGACGACACCCTCGAAATCCTCGAGCTGCTGGGCGCGGCCGGCGCACACGCGACATTCTTCCTGGTCGGCGAGCGTGCGGCGGCCCGGCCGCCACTGGTGCGCGAGATCGTCAGGCGCGGGCACGATATCGGCAACCACAGCGCCACCCACCCGCAGGCGTGGTTCTGGGCGTTGTCGCCGCGACGGATGCGCGAAGAAGTGGCCCGCACCCAGCAGGTCCTGGAAGGCATCACCGGCACCCGTCCGCGCTGGTTCCGCGCGGTGGTGGGCATGGCCAATCCGTTCGTGGCCGCCGCGCTGCGCGCACACGGCCTGGCGCGGGTGGCCTGGAGCGCGCGCGGGTACGACACGGTGGAGGCGGATCCGACGCGCGCGCTGGCGCGCATCGAACGACAGCTGCAGCCGGGCGCGATCGTGCTGCTGCATGAAGGCGCACCGCACGGGCGCAACGTCGAACTGGTGGCGCTGCTGTTGGAGCGACTGGCTGCACTCGGTTATCGCACCGCGTTGCCCGAGCAGTTCGATGCCGAAACCGCCCCAGGCGACCTCACGCCTCCGCGACGATCCGCCAGTTGTTGAACGGCGTGTTGCCGAACAACGGCGTGAACTCCGACCGCAATCCCGCCGCCGCGAATCGCGCGCGCAACGCGTCCGCATCCGGATAGCGGCGCGGTTCTGCATTCATCCAGCCGAGCATCCGCGAGAACGCATCGACGCCGCGGGTGATGCGGGCGCGCCGGCTGCCGTCGTCCAGACCCGTGCGGATCACCAGGCGCGCGCCGGGCGCAAGCATCGCCACGGCCGCGTCCAGCATCGCGTCCTGCACGCGGAGTTCGACGAACTGCAACACGTCGAGGATCGCGACGCTGCCGCGGTGCGCGGGCGTGCCGTCGGCCAGGTCGACGGTTTCGAAGGCGACACCGCGCAGCCCGGCGCGCGAGGCGGCCTCCCGGGCGCGCGCGACCTTGGCCCGGTCGTTGTCGATGCCCCGGTACGGCAGGTCGATGCCTTGCGCGCGCAACGCGTGCGCCAGCAGGCCGATGCCGCAACCGAGGTCCAGGAGTGGTGCACGCGTGCCGCGCAACGCGTCGACGACACCCGGGTACAGCGGATCGGTCCGCAGCTTCGCCAGCGCGTAGTGGTAATGCCAGCGGTTGCCGTGCCAGCGGGCGGGCAGGAAAGCGCGTGCAACGGTGCGCGCGGTGGCGGCGTCCAGTGGGACGCCCGCACCCGGAGTGCTCATCCCGAGGCCAGCAGTTTGCGCGCGACCGGCAACGCGGCGTCCGTCCACAGCGCGTGCATCGCGGCGGAAGGGTGCAGTCGATCGGCGATGAGCATGTCGTCGTCCGTGCCGCGCTCGCGACTGATGCCGGTGATGTCTACGAACGCCACGCCCAATCGCTCCGCAACCGCGCGCGCCGCATCGTTGTAGGCGTCGATTTCCGCCGCGACCTGCGCGGCATCGCGGCCCTGTTCGCGCGCGAACGGCGTCACGCCCCAGTCGGGGATGGACAGCACCATCACGCGCGCCGGGTCGCCGCCCGCGTAGCCGACGGCGCGTCGCAGCAGGTCGCCGAACTCGCCGCGATACTCCGCCACGCTGCGCCCCCGGTACTGGTTGTTCACGCCGATCAGCAGGGTCACGAAGTCGAAGCGCCCCAGCGGTTCCTCGCCGTCGATGGCCGCGCACAGCTCGTCGGTGGTCCAGCCGGTGGTGGCGATGACGCGGGGCGCTTCCAGCGCGACCCCGTCTTCCCGCAGCAGCTGCGCGAGCCGCGTCGGCCAGCGACCTTCGGCCGGAACCCCTTCGCCGATGGTGTAGCTGTCGCCGAGCGCGAGGTACTTCATGCGACGGCGGTGCTGCGTTCGATGGTGCTGGCGAGCACGCGGTCGATGCGCGCGAACACGTCGCGCAACACGTCGGCCTCCGGCAGCAGGGTGACGCGGAAGTGGTCCCGGTAGGGCACGTTGAAGCTCGAGCCCGGCACGACCAGCATGCCCTCCTCCTCGAGCAGCCGCAGCGCGAAGCGGTGGTCGTCGAAGCCGCGCGCGGCGGCGCCGGCCACGCGCGGGAACGCGTACAGCGCACCCCGCGGCTCGACCAGCGCCAGGTGCTCGCTGTCGGCGCAGGCCTCGGTGACCGCGCGGCGCGCCTCGTGAAGGCGCCCGCCGGGCGCGCACAACGCGCCGATGGTGTCCTCGCCGTGCAGCGCGGCTTCCACCGCCAGCTGGCCTGGCACGTTCGCGCACAGCCGCAGCGCGCCCAGCAGGTCCATCGCGTGGTGGAAGTCGCCGGACGCCAGCGGATCGCCCGACAGCACAGCCCAGCCGACGCGCCAGCCACAGGCACGATGCACCTTCGACAAGCCGCCGAACGACAGGCAGGGCAGGTCGCCTGCAAGCGGGGCCAGCGGTTCGAACGTCGCGCCGTCGTAGAGGATCCCGTCGTAGATCTCGTCGCTGAGCAGCAGCAGCCGGTGGCGCGCGGCGACTGCGACGATGCGCTCGAGCAGCTCGCGCGGGTAGACCGCGCCGGTCGGGTTGTTGGGGTTGATCAGGACGATGGCGCGGGTGCGCGACGACACGCGCGCGGCGATCTCCTCCGGATCCGGCAGGAAACCGTTGTCGGCATCGCAGCGGTAGTACACCGGGCGACCGTCGTTGAGGATGGTCGCGGCCGACCACAGCGGGTAATCGGGCGAGGGCAGCAACACCTCGTCGCCGGGATTGAGCAGCGCGCGCAGCGACAGGTCGATCAGCTCGCTGACACCGTTGCCGACGAACACCCGCTCGGGGGCCGCGTTCGGCGTGCCGCGCGCCTTGTGGAACGCAGCGATCGCCTCGCGCGCGGCCGGCAGGCCCTGCTGGTGCGTGTACGGGTCGGTGCCGCCGATGTTGTCGGCGATCGCGCGCTGCAGGTGCTCGGGCGCGCGGACCCCGAAGGCGCCCGGGTTGCCGGTGTTGCGCTTCACCAGCGTGCGGCCGCCGGCCGCGAGTGCCCGCGCGCGACGGGCGAGCTCGCCGCGGATCTCGTATCGCACCTCCGAAAGGCGTTCGCGGGTCTTCAGGCTGGACGCGGGCATGCGGGCGGGGCGTTCGGTGGGGCGGCCATTATGTGGGCATAGAATCCGCGCATGCTTCGACTTGCCCGTGACATCCATGACTGAACGCGCCGCGCTGCAGGCGATCGGCTGGCCGGCCGATGCGCTGCCTGCGGCCTGGCGTGAGGCGATGGCGGCCCATCCGGGCGCGCGCCCGGCGCGGGTGGTCGAGCAGCATCGGTCCGGCTACGTCGTTGCCGAGGGACCCGGCGCCGGCCATACGGCCGAATCGTTGCCCGAGTGGCAGCGCGCGCCGGCCTATCGCAAGGGCGAAACCGCGGCCGAAGAGCGCCCGGCGGTCGGCGACTGGGTGCTGATCGCGGGCGTGGGCGAGGCGTCGAAGATCGTGGCGCTGCTGCCGCGGCGCGGCGCGATCAAGCGCGGCGCGGCGGGCGAGCACTACCGCCAGCAGGTGATCGCGGCGAACGTCGACACGGTGCTGGTGGTCAGCGGCCTGGACGCGGACTTCAACCCGCGCCGGATCGAGCGCTACCTCCTGCTGGTCGCTGGTAGTGGGGCTGTTCCGGTCGTGGTGCTGACCAAGGCCGACAAGGCGCTGGCGCAGGATCCGGGCGCGGTCGACGCCGCGCGCACTGCATTGGCCGACGCCATCGCCGCGGACGTGCCGGTGCTTGCCCTGAATGCGAAGTCGGCCGAGGACGTCGGCGCGCTCGAACGCTGGCTGCGACCCGGGACTACCGCGGTGCTGGTCGGCAGCTCCGGCGCGGGCAAGTCCACGCTCACCAACACGCTGCTCGGCACGGAGCGCATGAAGACCGCGGAGGTGCGGGAAAGCGACGACCGCGGACGCCACACCACGACCCACCGTGCGCTGATCCCGCTCCCGACCGGCGCCTGCCTCATCGACACGCCCGGCATGCGCGAGCTCAAGCCCACCGGCGAGGAGGTCGTGGCCGAGAGCTTCACCGACATCGAGGCCCTGGCCGCCGAGTGCCGCTTCCGCGATTGCGCCCACGCGACCGAGCCCGGGTGCGCCATCCGCGCCGCGCTCGAAGACGGCACCCTCGACGCCGGCCGCCTCGCCAACTACCGCAAGCTCAGCGAGGAAGTCGCCGGCGCCGCCACCAAACTCGCCGGCCGCCGCGCGGACCAGAAGAAGAAGGGGAAATGACCCACTCGGCGGACGTGAAGCACCACGCGGCGCTGGATGCGCGGATGGTGGATGCGGCGCGCGGGATCCGGTTGCTGACGCTGACCAGCTGGCCGGCGAGCGAACAGGCGGCATTCCTCGCCGACTACGCGCGAGGGCAGCCGCGTTTGCCCCGCCACGACTATCCATCGCACGATTTCAGCGCGGAGCGGCGTGAACTGGCCGCCGTGGCGGCGGAGGCCGACCCCGACCATCCGCTCGGGATCTACGTCGGCGAGTCCGCGCGCAGCTGGGACGTGGCCGCGCAGTTGCTGGAGGCGCTCGGCACCGCCGCGGTCACGACGCATTCCATCGCGCTGTACGGACGGCCCGACGAGAAGCTGCCGGGCGGTCCCAGCACCCGCGACGCCGCGCGCCATTTCATCGAGATCGCCGACGAGCTCGACCGCGAACTGCTGGCGCCGGCCGAGAACGTGGAGATCTCGGCGACCGCGCTGCAGCTGCAACTGCAGTCCGACCTGGATCATTTCTTCGACGGCCGCGTCATCGAGGTCGTGCTCGACCCGGAACTGATCGCCAAGGCGGCCGCGGGTGCGACCCGCATCCGGCTGCGTGCCGGCGCCGCGTATTCGGACTACGACCGCCAGCAGCTCTACCACCACGAGGCGCTGGTGCATTCGCTCACCGCGCTCAACGGGCGCGAGCAACCGGTGCTGGCCAGCCTGGCGCTGGCCTCGCCGCGCACCACCGCCACCCAGGAAGGCCTGGCGACGTTCGCCGAACAGATCACCGGCAGCATCGACATCGAGCGCATGAAGCGGATCAGCCTGCGCATCGACGCGGTGGCGATGGCGCTGGACGGCGCGGACTTCCTCGAGGTGTTCCGCTATTTCCTGGCCGCCGGCCAGACCGAGGTCGAAGGATTCGCCTCGGCCCAGCGCGTGTTCCGCGGCGTGCCGGTCACCGGCGGTTCGGCCTTCACCAAGGACGCGGTGTACCTGCGCGGGCTGATCGGGGTCCACACGTTCTTCCGCTGGGCGCTGCGCCACCGGCAGCTGCGGCTGTGCCGGCTGCTGTTTGCGGGAAAGATGACGCTGGCGGACGTCCTGCGGTTCGAGCCGCTGTTCGATGCCTCCGTGGGCACGCCGGCACTCCTGCCCCCGCGCTGGCTGCCGCGCTGGGTGGCGCGCGCCAACGGCCTGGCCGGGATGCTGGCGTTCTCGCTGTTCGCCAACCGGATCCGGCTGGACCGGATCCTCGAGACCGAGACCGTCCTCGACCTTTAGCGCACCGGGGCCACGCTAGAATCGTCGATCCCCCCGCCGTCGCTGAAAAATGGCTGATTCCCCAGAAAACGACGACCTCCGGCAAGCCGCGCTGGAGTACCACCGGCTCGACCCGCCGGGGAAGATCAAGGTGGTGCCGACCAAGCCGATGGTCACCCAGCGCGACCTGGCGCTGGCCTATTCGCCGGGCGTCGCCTATGCCTGCGAGGCGATCGTTGCCGACCCCCGTGCCGCCAGCCGGCTGACGGCCCGCGGCAACCTCGTGGGGGTGGTCACCAACGGCACCGCGGTGCTCGGCCTGGGGGACATCGGACCGCTCGCGGGCAAGCCCGTGATGGAAGGCAAGGGCGTGCTGTTCCAGAAGTTCGCCGGCATCGACGTGTTCGACATCGAGATCGACGAGCGCGACCCGGACAAGCTGGTCGAGATCATCGCTGCGCTCGAGCCGACCTTCGGCGGCATCAACCTCGAGGACATCAAGGCGCCGGAGTGCTTCATCGTCGAGCGCAAGCTGCGCGCGCGGATGAACATCCCGGTGTTCCACGACGACCAGCACGGCACCGCGATCATCGTCGGCGCCGCGGTGCTCAACGCGCTGGAGATCGTCGGCAAGGACATCGCCACGGTGAAGGTCGCCACCACCGGTGCCGGCGCGGCGGGCATCGCCTGCCTGGACATGCTGGTGGCGCTTGGCGTGCGCAAGGAGCACATCATTGCGTTCGACCGCGAGGGCGTGATCTTCAAGGGCCGCCCCAGCCTGGATCCGGACAAGGCGCGCTACGCGGCCGATACCGACAAGCGCGAGCTGGCGCAGATCGTCGCGGGCGCGGACGTGTTCCTGGGCCTGTCGGCCGGCGGGATCCTGAAGCCCGAGATGGTCGCCACGATGGCCGACAAGCCGGTGATCCTGGCGCTCGCCAACCCCAACCCCGAAATCCTGCCCGAAGACGCGAAGCGTGTGCGCCCGGACTGCATCATCGCGACCGGCCGCAGCGACTACCCCAACCAGGTCAACAACGCGCTGTGCTTCCCGTACATCTTCCGCGGCGCGCTGGACGTGGGCGCGCGCGAGATCGACGAGGCGATGAAGCTCGCCTGCGTGCGTGCCATCGCACAGCTGGCGCGGATGGAGGCGGGCGACCTGGCAAGCGCGTACGGCGGCGACATCCCGACCTTCGGCCCGGAGTACCTCATCCCGCGTCCGTTCGATCCGCGGTTGCTGGTGATGCTCGCGCCCGCGGTGGCGCGTGCCGCAATGGAGTCGGGCATCGCCGACCGCCCGATCGAGGACATGGACGCCTACGAGGAGAGGCTGGGCCAGTTCATCCACCGCACCGGCCTCCTGATGAAGCCGGTGTATGACCGCGCGCGCCGCGACCGCAAGCGCGTGGTCTACGCCGAGGGCGAGGAATTCACCGTGTTGCGCGGCGTGCAGACGGTGGTCGACGAGCAACTGGCGTTCCCGATCCTGGTCGGCCGCCCCGAGGTCATCCACGCGCGCATCGACAAGCTCGGCCTGCGCATGCGCGAGGGTGTCGACTTCGAGTTGACCAACATCAATTCCGACCCGCGCTTCGACGCCTACTGGCACCAGTACCACGCGTTGACCGCGCGCCGCGGCGTGACCCCGGACGCGGCGAAGAACCTGCTGCGCTCGCGGCCGTCGCTGATCGCCGCGCTGATGGTCGAGCGCGGCGAAGCCGACGCGCTGATCTGCGGGCTGGTCGGCAAGTTCCACAAGAAGCTGGGCTACCTGCGCAGCGTGTTCGACTTCGACCCGGGCGTCACCGGCACCGCCGCGATGACCGGCGTGATCAACGACCAGGGCACGTGGTTCTTCCTGGACACGCACGTGCAGATGGACCCGACCGCCGAGCAGCTGGCGGAGGCCACGTTGCAGGCCAGCTTGCGGCTGAAGCTGTTCGGCGTGGAGCCGAAGGTCGCGCTGCTGTCGCACTCCAACTTCGGCAGCCACGACAACGCCTCGGCGGCGAAGATGCGCAAGGTGCGCGAGATCCTCGTGCAACGCATGCCGCGGCTGGAAGTGGACGGCGAGATGATGGCCGACACCGCGTGGAACGAGGAGCTGCGCGACCGGATCTTCCCCGGCAACACGCTCACCGGCCGCGCCAACCTGTTCGTGATGCCGAACCTGGACGCCGCCAACATCGTCTACAACATGGTCAAGGTGATGACCGAGGGCGTGGCGCTCGGCCCGATCCTCATGGGCCTGGACCGGCCCGCGCACATCCTGACCCCGGCATCGACGCCGCGGCGCGTGGTCAACATGACCGCGATCGCCGCCGTGGACGCCCAGATCCGTGCCCACCAATCCAGCCTCGGCCTCGGCCGGCTGCTGCGCCGCGAGTAGAATTCAACGCATGAACTGGCTCAACGACCTGCTGCACGACGACCCCGATCCGACCGAAACCAAGGAGTGGGTCGAGTCGATCAAGGCCGTCATCGACAACGACGGCGCCGAACGCGCACACCAGTTGCTGGAGGGCATGGTCGAGCTGACCCGCCGGGCCGGCGCGCACCTGCCGTTCGCGCCCACCACCGAATACATCAACACCATCCCGCCGCACCTGGAAGCGCGCAGCCCCGGCGACGCGGCGATGGAATGGCGCATCCGCTCGATCATCCGCTGGAACGCGATGGCGATGGTGGTGCGCGCCAACCGCAAGCCCGGCGACCTGGGCGGCCACATCGCCAGCTTCGCGTCGGGCGCCACGCTGTACGACGTCGGCTTCAACCACTTCTGGCGCGCGCCGTCGGCCGACCACCCGGGCGACCTGCTCTACATCCAGGGTCACAGCTCGCCGGGCATCTACGCGCGTTCGTTCCTGGAAGGCCGCTTCAACGAGTCGCACCTGGACCGGTTCCGCATGGAAGTCGACGGCGGTGGCCTGTCGAGCTATCCGCACCCCTGGCTGATGCCGGACTACTGGCAGACGCCGACGGTCAGCATGGGCCTTGGTCCCATCGCGGCGATCTACCAGGCGCGCAACTGGAAGTACCTGGAAGCGCGCGGCCTGATGCCGAAGAGCGACCGCAAGGTCTGGTGCTTCATCGGCGACGGCGAGACCGACGAGCCCGAGTCGCTGGGCGCGCTGTCGGTCGCCGGCCGCGAGGGCCTGGACAACCTGGTGTTCGTCGTCAAC
>DASTUL010000080.1:0-5288 GCA_035759645.1 Lysobacteraceae bacterium | reverse complement strand
TGCGCGCGGTCGGGATGAAGCCCGTGGCCAGCGGGTGCACGCGCGGACCGGAGGGCTGGCGCAACGAGGACGCGCTCGCCCTGCTCGCGGCCAGCGATCCGCGCCCGGCCTACGCCGACCTCAATCCGTTCGCGCTGCCGGAGCCGCTGGCGCCGGAACTCGCCGCGCGCGATCCGGGCATCGACGTGTCGCTGCCGCCCTTGCTGGCCGCCCACGCGCGGCTGGCGGCGCAAGCCGACGCGGTGGTCGTCGAGGGTGTCGGCGGCTGGATGGCGCCGCTGGCCACCGGCCTGATGCAGGCGGACCTGGTGCGGGCGCTGGACCTGCCGGTGGTGCTGGTGGTCGGCCTGCGCCTGGGCTGCCTCAACCATGCGTACCTGACGGCGCGCGCGATTGCCGCCGACGGCGCGCGCCTGGCGGGCTGGATCGCCAGCGAAGTCGACCCCGGCATGGCCCGGATCGACGACAACGTGGCCCTGCTCGCCGCCCGGCTGCCTGCCCCTTGCTGGGGGCGCCTGCCGCACCAGGCGGACCCGGATCCGGCCCGGCTGGCCGCCCGACTCTCGCTGCCCTGACACGCCGGAATCCCTGTTCAGGGGCTGACTTCCGGCACGCGTGCGAGTCCGGTGCAATGCTAAACTGGCCGGTATAAGAATAGCCTCTCCCAAGGACCGCGCATGCGCAGCCACGTCGCCCTGTTGCCGCTGAAATCCCCCCTGTTGCTTGCCGCCGCGCTCGTTTTCGGCCTGGCCGCATGTTCCGACGAACCGGATGCCGCGGCGGCCGGCGGGCCGCCAGGCGGCATGCAACTCCCGGTCGAAGTCGTCACGGTCGCGCCGCAGCCACTCGAAGGCGGCCTGGAAACCGTCGGCAGCCTGCGCGCCGACGAATCGGTGGTGATCAGCCCGGAAGTCGCGGGCCGCATCACCCGCATCCACTTCCGCGAAGGCGGCCGCGTCAACGCAGGCGACCCGATGTTCAGCCTGGACGGCGATACCTACCGCGCGGCACTGGCCGAGGCGCAGGCCAACCTGGCCAACAGCCGCAGCGCCGCCGCGCGCGGATCGCAGTTGAACGAAGAGCAGCTGATCGCCCGCTCCGACTACGACACGCTGCGCGCGCAGCAGGCGGTCGACCAGGCGCGCGTCGCCTCGGCGAGCACGGCGCTGTCCAAGATGACGCTGCGTGCCCCGTTCTCGGGGCAGGTCGGGTTGCGCGAGGTGAGCGTGGGCGATTTCGTCAGCGTCGGGCAGGACCTGGTGACCCTGGTGCGCACCGACCCGATCGAGGTCGATTTCAGCGTGCCGGAAACCGAGCTGGCGCGACTGCGCCCGGGCCAGGGCCTGCAGGTGCAGGTCGACGCCTTCCCGGGCGAAACCTTCAGCGGGGAGGTCGTCGCGATCGATCCGGTGATCGACATCGGCAGCCGCAGCGTGCAGGTGCGCGCGCGCATCGCCAATCCCGACGGCAGGCTGCGGCCCGGCCAGTTCGCGCGGCTGCAATTGCAGGCGCGCGACGACGTCACGGCGCTGCTCATTCCCGAGCAGGCGCTGATGCAGCAGGGCGAGGAGCGCTTCGTCTACACCGTCGTCGACGGCAAGGCCAAACGCGTCGTGGTGGACACCGGCGCCCGCGTCCCCGGCCTGGTGGAGGTCACCAGCGGCCTGCAGGCAGGTGACGTCGTGATCACCGCCGGCCAGGGCAAGCCGATGTTCTTCGAAGGCATCGGCGTGATGGTCGTGCCGACCGGCGAGGCCGACAAGCAGCCGGCGCCAGCCGGCGCGGCTGTCGAAGCCGCCGATGACGGCGAGGCCACCGACGAGGCCGCGCCGGAATGATCCTTTCCGACATCTCCATCCGCCGCCCGGTCTTCGCGACGGTCATCAACCTGGTGGTGCTGCTGGTCGGCATCATCGCGTACACGCGGTTGCCGGTCCGGCTGATCCCGAACGTCGACACGCCCGTGGTGACGGTCAACACCAGCTACCCGGGCGCCAGCGCGCAGGTCATCGAGTCGCAGATCACCCAGCCCATCGAGGACGCGCTGTCGGGGGTGGAGGGCATCGACTTCATCAGCTCGGTCAGCCGCGAGCAGTCGAGCCAGGTCACCATCCGCTTCAACCTGGACCGCGATCCGGACGGCGCCGCCAGCGACGTGCGCGACCGCGTCGGCCAGGCGCGCGGGTTCCTGCCGGACGAGGCCAACGAGCCGATCATCCAGAAGCAGGAAGCCGACCAGCAGCCGATCATCTACCTGGCGTTCTCGTCCGACCGGCACAGCAACGTCGAACTGGCCGACACGGCCGAGCGCCTGGTCAAGGACCGCATCCAGACGATCCCGGGCGTGGCCCAGGCGCAGGTGTTCGCGAGCACCTTCGCGATGCGCGTCTGGTTGCAGCCGCAGCGGCTGGCCGGCTTCGGGCTGACGCCTGCCGACGTCGAGGCCGCGCTGCGCGCCCAGAACGTGGAGATCCCGGCGGGCCGCGTGGAGAGCAGCGACCGCGAGTTCACGGTGCTTTCGGAAACCGACCTGAAGACGCCCGAGGAATTCGGCGCGATCATCCTGGGCGAGTCCGACGATGGCTACCTGGTGCGCCTGCGCGATGTCGCGCAGGTCGAGCTGGGCGCGCAGGAAGAACGCTTCCGCGCGCGCTACAACGGCGTCAACGCCGTGCCGCTGGCTGTCGTGAAGCAGGCGGTCGCCAATCCGCTGGACATCTCCGAGGATCTCAAGGCAATGCTGCCGAAGATCCAGGAGACGCTGCCCGACGGCATGCAGGTGCGGATCGCCTTCGACTCGACGGTCTTCATCCAGAAGTCGATCGAGGAGGTCTACAAGACCGTCGCCGAGGCGGTGCTGCTCGTCGTGCTGGTGATCTTCCTGTTCCTGCGCAGCTGGCGCGCCACCCTCATCCCGCTGGTGACGATCCCGCTGGCGCTGGTCGGTGCGTTCGGCCTGATGTACGCGTTCGGGTTCTCGATCAACACGCTGACCTTGCTGGCGATGGTGCTGGCCATCGGCCTGGTGGTCGACGACGCGATCGTGATGCTGGAGAACATCTACCGGCACGTCGAGGAAGGCATGTCGCCGTACCAGGCGGCGCTGAAGGGCAGCAAGGAGATTGGCTTCGCGATCGTCGCGATGACGCTGACGCTCGCGGCGGTCTACGTGCCGCTGGCGTTCTCCACCGGCCGTACCGGCAAGCTGTTCGTCGAGTTCGCGCTGACCCTGGCGGGCGCGGTGCTGGTGTCGGGCTTCGTTGCGCTGACGCTGTCGCCGATGATGGCCTCGCGGCTGTTGCGGCACGAGAAGAAGCACGGCCGGCTGTACGAGCTCGGCGAGCGCGCGTTGCGAGCGCTCGACAACGGCTATCGCCGGGTGCTGGAACTGGCCTTGAAGCTGCGCTGGGCGGTCGTCGGCGCCGGCGTGCTGATCTTCGCCGCCGCGTTGTTCCTCTTCGTGCAACTGCCCAAGGAACTGGCGCCGCAGGAAGACCAGGGCTTCGTGATCGGCTTCGGCATGGGCCCGGAGGGCTCGACCGTCGAATACACGGATCGCTACGCGCGGATGATGGAATCCGCGTTTTCGCAACACCCCAACGTGCAGCAGTACTTCCAGATCGTCGGCTTCCCGTCGGTGACCAACACCATTGGCTTCGTGATGCTGGACGACTGGCAGGACCGCGATGTCAGCGCGGCCGACGTGCAGGGCCAGCTGATGGGCCAGTTCATGGCCATCCCGGGGATCATGGCGTTCCCGACGCTGCCGCCGCCGCTGGGCCAGGACGGTTTCGGCCAACCGGTGAACTTCGTCGTGCAGACCACCGGCACCTGGGAGGAACTCGGCCAGACCATGCAGGCGATGCTGCAGAAGATGGCGGAGAACCCGCAGCTGACCAATGCCGACAGCAGCCTGAAGCTCGACAAGCCGCAGCTGCGCATCGAAGTCGACCGCGAGAAGGTCGCGGCCGTCGGTTCGTCCGTGTCGGAGGTCGGCCGCACGCTGGAGACGCTGCTCGGCGGCCGCCAGGTCACGCGCTTCAAGAAGGGGTCGGAACAGTACGACGTGATCGTCCAGGTCGCGGACGCGCAACGGCGCACGCCCGGCGACCTGAGCAACATCTACGTGCGTGGCGGCGACGGCCAGATGGTGCAACTGTCGAACCTGGTCACGGTCACGGAGGGCGTGGCCGCGAAGGAGCTCAACCACTTCAACAAGCTGCGTTCGGCGACGATCAGCGCTGGCCTGGCGCCCGGCTATTCGATGGGCGAGGCACTGGAGTGGATGGAAGGCGCGCTGGAGGAGGTCGCGCCGGACGCGCTGTACGACCTGACCGGGCAGAGCCGCGAATTTCGCGAATCCGCCAGCGACTTCGCGCTGATGTTTGCGCTCGCGCTGGCCTTCATCTTCCTGGTCCTGGCCGCGCAGTTCGAGAGCTGGGTGGATCCGTTCGTGATCCTGCTGGCCGTGCCGCTGGCGGCGTTCGGCGCGTTCCTGGCGCTGACCCTGAGCGTGGGCGGCAGCTGGAACATCTATTCGCAGATCGGGTTGATCACGCTCGTCGGCCTGATCGCGAAGCACGGCATCCTGATCGTGGAGTTCTCCAACCAGCTGCAGGAAGCCGGCCGCAGCAAGTTCGACGCCGTGGTCGAGGCCGCCTCGCTGCGCCTGCGCCCGATCCTGATGACGACCGGCGCGATGGTGTTCGGCGCGCTGCCGCTGGCGATCGCCACCGGTGCCGGCGCCGAGTCGCGCAACCAGATCGGCCTGGTGATCGTGGGCGGCATGTCGATCGGCACCTTCTTCACGTTGTTCGTGGTGCCGGTGATCTACCTGCTGATCGGCCGCGACCACCACAAGGCGGAGGCGGCAAAGGCACTGCGCCGAGGCTGATCCTCAGCCGCGGTATCGGCACCCCGAGGTGCAGGTCTCGTGGATCGTCACTTCCGCCAGGGCGGGCAGGGCGGGCTTGAGCCGGCTCCAGATCCAGATCGCGAGTTGCTCGCTGGTGGGGTTCTCAAGCCCTTCGATATCGTTGAGGTAGTGGTGGTCCAGCCGGTTGTACAACGGCTGGAATGCCGCCTTGATGTCGGCGAAGTCCATGACCCAGCCGGTGCCCGCTTCCGGTTCGCCGGCGACGTGCAGCTCGATCCGGAACGAGTGGCCGTGCAGCCGCGCGCACTTGTGGCCTTCCGGCACGTTGGGCAGCCGGTGCGCCGCCTCGATGGTGAAGGCCTTGAAGATGTCCATGCGGCGAATTATGCGCCCGCCACGAGCAGCGAGCGGG
>DASTUL010000079.1:0-8192 GCA_035759645.1 Lysobacteraceae bacterium | reverse complement strand
CCGGCCAGCACGTCGAACACGACCGGTCCGCGCGCATTGCCGATGTGCACGTAGTTGTAGACCGTCGGCCCGCACAGGTACATGGTCGGGCAGGCCGGGTCGAGCGGCACGAACGGCTCGACTCGCCGCGTCAGGCTGTTGAAGAGGCGCAGGCTCATCATGGGCGGGCAGGGGCGGAACCCGTGATTCTACCGGCCGTGGACCCCGGCGACGGCCGACGACAGGACCGGTTAAGCCCTCGCGGGCCGCGACCGCCTAAACTGCGCGGCATGCCCAGCGCGCCGTCCCCGAGCTTCGTCGCCTCTGCCGCCATGGCCGCGCTGGTCGCGATGGCCGCCGCCCCGGCGACGGCCCAGGAAGTGCAGCGCAACGTCATCCAGGTCGAGAACGTGCGGATGGACTACGCCCAGGTGATGCGCGTGCGGCCGGTGTTCCAGACCCTGCACGCGACGCGCATGGAGCAGCGCTGCAAGACGCCGGACGGGATCGTGGTGGTCGAACCGAGGGATGGCGAACCCGGCCGGTTCGCCCG
Organism: Lysobacteraceae bacterium; assembly: GCA_035759645.1. Lineage (GTDB taxonomy): Bacteria > Pseudomonadota > Gammaproteobacteria > Xanthomonadales > Xanthomonadaceae > CAMPJU01. The sequence continues at coordinate 7,660 of DASTUL010000079.1, read as the reverse complement.
TTTCGTCGATGCCGTGCGCGACGTGCTGTCCCCCGACGAGATTCCGCGCACGGTCGACACGGTGCCGGCCAATGCGGTCGACTGCGACCTGGTCCGGGTCGAGCGCGAGTTCCGGCGCGCCATCGCCTACGACGTGGATTACGTCTACAAGGGCGCCAAGTACCGTTCGCGACTGCCCCACGACCCCGGTAACCACCTGCGGGTCCGGGTGTCCGTGACCCCCGTGGTGGGCCCGGCCGAGAATCCCTGACCGGCCGTTGCGCCCGGCCCGGGTGCGTGCGAGCATTCCCCTCCGATGACCTTTCCCCGCGCCGACGCCGTCGTCCTGACCTCCGCCCGGATGGCGGCCGGCATGACCTCTCGCGCGCGCCGACGCCCCGTCCAACATCCGGCCGGGTAGCCGCACTGCACGCATCCGCAACACCTGCGTGACACACGATGAGCCCAGCCACCGCGCTGGGCTCCTGCGTTTTGGGCCCGGCCTCCACCACGGAACCGCCGATGACCGCCCCCAGACCCGACCCCCGGCCCAGCCATTTCCTGGACACCCAGGACTGGCGCCGCGCCGATCTCGACGCGCTGCTCGACCGCGCCGACCGCTTCAAGCGTGAGCCGCTGGGCAACGCGCTGGCCGGCCGCTCGATCGCGCTGCTGTTCTTCAACGCCTCGCTGCGCACCCGGGCGAGCTTCGAGCTGGGCGCGTTCCAGCTCGGCGGCCACGCGATCGTGCTGCAGCCGGGCAAGGACGCCTGGCCGATCGAGTTCGAAGCCGGGACGGTGATGGACGGCGAGGCGGAGGAGCATGTCGCGGAGGTGGCCCGGGTGCTGGGGCGCTACGTCGACCTGATCGGGGTGCGGGCGTTCCCGAAGTTCGTCGACTGGTCGGTCGACCGCGAGGATCGCGTGCTCAAGGCCTTCGCGAAACATTCGCCGGTGCCCGTGATCAACATGGAGACGATCACCCACCCGTGCCAGGAACTCGCGCACGCGATGGCGCTGCGCGAGCATTTCGGAACCCGTGACTTGCGCGGGAAGAAGTACGTGCTGACCTGGACGTACCACCCCAAGCCGCTCAACACGGCCGTCGCCAATTCCGCGCTCACGATTGCCACCCGCATGGGCATGGACGTGACGCTTCTGTGTCCTTCGCCGGAGTACCTGCTCGACGGGCGCTACATGGAGCGGGCCGCACGCAACGCCGCGGAAGAGGGCGGCGCATTCCGGGTCAGCCATGACATCGCGGACGCCTACGCGGGCGCCCACGTCGTGTACGCCAAGAGCTGGGGTGCGCTGCCGTTCTTCGGCAACTGGGATGCCGAGAAACCGCTGCGCGAACGCAACCGCCACTTCATCGTCGACGAGGCCAAGATGGCACTCAGCGACGACGCCGTGTTCTCCCATTGCCTGCCGTTGCGCCGCAACGTCAAGGCGACCGACGCGGTGATGGATTCGCCGCGCTGCATCGCGATCGAAGAAGCGGAAAACCGGTTGCACGTGCAGAAGGCCGTGATGGCCACCCTCGTCGAACCCCTCCCGGAAGCCCACTGACATGACCGACAAGTCCATCGTGCTCGCCTTCTCGGGCGGCCTCGACACCAGCTTCTGCGTGCCATGGCTGCGCGAGCGCGGCTGGCAGGTGCATACCGTGTTCGCCGACACCGGCGGCGTGGACGCGGAGGAGCGCGCGTACATCGAGCAGCGTGCGGCCGAACTCGGCGTGGCCTCGCACGTCACCATCGATGGCGGCCCCGCGCTGTGGGACGACTTCGTCAGGCCGTTCGTGTGGGCGGGCGAGGGGTACCAGGGGCAATACCCGTTGCTGGTGTCCGACAGGTACCTGATCGTCGACGCGACCCTGGCCCGCGCGCGCGACCTCGGCACGCGCCACGTCGCGCACGGCTGCACCGGCATGGGCAACGACCAGGTCCGTTTCGACCTGGCGGTCAAGGCGTCCGGCGGCGGCTTCGACATCGTGGCGCCGATCCGCGAGATCCAGAAGGAACACACGCAGGTGCGCGCCTACGAGCAGGCGTACCTGGCCGAGCGCGGCTTCGACGTGCGCGCGAAGCAGCAGGCCTACACCATCAACGAGAACCTGTTGGGCGTGACGCTGTCCGGCGGCGAGATCGACCGCTGGGAGGCGCCGGGCGAGGGCGCGCGCGGCTGGTGCGCGCCGCGCGGGGAGTGGCCGGCCGACCCGCGGCGCGTGTTGCTGCGCTTCGTGCAGGGCGAGGCGGTGGCGCTGGACGGCGAGGCGATGACGGGGCCACGGCTACTGGCGCGGCTCAACGCGCTGTTCGCGCAGTACGGGGTCGGCCGCGGCCTGTACACGGGCGACACCACCATTGGCCTCAAGGGCCGGATCGTGTACGAGGCGCCGGGACTTGCAGCGTTGCTCGCCGCGCATCGCGCGCTCGAGGAGGCGGTGCTGAGCAAGCAGCAGAACCGGTTCAAACCGGAGGTCGCGCGGCGCTGGGTCGAGCTGGTCTACGAAGGATTCTTCCACGATCCGCTGAAGACGGACCTGGAGGCATTCCTCGCGTCCTCGCAGCGCATGGTCAACGGTGAAGTGCTGCTGGAGACGCGCGGTGGCCGCGTCGATGCCGTGGCGGTGCGCTCGCCGCACCTGCTGCAGGCGGCCGGCGCGACCTACGCCCAATCCGCCGACTGGGGTGTCGAGGAAGCCGAGGGCTTCATCAAGTTGTACGGCATGAGCAGCACGCTGTGGGCCGAGGTCAACCGCAGCGAGGGCGACCGGCCGTGACTGCATTGCGCGACGCCGTCCTGAGTCACCTCGCCGCGCTGGTCGCCTTCGACACGCGCAATCCACCGCGTGCGATCGGGACCGGCGGGATCTTCGATTACCTGCGGGCAAACCTGCCGGGCTTCGCGTGCTCGGTGACCGACCACGGCGAAGGCGCCGTCTCGCTGCTGGCTGTCCGCGGCCGGCCGACCCGCGTGTTCAACGTGCACCTGGACACCGTGCCGTCGTCGCCAGCGTGGAGTGAGGATCCGTTGCTGTTGCGCATCGACCATGGGCGCGCGATCGGCCTGGGTGCCTGCGACATCAAGGGCGCCGCCGCCGGGCTGCTCGCCGCGGCCGCTGTGACCCGCGGTGACGCGGCGTTCCTGTTCAGCACGGACGAGGAGGCCAACGACGCGCGCTGCATCAATGCGTTCCTCGCGAGCGGGCATGGCTTCACCGAAGCAATCGTCGCCGAGCCGACGGGGTGCGAGGCGGTGCTCGCGCACCGTGGCATCAGCGCGGTGCGCATGCGCTTCCGCGGCCGGGCCGGCCACGCGTCGGGCAGTGACGCCTCGCATGGCAGCGCCGTCCACCACGCGATGCGCTGGGGCGCCGCGGCGCTTGCGTTCGCCGACGGCCAGGCGCACGAGCGTTTCGGCGGCCTCACCGGCCTGCGCTTCAATGTCGGTCGGGTGGAAGGCGGGATCAAGGCGAACGTCATCGCGCCGCAGGCCGAGGTGGGCTTCGGGTTCCGGCCGCTGCCGTCGATGTCGTTCGAGGTGCTGCACGAACGCTTTGGCGCGCTGGCCGAGGCCGGCACGGTCGAGCGTTACGAGGAGACCTTCCGTGGCCCGCCGCTGCCGTCCGGCGCCCTGGCCGACGCGGAAGAGCGCCGGCTCGAGGCACGCGACCTGGCCGAGGCGCTGGACCTGCCGATCGGCAATGCGGTCGATTTCTGGACCGAGGCCTCGCTGTTCTCGGCCGCCGGGCTAACCGCGCTGGTGTACGGCCCGGGCCGCATCGCGCAGGCGCACACGGCGGACGAATGGGTGTCGATCGCGGAACTGGAGGCGTTTGCCGCCTCCATTGCCCGCATCCTCGACGACGCACCCGGTGGGAGCCGCCATGGCGGCGAATAACCACCAGACCCGGCAGACCATCGTCCGCCTGCTGTCCGGCATGGCCAGCCAGAAGGAGGTCACCCAGTACCTCAAGCGCTTCTCGCAACTCGACGCCGCGCGCTTCGCCGTGGTCAAGGTCGGTGGCGCCGTATTGCGCGACGACCTCGAGGCACTGACCTCGTCGCTGGCCTTCCTGCAGGACGTCGGCCTGACGCCGATCGTGCTGCACGGCGCCGGTCCGCAGCTCGACGATGCACTGGCGGAGGCGGGCATCGAACGCCAGGTCGTCGACGGCCTGCGCGTGACTTCGCCCGCGGCGCTGGGGGTGGTGCGCCGCGTGTTCCATGCGCAGAACCTGCGGCTGGTCGAGGCGCTGCAGCGCTTCGGCGCGCGCGCGACCTCGCTGGTGGGCGGCGTGTTCGAGGCCCGGCCGCTGGACCCGGCGACCTACGGTCTCGTCGGAGAGGTCAACCGCGTCGAGCTGGCGTCGTTGCGCGCCGCGCTGCAGGGCGGTTCGATCCCGGTCATCGCCAGCCTCGGCGAGACCGCGGGCGGGCAGATCCTCAACATCAACGCCGACATCGCCGCGAATGCGCTGGTGCAGGCGCTGCAGCCGTACAAGATCGTGTTCCTCACCGGCACCGGCGGGTTGCTCGACGGCGAGGGCAGGGTGATCGACTCGATCAACCTGTCGAGCGAATACGCGCACCTGATGGCGCAGCCGTGGCTCGGCGGCGGCATGCGGCTCAAGCTCGAGCAGGTGAAGGCGCTGCTGGATGCGTTGCCGCCGGCGTCGTCCGTGTCGATCACCCGCCCGTCGGAACTGGCGCGCGAGCTGTTCACGCACAAGGGCTCGGGCACCCTGGTGCGACGCGGCGAGCGCGTGCTGGTGGCGGACGACTGGTCGGCGCTGGACCTGCCCCGCCTGCGGGCGTTGATCGAATCGGCGTTTGGGCGGCCGCTGGCCGCGGATTATTTCGAACGCACCAAGTTGCATCGCGCCTACGTCAGCGAGCATTACCGCGCGGCGGTGGTGCTGACCCGCGAGGATGCGGGGACGTACCTGGACAAGTTCGCGGTGCTCGACGAGGCGCAGGGCGAAGGCCTCGGCCGCGCGGTGTGGCAGGCGATGCGCGAGCAGAACCCGGCGGTGTTCTGGCGTTCCCGGCGGGGCAATCCCGTGAACCCGTTCTACTTCGCCGAATGCGATGGTTGCCTGAAGCAGCCCGACTGGAAGGTCTTCTGGTACGGGATCGACGACCTGGGCGCGGTTGAACGCTGCGTCGAACATTGCCGCACGCGCCCCGCCACGCTGGGCGCATCGCAGCCACGGGAGCAGACGGCATGAGCAGGGACGCCAGTTGGACCACGCCTCCGGTGCTGGGCGGCGATTACGTCCGGCTCGAGCCGCTGGCGCCGGCCCACGCTGAAGGTTTGCGCCAAGCGACGCAGGACGGGCGGCTCTGGGAGCTCACGGTCACGAACGTGCCCGCGCCAGACGAAGTCGATGCCTGGATCGACGCCGCGCTGGCGATGCAGGCATCGGGCAACGCCATGGCTTTCGCGGTACGCGATGCGAGCGGGCGGGTCGTCGGGTCGACGCGGTACTACGACCTGCTGCCCGCCACGCCTCGACTGCAGATCGGCTACACCTGGTACGCGAAATCGGTGCAACGCACGGGGCTCAACAGCGAAGCCAAGCTGCTGTTGCTCGCGCACGCGTTCGAAACGCTCGGGTGCGTGTCCGTCGGCCTGCAGACCAGCGCCCGGAACGTTGCCTCGCGGGCCGCCATCGCGCGCCTCGGGGCGTCCCTGGAAGGGATCACCCGCCAACACCTGCGGCACCGCGACGGCAGCCTGCGCGATACCGCCAACTACTCGATCATCGACAGCGAGTGGCCCACGGTGAAGGCGGCCTTGCAGCGGGACCTGGAGGACCGCCGGCATGACTGAGCGCAAGATCCGCCTGGGCATCGCCGGCGCGCGCGGCCACGTCGGCGTCGAACTCATCCGGCTCGTGGCCGGCCATCCCGGCTTCGACCTGGCGTTCGTGTCCTCGCGCGAACTCGAAGGCCAGCGCGTCGCCGACCACGTCGATGCCTGGCAGGGCGAGCTGCGCTACACCGCCGCGGACCACGACGCGCTGCCTGGGTTCGAGGCGGACGGCGTCGTGCTCGCGTTGCCGAACGGGAAGGCCGGCGCCTGTGTGGCGGCGTTCGACGCAGCGGGTGCCGACCCTGTGATCATCGATCTGTCGGCCGATTACCGTTTCGACGCGGGCTGGTATTACGGCCTGCCGGAGCTGACGCGCGGCGAATACCGCGGACAGCGGCGCATCAGCAACCCGGGGTGTTATGCGACGGCGATGCAACTGGCAATCGCGCCGATGGACGACGTGCTGGTAGGGCCAGTGCAGTGCTTCGGCGTGTCCGGGTACTCCGGCGCGGGGACTACGCCGTCGGAAAAGAACGATCCAGCGCTGCTGCGTGACAACCTCATGCCGTATGCGCTGACCGGCCACGTGCACGAACGCGAGGTATCGCACCGGTTGGGCCACCCGATCGAGTTCATGCCGCACGTGGCGCCGCATTTCCGCGGCATCACGGTGACCGCGAACCTGCACCTGGCCAGCGCGTTCAACGCATCGGACGTGCGCGCGCGTTACACGGACCGGTATGGCGACGAGCCGCTGGTCCGCGTGGTCGACCAGGCGCCCTGGGTCACTCGCATCGCCGGGCAACACCACGTGGAGGTCGGCGGGTTCACCCTGTCCGCCGACGGGCGCCGCCTGGTCGTGGTCGCCACCGAGGACAACCTGCTCAAGGGCGCGGCGACACAGGCGCTGCAGAACCTCAACCTCGCCTTCGGCTTCGACGAATTCACCGGGATACCCTTGCACCTGTAGGAGCGACGTAAGCCGCGATTCGTGGTCGCGGCTTGCGCCGCTCCTACATGAGGAGTCGATATGTCTGATCTGTTGTGGCAAAAACCCGGCGTCGCGGTCGACGCGGCCATCCAGGCCTTCCTGGCCGGCGACGACGTAGTGCTCGACCGCGAGTTCTTCCTGTTCGACCTGCAGGCCAGCCTGGTGCACGCGGAGGGCCTGCAGCGCATCGGGTTGCTGTCGAACGCGGAACTTGATGGGATCCGCCGGGAGCTCGGCGCACTCGCCGAGGATTTCGCCAGCGGCACCTTCGTGCTCGACGAGCGGTACGAGGATGGCCATTCGGCGATCGAGGCGCGCCTGGTCGAACGCCTGGGCGATGCCGGCAAGCGCATCCACGCCGGCCGCAGCCGCAACGACCAGGTGCTGGTCGCCACGCGCCTGTGGCTGAAGGACCGGCTGGCCAGGCTGCAGTCGGTCGCGCGCGAAGCGGCCGGCATCGCGCTCGACCGTGCCGAAGCAGAGGCCGACCTGCCGATGCCGGGCTACACCCACCTGCAGCGCGCCGTCGTGTCGTCGGCGGGCATGTGGTGGGCCGGCTGGGCCGAGGCCTTCATCGACGATGCGGTGCGCGCGCGGGACACCCGCGACTGGCTCGACGCCAATCCGCTGGGCACAGCGGCGGGTTACGGCGTCAACCTGCCGCTGGACCGCGACCACGCGACCCGGGCGCTCGGCTTCGGCCGCCTGCAGGTCGCTGCCACCTACGCCCAGCTCTCGCGCGGCAAGTTCGAGCTCGCCGCCCTGGAAGCGCTCGGCAGCGCGATGCTCGACCTGCGCCGCCTGGCCTGGGACCTCAGCCTGTTCACCAGCGCGGAGTTCGGCTTCGTGTCGCTGCCGCCGCAGTAC
>DASTUL010000078.1:0-3665 GCA_035759645.1 Lysobacteraceae bacterium | reverse complement strand
GCCGCTCCTACAATGGGCGGATGAACGCGCCCGCCACGATCCGCCTCAAGAACGCCTGGAAATCCAGCCACCCGTGGATCTTCCAGCGCCTGGTGGACAAGCCGGCGCAGCGCCCGAAGCCGGGCGAGGTCGTGGACGTGGTCGGCGTGGACGGCGACTTCATCGGCCGCGGTTTCTACAACGGCCATTCCCGCATCGCGATCCGGATCCTGGAAACCGATCCGGCGGTGCCCATCGACGCGGGCTGGTTCTCGCGCAAGATCGCCGACGCCGTCGCATTGCGGCGCGAGGTGTTGCGGCTGGACGAGGTGTCCGATGCGTGGCGCGTGGTCCACTCCGAGGGCGATGGCCTGTCGGGCCTCGTGGTCGACCGCTACGCGGACCTGCTGGTCGTCGAGTATTTCAGCGCCGGCATGTTCCGGCATCGCGAATGGATCTACGAGGCGCTGCGCGAGCAGTTCCCCGGCTGCCGCTTCCATGCGTTCGCCGACGAGCACGTGCAGAAGCAGGAGTCGTTCGACTTCCGCGGCACCGAACCCGCAGCCCCGGCGATCATCACGGAGTACGGCGTGAAGTTCCGTGCCGACCCGGCCGGCGCGCACAAGACCGGTTTCTTCGCCGACCAGCGCGAGAACAGGCAGTGGCTCTCGCAGCAGGTCGAGGGCAAGCGCGTGCTCGACCTGTGCTGCAACACCGGCGGCTTCGCGGTGTACGCCGCGGTGCGCGGTGCCTCGGAAGTCGTCGGCGTCGACATCGACGAGGCGGTGATCGACATCGCCAAGGGCAACGCGAAGCTCAACGACGTGCGCCCGCGTTTCGTGCAGGCCGACATCTTCCCGTGGCTGCGTGACGCGGCGAACCGCGGCGACCAGTACGACGTGGTGATCCTGGACCCGGCCAAGATGACGCGCGACCGCGAACAGGTGATCCCGGCGCTGAAGAAGTACCTGGACATGAACAAGCTGGCGCTGGGCGTGGCCGCGCCCGGTGGACTGCTGGCGACGTTCTCGTGCACGGGATTGGTGTCGGAGGAGCAGTTCCTGGACATGCTGCGGCGCGCGGCCTACTTCGGCGGGCGGACGGTGCAGGTGCTCAAGGTTTCCGGCGCGGGCGCGGACCATCCGTTCCTCGCGCACGTGCAGGAATCGCGCTATCTCAAGGCGGTGTTCTGCCGGGTGCTGTAGCGATGACGCGCGCGCGCTGGCCCGGGTGGACGAAGCAGGACACGCTGGTGCTGCCGATCGCGCCCGATGCGTGGCCGCCGCCCGACACGACGGTGACGGTCGACGGCATCACCCTCCATCCGAAGCGGGAACTGCACATCACCCTGGTGGGCAGGCGGCTCGGACGGGAGCTACGGGCCGCGGCCGATGCGGGCCGCCTCCCGTCGGATGCCGTCCGCAAGGCGTTCGAAGCCCGCGACTGGACCTGGACCGCGACCGGGGAACGCACGCTCTTGCGCGCACCCGCCAAACGGCGCGGAGACCCCGCGCGGCACGCCCTGATCGAGCACATCGACCTGCCCGCGATGGCCGCGTTCCATGCCGGCCTGGGGTTCCTGCTGGGCCGCACGCTACCGGTGCCGCCACCGCACGTGACCCTCCTGGTCGCAGGCACCCGCCAGGGCATCGGCCTCCCCGATCCCGAAACGCTCGCGGCCTACCGCATCCGTTGACGCCCAACACACGGGGGTGGGCCGATGCTGTCCGGCCATCCTGAATACGGAGCGATGCCATGCCCCGCTTCCATGCATTCGGTCCCGCCATGGCGGTCGCCGCCACGCTCGCCCTCGGCGGCTGCGCCACCCAGCCGCCGGTGCTGGCCGCGCCTTATCCGATCGACGGCCCGCAATGCGACGCCGAACGCGCCGAATGGGCGCTCGGCCGGGCCGCCACGGCCGAAGTCGTCGAGGAAGTCCGCGCCGCCACGCAGAGCCACGCAGTACGCGTGATCCATCCCGGCCAGGCCGTCACCATGGATTACAGTCCGGTGCGGGTGAACATCCACGTCAACGAGCGCAACGCGATCACGAGCATCACGTGCGGCTGACCGGGACAGCGCCACGGCTGTTTGCACTCGCATGCGCGGTGGCGTTCGCCACGGCCGCCTGCACCGAGTCCGGTGAAGACATGGCCGGCGCCGAACCGGCAGACACCGCCGCGGCCGGAAGCATTCCGCTGCAACTGCCCGAGGAGCCGACCGTGACCGAAGACCCCCCGATGCGCAGGATGCCGGGCAGCAACGACGACCTGGTGCGCTGCAACCCGGATGCCGCGCGCAGCGCCATCGGCAAGGAAGCGACCGCCGAGGTGGTCGAACAGGCCCGGATCGCGGCGGGGGCGGACGTCGCGCGCACGCTGTCGCCGGGGCAGATGGTGACCATGGAGTTCCACAACAGCCGCCTGAACCTAAGCGTCGACGCGGGCAACGTGGTCGTCGACGTCAGCTGCGGCTGACCGGCGCGATCAACGGGCGTCGCCCTTCGGGAACCGCGTGAGCTCGGGCGCCGCGTTGAGGCGTTCCAGCAGCATTGCCATCAGCCGTGTCTTCGTGGGCCCTGCATCCTTTGGATCGACGAGGTAGCGCACCGTCGCCTCGATCCAGGTGTTGGGGTTCACCCGGAACAGCACCGAGGGACGCTCCTGGACCTGCACGTGGTCGACCGGCGTGCGTGCCAGCAGCTCGCGGAAGTGGCGCACGCGCTCGACCATCTCCGCGCCGGTGTCCTCCTCGACCGTCTCGCGCATGGTGCGCTCGACGAACGCCAGGTCGCAGTCGTATCCCACGTGGAACGTGATCTCATTCCACACGTACGGGAACAGCGACCAGGAATAGTTGAGCACCGGGTTCGACAGCACGTTGGCATTGGGAAACTTCACCAGGCGTCCGCTCGGATGGTCGGTGGACACGTAGTCGCCACCGACTTCCCACAGCGTGGTGTCGAGGTAGCTCAGCGCGATCACGTCGCCGGTGTGCTCGCCGATCCGGATCCGGTCGCCGATCCGGTAGGGCTCGCGCGCGAGGATGTAGGCCCAGCCGATCAGGCTGGTGATCGGGGTCTGCAGCGCGAAACCGAGCACCAGCGAGATCAGGCCCAGCGACGCCGCGGCCGCGTACCAGTTGGCGAACAGCACCGACACCACGATCGTGGCCAGCACCACGCCGACGGCCAGCCGCAGGATGCGCTTGAAGTTGTACTGGCTGACCTGGCTGCAGGAACGCTCGATGACGTAGGCATCGACCGCGCGCGCCAATGCGAGAACCAGCGCAGCCGCCATCGCACCGAGGACGCCGCGGCGCACCAGCGGCGTGAACCGGTCGCCGAAGTCGAACCAGTGCAACCGCAGCAGGTAGTAGGTGACCCCGAGCGCCAGGATCAGCAGGACGTAGCCGGCCAGCCAGAGCTTGTGCCGCGCCTCGACCGGCGGCGCCGGTGGTTCGTCGGTGCCGCCCGCACGCTGCAGGGCGCGCTCCACCTCCTGGCTGCGTGGCACGTCCGCCATGGCGTCCGTCAGATCCGGTCGTCGATCCCGACCACGCCGGATGCCTTCGCACAGTGCGCGCAGCAGAAGAAGGTGCCGTCGTGCTCGGCGCCGTGGCCGATGATCCTGCAGCTGCAATGGGCGCACACCGGCGCCAGTGCGTGGATCGCGCACTCGAAGGAA
>DASTUL010000077.1:0-22345 GCA_035759645.1 Lysobacteraceae bacterium | reverse complement strand
TCCTGCCGCGAGCCCCGGAAACCAGCGGAGACCCGCGATGAAGATGGTCATGGCGATCATCAAGCCCTTCAAGCTCGACGACGTGCGCGAGGCGCTGGCCGACGCGGGCGTGGCCGGCATCACCGCGACCGAGGTCAAGGGGTTCGGTCGCCAGAAGGGCCACACCGAGCTGTACCGCGGCGCCGAGTACGTGGTCGATTTCCTGCCCAAGATCAAGCTGGAAGTCGCGGTGGCCGACGACCAGGTGGACGGGGTGGTCGAGGCGATCATGAAGGCCGCCGGCACCGGCAAGATCGGCGACGGGAAGATCTTCGTGTGGGACCTGGAGCGGGTCGTCCGGATCCGCACCGGTGAACTGGACGGCGACGCCCTGTAGGGCCTGGATGAACGGCCGCTGGCGTCGTCGGGCACCGGATGCCGGAGCTGTGACACCGGTCTCGCGACCCAGCTGTTTCCTGTGACGCCAGTCGCGGACGCGCCGGCCGATTGGGCGTCTCATGGCCCCGTCATCCAGGGAGCAACGCCATGGACATCAAGACGAATGGCGGCCGGGTCGAAAGCCTGATCCGCGGCATGCTGGCCTTCGTGTTGCTGGTCGCTGTTGCGTACGCCTACGCGCACGGCACGCCGGTCGCCGTCTACTGAGCCAATCTAGGCGGCCGCGACCAACCGGTTGCGGCCCGCGTCCTTGGCCGCGTAGAGCGCCGCGTCGGCGCGCCCGCACAAGTCGCGCAGGTCCTTGTCCCCGTCGCGCAGTTCCGCGACCCCGATGCTGACGCTCAGGCGCAGCGCGGGATCGATGTCGGTGAACGCCAGTGCCTCGACCGCGGCGCGGATGCGCTCGGCGACCTGCCGCGCCTGGTCCATCCGCGTGCGCGGCAGCAACACCAGGAATTCCTCGCCGCCGGTGCGCCCGAGCTGGTCGAACTGGCGCAGCGCGGCGCTGCACGTGTTGGCGACGCGGGCCAGTGCCTGGTCGCCGGTGAGGTGGCCGTAACGGTCGTTGACCTGCTTGAAGTGGTCGATGTCGAGGATCAGCACGCACAGGCCGTCATGCGCCAGGCGGGCCGCCGCGATGGCTTCCTCGCCGAGTCGCTCGATGCTGCGCCGATTGGCCACGCCCGTGAGCGGGTCGGTGGCGGCCAGTTCCCGCAGCCGCCGCATGCGCGCCAGCTGCCGCACCACCAGGCCGACCAGCAACAGCACCAGCACGCCGCCCAGCGCCATGGCGGTCCATTGCCAGCGCCGGGCCGCCAGCAACGCTTCGACTTGCCGCTCGCGCAATGCCGTTTCGTTGGCCAGCCGGCTGTTCTCCAGGTCGCGCCGGTCGTTGTCGAACTGCTCGCGCAGCAACCGCGCCTGCTGGCTGCGCTCGGCGGCGGCCATGCGTCCGTGGGTGGCGACGTAGCGTTCCAGGTCGGCGTAGGCCGCTGCGTCCTGCCCCAGTGCGTGGGCGCTGCGGGCCCGCGCCAGGTAGAGCATCGCCAGGTAGCGCTTGTTGCCGGTGCGCGTCATCGCCGTCGCGGCACGCCCGTAGTGCGACAGCGCGGCGGCATGCTGGCCCAGGCCAGCGCGCGCCTGCCCGCGGCGCAACTCGACCATGTCCTCGTTGGTGCGGTCCTCGAGCGCGGCGAATCCCGCGTCGGCCTGGTCGAGGAGTTGCAACGCGCGGCGATGTTCGCCTTCCATGATCGCCGGCCAGGCCATCGCGAGCCGCAGGCTGGCGACGTCATAGGGACTGTCGTTGGCCTCGGCCAGCGCGAGCGCGCGGTTGTAGTCGGCGATCGCCTCGGGCAGTCGCCCGTCGTCCTCGGCGAGGTAGGCCTGCTGCATCAGGCTCCCGACCAGCATGCTCCAGTCGCCCTGGTCGGCGGCGAATGCTTCGCTCTGCTCCAGGTACTCGCGCGCCTTGCCGAACTCGCCCATCCGCCGGTAGCTGATGCCGATGTCGAGCAGCAGCCACTCGGCGTCCAGCCGGAACCCCGACTGGCGGTACAGGCGCATCGCCGCGAGCAGGTCGGGGATCGCCCGCGCCTGGTCGTCCAGCAGCGAATGCGTGGCGCCGCGTGCGCCGAGCCCGTCGGCAAGCAGGCGGCGGTTGCCCGATCGCCGGGCGGCCTCGATCCCGGCGTTCCAGGCGGCCATCACCTCCTGGCTCGATTCGCCCAGGGTCTCGATCGCCACGGCCTTGCAGTAATGGAATCGCGCCTGCGCGGCGAGGTCGCCGGCTTCCCGGGCACGCGCCAGGCCATCCAGCGCGAATGCACGTTGTCCTTCCGGATCGCCGTCGTAGCCCCAGTCGCAGCGCAGCGCGCGATAGCGCCTGTCGCGGCCGCCGTCCCCGGCAGGCACCAGGACTTCCAGGTCGTCCAGCCGCGCCAGCGCATCGGCGGGCGTCAGGGTGTGGAGTTCGCGTTCCTCGAGCTGCTCGAGCAGTGCGTCGAAGGCCGCGGGCGCGCCCACGGCGAGGCCTTGCCAGCCGAGAGCAAGCAAAATCGCGCACGAACACAGCAACTGGCGGCGCAAGCGAACCCCGGCCGACCGTCCCCCCTGGACGCCATCGATTGTTGGTCAGGCGAAGGGTCAGCGCAAGCCGGATCTGCCGCGAAGATCAGGCCTGGAGCGCGGCTGCGACGAACGGTGGCAACGCCAGGGCCCCGCGGTGGGTGCCCGCGCTGTAATAGCGCGTGCCCAGCGTCGCGCTCCCCGCATCCGCCTCGCGGAAGCCGAAATCGTCCGCCGCGTCGCCCGCATGCTTCCGGGCGAGCGTGCACGACCACCAGCCCGTCGGATAGCACGGCTGCGGGAAGGGCAGGGTCGCGAAGGCGGCGAAGCCCGCCTTGCGCATTTCGCCGCGCATCTCGCGCACCAGGTCGAGCAGCGCCAGCGGGGACTCCGACTGTTGCACGAGGATGCCGTCGTCGCGCAATGCGCGGAAGCACGAGGCATAGAACGCACGATTGAACAGGCCTTCGGCCGGACCGACCGGATCCGTCGAATCGACGATCACGATGTCGACGCTGCCCGCCTCGCGGTTGGCCATGTAGGCGATCCCGTCGTCGAACAGCAGTTCCGCGCGCGGGTCGCCGTTGGATTCGCACAGTTCCGGGAACCACTTCTCCGCCATCCGGGTGACCTGCTCGTCGATGTCGCACTGCACGGCCTTGCGCACGCCACGGTGCCGCAGCACTTCGCGCAGGGTGCCGCAGTCGCCGCCGCCGATGATCACCACGTCCTTCGGCTCGGGGTGGGTGAACAGCGCGGGGTGCGACATCATCTCGTGGTACAGGAAGTTGTCGCGCGTGGTCAGCATCACCGCGCCATCGATCAGCATCAGGTTGCCCCAGTCGGTGGTCTCGAAGATCTCGATCTTCTGGAACGGCGACTGCACCTCGTCCAGCTTGCGGGTGACGCGATAGCCGATGGCCGAGCCGGTGGGCTCGAAGTTCTCGTATTTCCAAGTCGTATTCGCGGTCATTCCAGTTCGTCCAACGCAAGTGGCCACATTCAGACGGACGCATCGCGCCCGGAGTGGCCGTGGGGGCGCGCAGTGTAGCGGAGCCCCGCGTGCCGGCTGCGTCATGCATGGGCTAGTACACTGCGCGCCCCCGAATCCGCCTCCGGACCCACGATGACCGACTGGTCGCCCGACCAGGCCCGCAAGGCCTACTCGATCCCGCACTGGTCGGAGGGCTACTTCGACGTGGACGGCGCGGGTCGCATGGTGGTGCGTCCCCGCGGCGCGGGCGGTCCCGCGATCCCGTTGCCGGACGCGGTGGACGCCGCGCGCGCCGGCGGGGCCAAGCTGCCGTTGCTGCTGCGCTTCCCCGAGATCCTCGGCGACCGGCTGCACCGGCTGCAGGGTGCGTTCGCCGAGGCGATGGCGGAGTGGGAGTACCCGGGCGGCTACACCGCGGTGTACCCGATCAAGGTCAACCAGCACGCGGCGGTCGCCGGCACCCTGGCGTCGAATGATGGAGAAGGCTTCGGCCTGGAGGCCGGCAGCAAGCCCGAGCTGATGGCCGTGCTCGCGCTCAGCCGGCCCGGCGGCGTGATCGTCTGCAACGGCTACAAGGACCGCGAGTACATCCGGCTGGCGCTGATCGGCCGCAAGCTCGGGCTGCAGACCTTCATCGTGGTCGAGAAGCCGTCCGAGCTGTCGTTGGTGATGGAAGAGGCGAAAGCGCTGGGCATCCGGCCGGGCCTGGGCGTGCGCATGCGGCTGGCGTCGATCGGCGCGGGCAAGTGGCAGAACAGCGGCGGCGACAAGGCCAAGTTCGGGCTCAGCCCGCGCCAGCTGCTGGACCTGTGGAAGCGCCTGCGCGACTCGGGCATGGGCGACTGCCTGGAGCTGCTCCACTTCCACATGGGCTCGCAGATCTCCAACGTGCGCGACATCGCCAACGGCATGCGCGAGGCGGTGCGCTACTTCGTGGAGCTGTCGCAGCTGGGCGCGAAGGTGCGTTACATGGACGTCGGCGGCGGGCTCGGCATCGACTACGAGGGCACGCGCTCGCGTAGCTACAACTCGATCAACTACGGCGTGAAGCAGTACGCGCTCAACATCGTGCAGCCGCTGGCCGAAGCCTGCCTGGAACACGACCTGCCGGCACCGCGGATCGTCACCGAGTGCGGGCGCGCGATGACCGCGCACCACGCGGTGCTGGTGGCCAACGTGTCCGAGGTGGAGCGCGCGCCCGAAGGCCGCGTGCCCGACGCGCACGACGACGAGCCGGCGGTGATCCGCCACCTGCGCGAGATCCACGGCGAGCTGGACGACCGCCCCGCGGTCGAGCTGTTCCACGAGGCCGTGCATTTCCACAACGAGGGGCTGGCCGCCTACGCACTGGGCCAGATCGACCTGGTGCACCGCGCACGCCTGGACGACCTGTTCTACGCGATCGCGAACGCCGTGCGCGCGCGCTTGAGCGCCAGCGAGAAGCGCCACCAGGCGGTGCTCGACGAACTGTCGCAGCGGCTGGTCGACAAGTATTTCGTCAACTTCAGCGTGTTCGAGTCGATGCCGGACGTGTGGGCGATCGACCAGGTGTTCCCGGTGGTGCCGATCGAGCGCCTCGACGAGGCGCCGTCGCGCCGCGGCGTCATCGCCGACCTCACCTGCGATTCGGACGGGCGCATCGACACGTACGTGGGCAACGAGGGCCTGGACACGTCGATGCCGCTGCATCCGTTGCGTCCCGGGGAGGGCTACCGGCTGGGCTTTTTCCTGATCGGCGCCTACCAGGAAATCCTCGGCGACATCCACAACCTGTTCGGCGACACGGATGCGGTTGAAGTGCGCACCGATGGCGAAGGGTTCGCGATCGCGCAGCAGCGACGGGGCGACACGACCGACGTGATGCTCGATTACGTGGGCTACAAGCTCGACGACCTGCGCGCTGCGTATCGCGCCCGCGTGGAAGCGGCCGACCTGTCCGACGAGGAATCGAAGCGCCTCTCTGCCGACCTCGAAGCCGGACTCAACGCCTACACCTACCTCTCCGACGAGCCGCTCGGGTGAACCCGGGTCAATCGCGCGCGACGTTGAACCCGGCAAACGACTGGCTGGTCGGCATCAGCTCGAGGCGGTTGACGTTGACGTGCGGGGGCAGGTCGGCGATCCAGAGGATTGCGTCGGCGATGTCGTCTGCGGTCATCGGCTTCGAGCCGGAATAGAGCGCGTCCGAGGCGGCCTGGTCGCCGTGCGTGCGCACCAGGGTGAACTCGGTCTCGGCCATGCCCGGTTCCAGCGACGTCACGCGCACGCCGGTGCCGTGCAGGTCCGCGCGCAGGCCCAGCGAGAACTGGCTGACGAAGGCCTTGGTGCCGCCGTACACGTTGCCGCCGGGATAGGGCCAGCTGGCCGCGGTGGAACTGACGTTGACGATCGTCCCGCGCCGCTCGATCAGCCGCGGCAGCAGCGCATGGGTCAGCGCGACCAGCGCGCTCACGTTGGTGTCGATCATCACCTGCCAGTCGGCCAGGCTCGCACGCTGCGCAGGCGCGGTGCCCTGCGCGAGGCCGGCGTTGTTGAGCAGCAGGTCGATGTCGCGGAAGCCGGCCGGCAGCGCGTCGAGCGCCGCGGCCATCGCTTCGGCATCGCGGATGTCGAACGCCGCGACGTGCAGGCGGTCGCGCGTGGCGTCGCCGGCCAGCGCCGCCAGCCGTTCGCGGCGCCGGCCCGTCGCGACGACGCGCCATCCGGCATCGAGGAAGCGCCGCGTCACCGCCGCACCGAACCCGGAACTCGCGCCGGTGACGAAGGCGGTGCGCGTCATCGTCCGGCCACGCCGTGCATCAATCGAGCACCGCGTCCAAATCGGCATCGGCGTCGGCGACGATCGCGTCCTCGATGCACAACCACGCGAGCGCCTGCTCGACCTGTTCGAACCGCTCGACGTCCAGGTGCCGGGCGACGGCCATGGTCTCGATCAGTCGGTTGTTGTGCTGGTGCGGCGGCACCAGGTAGGCCAGGCGGCACAGCCGCACTTCCTCGGACTGCGCCATGCGCGTGGCAAAGGCGTTGCTGCGGTCGAGCGGTTCCTCGGTGCTCATCGCCTCGCGCAGGTCGACGAGGACGCGCCGGTAACCGGTGGCGCGGAGCAGTGCTTCGCCGTGCGCGAGCGCGCGCAGCCGGTGGTCGATGGTGGTCGGGCCGTCGTAGGTGACGCGGACGAGGCGGTTGCCGGGATCTGCGCTGACATGGAACGGCATCGGGCGATCCGGCGGCGGCGACAGGGGTCGATTGTGCGCGAAGCCCGCGGCCCGCGCCAACCGCATCCCCCGCTAGCGCGCGCGGATCGCCAAGCTGGGCAGCCCGCCCTCGGCCAGCTTGCGCTTGGCTTCGGCCAGGGCGGCGGCGCTGTCGTACGGCCCCATGCGGACGCGGTGGACCGTGCGCCCGTCGGCGAGCGTGGCCGACTCGACGCGCGCGCCCAGGCCCAGCAGCGCGATCCGTGCCTTGACCGTCTCCGCGTCGGCGGCGTCGCCGAACGCGCCGGCCTGCAGGACGTAGCGCGCGTCGTCGTCGGTCGTCGGGGCACCGTCCTCATCGGCACGGTCCGGTGTCGCCGGGTCGGCGAGGTCCGCGGCATCCGGGTGCGGCGTGTCCTCGACGACCGGTTCGTCATCGGCGGCAGTCGCGGCTTCGGCTTCCGCGCGTGCGCTCGCGGCCAGTTCCTCGTCGGACATGGCCACGCCGTCGCCCGGCAACAACGTGTAGAAATCGAACCGGGTCCCGGCGTCCTCGGCGACGATCGGTTCCTCCCCGGTCGCGGCCGGCGGCCGGGCATCCGGGTTGGGCCGCGGCTTCAGGAACTCGCTGTCGCCATCGAGCATCGACGACCCCACCCAGAGCGCGCCCGCGCCGAGCAGCAGGCCCGCGACCAGCCAGGCCCATCCCGGCATGCCGGAGCCGCCCGTGCGTCGCGCCTGTGACCTGTTTCGCCGTCCCGACATCTACATCGCCTCCGGAGCGCCCACGCCGAGCAGCCCCAATCCGTTCGCGAGGACCTGCCGCGTGGCCACGCTCAACGCCAGCCGCGCATCGCGCAGGTCGGCGTCGTCCACCAGGATCGGCTGGGCGTGGTAGCAGGTGTGGAAAGCATAGGCCAGCTCGCGCAAATACTGCGCGACGAGATGCGGCTCCAGCGCCTGCGCCGCGGTCTCGACGACTTCGGGATAGCGGGCGACCTCGACCATCAGCGCCTGGCTGGGCGCGTCGTCGAGCCGGTGCAGGTTGGCGGCGCCATTGCCGAAGTCGGGCGTGAAGCCTTTCTCGCGCGCCTGGCGCAGCAGGCTGCACACGCGGGCGTGCGCGTACTGCACGTAGAACACCGGGTTGTCGTTGCTCTGGCTGCGTGCCAGGTCGATGTCGAATGTCAGCTGCGAGTCGGGCTTGCGCGCGACCAGGAACCAGCGCGTCGCGTCGCGCCCCGCTTCTTCGATGAGATCGCGCAGGGTCAGGTAGCTGCCGGCGCGCTTGGAGAGCTTCACTTCCTCGCCGCCGCGCATCACCGTCACCATCTGGTGCAGCACGTATTCCGGGTAACCCTCGGGGATGCCGGCATCGAGCGCCTGCAACCCGGCCCGCACCCGGGCCAGCGACCCGTGGTGGTCCGCGCCCAGCTCGGTGATGGCGCGCCGATAGCCGCGCTGCCATTTGCTGCGGTGGTAGGCGACGTCGGGCACGAAGTAGGTGTAGCTGCCGTCCGACTTGCGCATCACCCGGTCCTTGTCGTCCCCGAAGTCGGTGCTGCGCAACCACAGCGCGCCGCCTTCCTCGTAGGTGTGGCCGTGGGCGACGAGTTCGGCGACGGTCGCCTCGACGCTGTCGTCGGCGTACAGCGCGGACTCCAGGAAATACACGTCGAAGCGCACGCCGAACGCGGCGAGGTCGGCGTTCTGCTCGCGGCGCAGCGCGGCGACCGCGAAGGCGCGGATGGCGTCGATGTCGCCCGGATCGCCGGCGCCGGTCACCGAATGGCCTTCGAATTCCACCGTGTCGCCGCGCAGGTAGGCCGCCGCGACGTCGGCGATGTAGTCGCCGCGGTAGCCGTCCTCCGGCCAGCCCGCGTCGTCCGGACCCTTGCCCTGTGCCCGCGCCTGCACCGACCGCGCCAGGTTGTCGATCTGCGCGCCAGCGTCGTTGTAGTAGTACTCGCGCGCCACGTCCCAGCCGTTCGCGTCGAGCACGCGCGCGATCGAGTCGCCGATGGCGCCCGCACGGCCATGGCCGACATGCAGTGGCCCGGTCGGGTTGGCCGACACGTACTCCACGCCCACGCGCACGCCGCGGCCGCCATCGTTGCGGCCGTAGGCCTCGCCCTGTTCCAGCACGCGCGCGATCTCGCGCTCGTAGGCAGCCGGCGCCAGGTGGAAGTTGATGAAGCCCGGCCCCGCGATCTCCACTTTCGACACGTCCGCGCTCGCCGGCAGCGCGGCGACCAGCGCCTGGGCCAGCGCGCGCGGGTTGCCGCGCGCCGGGCGCGCCAGCAGCATCGCGGCGTTGGTCGAGAAGTCCCCGTGGGTGCGCTCGCGCGGCCGCTCGACGACGAAGTCGGGCGTGTCGACGCCGGCGGGCAGGGTGCCGGCATCGCGCAGCGCGTCGATGGCCTGCGAGACGAGGGCGCGGAGGAGGGGTTTCACGGGCTGCCGGGGGAAACGTGGGACCGCGCATTGTACGCGGCGCCTCCCCCCACTCAGACCCAGCCGCGTGCGGCCAGCGACACCGGTGCGCCGTCGCCGATCACGAAATGGTCCAGCAGGCGCACGTCCACCAGCGCCAGCGCCTGCTTGAGCCGCGCGGTCACCGCTCGATCGGCGGCGCTGGGCTCCGGGCTGCCGCTGGGATGGTTGTGGCCGACGATTAGCGCCGCGGCGTTGTGCGCCAGCGCCCGCCGGGCGACCTCGCGCGGATGCACCTCGGCGCCGTCGACGGTGCCGCGGAACAGCTCCTCGAACCCGAGCGCGCGATGCCGCGTGTCCAGGAACAGGGCGGCGAACACCTCGTAGGGATGCCCGCGCAGGCGCCGGGCGAAGTAGCGCCCGGCGGCCTGCGGATCGGTGAGCGCCTCGCCGCGTGCCAGGTCGGCGGCGAGTTGCCGGTGGCCCAGCTCCAGCGCGCCCGCCAGCGCGCAGGCCCGGGCCGGGCCCAGCCCGGGCAGTGCGGCGAGGGACGCGGCCGGCCGCTCGAGCAGCGCGCGCAACGGCCCGTGGGTGGCGAGGAGGGTGCGCGCGGTCGCCACCGCGTCGCGCCCGCGCATGCCGGAGCCGAGGAAGATCGCGAGCAATTCGGCATCGGACAGCGCGCCGGCGCCTTGTGCCAGCAGCTTCTCCCGCGGGCGTTCGCTGGCGGGCCACTCGCGGATGTGCATCGTCGACTCGGCAGGAAGCAGGCCCCACATTCCACGCGCCGCGCGCCGGCGGCGGCAGCGGGCCGCGACCGGCCTTCGGGTAAGCTGGCGGCCGGTTCGACGGTAGGAACTTTTCCGGACGTGGGCACGCTGCGAGGCCACAGGATCCTGCTCTGCGTGTGCGGCGGGATCGCCGCCTACAAGGCCGCCGAGCTCGTGCGCCGGCTGCGCCAGCAGGACGCGGAAGTGCGCGTGGCGATGACCGCCGATGCCCTGCGCTTCGTCGGCGCGGCGACCTTCCAGGCCCTGTCGGGCCAGCCCGTGCGCAGTTCGCTCTGGGACGAGGCCGCCGAGGCGGCGATGGGCCATATCGAGCTGGCCCGCTGGCCCAACCGCATCGTCATCGCCCCCGCCACCGCGAACATGCTGGCGAAACTCGCCCATGGCCTGGCAGACGACCTGGTCAGCACCCTGTGCCTGGCGACCGAGGCGCCGGTGGCCGTCGCGCCGGCCATGAACCGGGTCATGTGGGCGCACCCCGCGACCCGCGCGAACGTCGCCACCCTGCAAGGCCGCGGGGTCGCCGTGCTCGGCCCGGGC
The DNA here is from genome assembly GCA_035759645.1 of Lysobacteraceae bacterium. GTDB lineage: Bacteria > Pseudomonadota > Gammaproteobacteria > Xanthomonadales > Xanthomonadaceae > CAMPJU01. Next base: position 11,891 of record DASTUL010000077.1, on the reverse strand, counting down.
GAAGGCGAGCAGGCCTGCGGCGAGACCGGCGAAGGCCGGATGCTGGAGCCGGACGCGATCGTCATTGCGCTCCAGGGCCTGCCCGCGGCATGACGACGCCGGGCCTGCCGGCCGGGCGGCGCGTCGTGGTCAGCGCCGGCCCGACGTACGAAGACATCGACCCCGTCCGGTTCCTGGGCAATCGCAGCAGCGGCCGGATGGGGTTCGCGATCGCCGCGGCGGCCGCGCGCCGCGGTGCCGAGGTGGTGCTGGTCGCGGGACCGGTCGCGTTGCCCACGCCCGATGGCGTGGCCCGCGTCGACGTACGCTCCGCCGCGCAGATGCACGCGGCCGTGGTCGCCGCGTTGCCCGCCGACGCCTACATCGGCGCGGCCGCGGTTGCGGACTGGACGCCCGTCTCGCCGGCCGCCGGCAAGCTAAAGAAGGAAGCCGGCGTCGACCGTCTGGTGCTCGAGTTCGCGCGCACCGCCGACGTGCTGGGCGACGTCGCGCGCCACCCGTCGCGCCCGCGCCTGGTGGTCGGGTTCGCTGCCGAGACATCCACGGACCTGGCCACCCACGCCCGCGCGAAGCTGCGCGACAAGGGCGCGGACGTGATTGCAGCCAATCGTGTCGGCGTTCCGGGGAGCGGCTTCGAAGCGGGCGACAACACGCTGGAAGTGCATTGGCGGGACGGTTCGCGCACGCTCGGGCCCGCACCGAAGACGGTGCTCGCCGACGCGTTGCTGGACCTGCTCGCGGAAATCGACGCACGCGACGCACGGGGACATGGGGAATGACAACGCACCACGCATTGCAACTCAGGTTGCTGGATCCGCGCTTCGGCGATGCATGGCCGTTGCCCGCGTACGCCACGGAGGCCAGCGCCGGGCTCGACCTGCGCGCGGCGCTCGATGCGCCGCTGGAACTCGCGCCGGGCGATGCCGCGCTGATTCCGTCCGGCCTGGCGATCCACCTCGCCGACCCGCACCTGTGCGCGGTGATCCTGCCGCGCTCGGGCCTGGGCCACCGCCACGGCATCGTGCTCGGCAACGGCACCGGCCTGATCGATGCCGACTACCAGGGGCCGCTGCTGATCAGCACGTGGAACCGCGGGCGCGAGCCATTCACGATCGCGCCCGGCGATCGCATCGCGCAGCTGGTCGTGCTGCCTATCGTGCGTGCGAGCCTGCAGGTGGTGGATACTTTCGAAGAGAGCGCGCGCGGCGCAGGTGGTTTCGGCCACACGGGCGTGCGATGAACCAGCCGCAACGGATGCAGGGGAACCCGCAGTGAGGAGCACGCAATGACCGAATCGACCAGGCGACGCATGCCCGTGACCGCCGCGCAGGTGCACCAGGCGTTGCCCGTGCTGGCGATCCTGCTGCTCGCGCTCGGCGCCTGGCTGGCGTGGAGCGGCTGGCGGCAGCAGCAGGACACCGCCGGCGGCCAGGTGCTCGAGCAGGCGCGCGACAGCACTGCCCAACAGACCGCCACGGCGCTCGCGGAGGCGCGGGAGCGTTTCAGGACCCAACTGGCCACGCCCGCCGTGCAGATGGCGCTGGCATCGGGCGACCTGGCCGCGGCCGGTGCCGCATTGGGCGAGGGGTGGGAAGCAGCCGAAGCAACGGAAGTGGTGCCCGTCGACCTGGAGGCCGCGTTTGCCGCGGCCGCCGCTGGCGAGGGGACCTACGGACGGGTGGCCGCGCTCGAGGCCGCCCTGGTCGCCGACGGCGTCGTGGCCTCCGTGGTGCGCGATGGCAACGTCCCGGTCCTCGCGCTGTCGGCCCCTGCGCGCGCGGATGATGCCGTGGTCGGCGTCGCCTATGTGCGATTGCCGTTGTCGATCGTGAGCGCGCCGATCCTGGCGGCCTCACCCGGCAACGACGCCTATCTCGCGCTACGGCAAGGCGGTTACACCATTGCCGAGCAAGGCAACGCCGACCTGGCCAATCGCGCCGAAACCCTGGCGGCGAGGATTCCCGACAGCGACCTGCGGATCGCGGCCGCCGCGCCGGACGCCGCCACCGGTCCGCTCGGCCTGGGTGCGATGGCGTGCTTCATCGCAGCCGGCGTGCTGGTGTTGCTGGCACTGGTCGCGCTGGCGCGCGCGCGTCGCCCCGTGCCGTCGGCGGACGGTGATGCAGCCGCCGAAGACGATGCGCCATTGACCCTTGCCGAAGCGCTGCAGCAGCCGGCTCCGCCCGCGGTCGCGCCTGTCGAAGCGGGCACGCATGCCGCCGCGGAGACGCTGGCCGACGGCGCGGCGCCCACCGTCGCAGCCGCAAGCACCCAGGTCGACCGCGGCATCTTCCGTGCGTACGACATCCGCGGCATCGTCGGGCAATCGCTCGACCGGCACGTCGCGGAACTGATCGGCCAGGCGATCGGCACCGCGATGCACGCCAAGGGACTGGACGACATCGTGGTCGGCCGGGATGGTCGCCTGTCCGGTCCGGAGATGCTGGACGGCCTGGTGGCGGGCCTGCGCAAGGCGGGCCGCAACGTCACCGACATCGGCATGGCGCCGACGCCCGTCGTGTACTTCGCCGCCTACCACCTGCTGGCGGGGTCCTGCGTGTCGGTCACCGGCAGCCACAACCCGCCCGACTACAACGGCTTCAAGATCGTGCTCGGCGGGGAGACCCTGTCCGGCGACACGATCGTCGATCTGTACACGCTGATCGCCGAGGGCCGGCTGCACGAGGCGGACATCCACGGGACGCTGCAGCAGCGCAGCGTCGACGACGACTACGTCAACCGCATCGCGTCGGACGTGCAACTGCACCGCCCGCTGCGCGTCGTGGTCGATGCCGGCAATGGCGTCGCTGGCGCGATCGCGCCGCGGGTGCTCACCGCGATCGGCGCGGAGGTCACGCCGCTGTACTGCGAAGTGGACGGCACCTTCCCGAACCACCATCCCGACCCGAGCGAGGCGGCGAACCTGGTCGACCTGATCGATACCGTGCGCCGCCTGGGTGCCGACCTGGGGGTGGCCTTCGACGGCGACGGGGACCGGCTGGGCGTGGTGACGCGCGGGGGCAACAACATCTTCGCCGACCGCCTGTTGATGCTGTTCGCCGACGACGTGCTCGAGCGCAACCCGGGCGCGGTGATCGTCTACGACGTGAAGTGCACGGGGCGCCTGCCGGGCCAGATCCTGCGCGCGGGCGGCAGCCCGTTGATGTGGAAGACGGGCCATTCGCTGATCAAGGCGAAGATGCGCGAGACCGGCGCCGAGCTCGCCGGCGAGATGAGCGGACACTTCTTCTTCAAGGAGCGCTGGTACGGCTTCGACGATGCGATCTACGCGGCGGCGCGCCTGCTGGAGATCCTGGCGGCGCAGCCGCTGTCGCCGGCCGAGGTGCTGGACGCGCTGCCCGACGGCGTTTCCACGCCTGAAATCAAGGTGGACGCCCCCGGCGGCGACCCGCATGCCTTCGTCGATCGCTTCCGCGATGCCGCCCGGTTCGAGGGCGCGCGGCTGTCGACCATCGACGGCCTGCGGGTGGACTGGCCGGATGGCTGGGGACTGGTGCGCGCGTCCAACACGACGCCGGTGCTGGTGATGCGGTTCGACGCGGACGATGCGGATGCACTGGCCCGCATCCAGGCGACGTTCCGCGAACAGCTGCTCGCGTTGCAGCCGGGGTTGTCGCTACCCTTCTGACGCAGCGCCGGTCAGTTCGCGGTAGCGCACCACGGCGGACTCGAGTTCGAGGTCGAGCAGGGCGCGTTCCTCGAGCTGGCTGGCCAGGATCTCGCGTTGCCGGCTCAGCGCCTCGTGCTGCGTGGCGATCGCCGCGGCCAGTTCCGCGTCGACCGGCTTGCCGGCGAGTTCCAGTTCCGCCGCGCGGCGCAGGCGCGTGAGCAACCCCTGGCGCATGTTGCCGATGGCCAGGCGCGACGCCTGGACCGTGTCGTCCATCAGCGTGGTCCGGTTGCGGAACGCGCGCCGCAATTCGTCCTCGGTCGCATACGACTCGACCATCGCCAGCTCGCGCCGCAGGCGCTCGGCGTCTTCCTTGGCCTCGCGCGCGGCCTTCTCCTGCGCGGTCTCCAGGGCGGCGCGTTCCTCGTCGGTGAGCGCGCGCGCGACCTCGCCGACCTTGGTGCCGGTCTTCGCACTGAATTCGGTCCGCGCGTTGTCGGCCGCATCGGCCGGCAGGGCGTCGCCGCAGATCTTGCGGCCTTCCTCTTCCCAGCAATACAGCTTCTTGCCTTGCGGCGCGGCAGTCACGGCGCCGGACTGGGCCAGCATCACGGCGGCGGCGAGGACGGTGGCAAGTCGTGCGTGGTTCATCGGGTTCCCCCTTCGGTGCTGCCCCAGGCTTGGCGGTAAGCGGCCAGCGCGGTGCGTCGTGCTTCAAGTTCCGGGGTTTGCCCGGCGAACGCAAGGAGGTCGGACAGCGTCGCGACCGGGACGATCGCCAGCCCGTGTTCATCGGCCACCGCCCGTGCGGCCGAGCGCCGCGATACCGCGGGGTCCACGGCTTCCTGTCGGTCGAGGGCGACCGCGATCGCGACGGGCACGCCGCCCTCGGCGCGGATCAGCGAGAGGGCCTCGCGCACCGCGGTGCCGGCGGTGATGACGTCGTCGACCACCAGGACGCGCCGCTCCGCCAGGGGTGCGCCGACCAGCGTGCCCCCCTCGCCGTGCGCCTTGGCCTCCTTGCGGTTGTAGGCCACGGGAAGGTCGCGCCCGCGCCGCGCGTACTCGCAGGCGAGCGCGGTGGCGAGCGGGATCCCCTTGTAGGCCGGGCCGAACAGCAGGTCGAAGTCGACCCCCGCCGCGTCGATCGCGTCGGCATAGCAACTGGCCAACGCCGCGAGCGTCGTGCCCGAATCGAACCGTCCCGCATTGAAGAAATACGGGCTGGTCCGCCCGGACTTGAGCGTGAACTCGCCGAAGCGCAGGGCCTGCGCGTCGATCGCCAGGCGGAGGAAGCGGGTGCGGTGGTCGTGCAAGCGGGGCGCCACGTGAAGGCCAGCCGTGATTGTGCCGCACGCGGGCTTCGGCATCACCGCCCGGTGCGCTAGGCTCGCCGCCATGCGCATCGTTTCGTTCAATGCCAACGGCCTGCGTTCGGCCGCCAGCAAGGGGTTCTTCGACTGGTTCGGCGGCCAGGACGCCGACGTCCTCTGCCTGCAGGAGACCAAGGCGCAGGAGCACCAGTTGCGCGAACCCGCGTTCATGCCGGAGGGCTACGGCGCCTGGTTCCGCGACGCGACGACGAAGAAGGGCTACAGCGGCGTGGCGATCTACAGCCGCCAGGAGCCCGACGAAGTGCGCACCGCGCTCGGCCGCCCCTCGTTCGACGAGGAGGGCCGTTACCAGGAGGCGCGCTTCGGGAATCTCAGCGTCGTGTCGTTCTACATCCCGTCGGGGTCGTCGGGCGAGCTGCGGCAGGGCTTCAAGTTCGAGGCGATGGACTGGCTGCGCCCGATCCTGGACGAATGGCTGCACAGCGGCCGCGACTACGTGCTGTGCGGCGACTGGAACATCGTCCGCAGCGCGAAGGACATCCGCAATTGGAAGGGCAACCAGAAGAACTCCGGATGCCTGCCCCGCGAGCGCGACTGGCTGAACGGGCTGTGCGCCGATGACGCCGGCTGGGTCGATACCTATCGCACGCTGCGCCCGGACGGCGAGGACTACACCTGGTGGAGCCAGCGCGGCGCGGCGCGCGCGAAGAACGTCGGCTGGCGCATCGACTACCAGTTCGTGACGCCCTCGCTGAAACCACGCCTGCTCGATTGCAGCATCCATCCGGAGCCGCGGTTCTCCGACCATGCCCCCTACGTGGTGGACTACGCCCCATGACCGAACGCGAACCGGCCGAAGGCGGCGTCCTGCGCAACCTGCGGGACCCCAAGGTCCTGGCGATGCTGCTGCTCGGCTTCTCGTCGGGCATCCCGATCTACCTGGTGGGCAACACGCTCGGCTTCTGGATGCGCGAGAACGGCATCGAGCTGTCGACGATCGGCTTCCTGTCCTGGGTCGGCCTGGCGTATTCGCTGAAGTTCCTGTGGGCGCCCCTGATCGACAAGGTGGATGCGCCGGTGCTCGGCCGGCTGCTGGGCCGCCGGCGCGGCTGGATGCTGCTCGCGCAGCTGGTGGTGGCCGCCGCACTGGTGGGCATGGCACTGGTCCGTCCGCGCGAAGGCCAGTTGCTGCTGGGCGGCGTGGCGATCGACCAGCTGGTCGTGTTCGGTGCGCTCGCGCTAGTGGTGGCGTTTGCGTCCGCAACGCAGGACATCGTCATCGATGCGTGGCGCATCGAGATCGCCGACAGCAACGAACAGCAGGGCCTGCTGACGTCGTCGGCCACCATCGGCTACCGCGGCGCGCTGCTGGTCACCGACGCACTGATCCTGATCATGGCCGCGTACCTGGGCTGGTCGCTGTCGTATGTCGCGATGGCCATGCTGATGGGGGTGGGCGTCGTCGCGGTGCTGATGGCGCGCGAGCCCTCGGGCCGGTTCGCATCGGTGACCGGCTCTGCGCCGCTGTCCTGGTCCGGCCGCGGCATGTTCGATGCGGTGGTCGGGCCGTTCGTCGCCTTCTTCCGCCAGCACGGCAGCTGGGCGTGGCTGATGCTGCTCGCGATCAGCCTGTACCGGCTGCCGGACTTCGTGCTCGGCCCGATGGCCAATCCCTTCTATTCCGACCTCGGCATCGACAAGGAGACGGTGGGCGCGGTGCGCGCGACCTTCGGCCTGGTGGCGACCGTGGTCGGTGTCGCCGCCGCGGGGCTGTGCGCCGTGCGCTTCGGCTTCCTGCCCACGCTGCTGCTCGGTGCCATCCTCGGTCCCGGGTCGAACATCGCGTTCGCATGGCTGGCCTGGTCCGGCGCCGACACCGGCGTGTTCACCACCGCCATGGTCATCGACAACATCTGCGGCGGGTTCGCCGGTGTCGCGCTGATCGGCTACATGTCGAGCCTGACCAACATCGGGTACACGGCCACGCAGTACGCGTTGCTGAGCTCGTTCTACGCGTTGCTCGGCAAGGTGCTGAAAGGGTTCTCCGGCGTGACGGTCGAAGCGCTGCAGGCCAGCACGACGCTGATCGACGGCTATGCGTTGTTCTTCATCGGCACGGCGCTGATGGGCATCCCGGCGCTGGTGCTGTGCGTGGTGCTGGGCCGGCGCGGCCCGGTGCCGCCGCGTCCCGCCTAGGCCGGGTGCACGCAGCCCAGGACGCGCGGCCCGCGCGCCCCGGTGACCGCCGGCAGGTTGCCCGGTTGTCCCAGCAAGGTCTGGCGTGCCAGCCAGGCGAATCCGATCGCCTCGACGAAATCCGGGTCGAGGCCGTGGTCGGTCGTGGTTTCCACCGCGACGCCAGGCAGTCGTTCCGCAAGCGCTTCCATCAGCCGCGGGTTGTGCACGCCGCCGCCGCAGGCGATGACGCGGCGGGTGTCGGGCTGGTTGTGCTGCAACGCTTCGCAGACGGTCACCGCCGTGAAGGCGAGCAGCGTGGCCTGCACGTCCGCGGGTGACTCGTCGCCGCGCAGGCGCGGCGCCAGCCACGACAGGTGGAAGTGCTCGCGACCGCTGCTCTTGGGCGGCGGCAGTGCCAGCCAGGGATCGTCGCGCAACCGGTCGAGCAGTCCCTGGTCGACCTTGCCCGAGGCCGCGAACGCGCCGCCGGCGTCGTACGGGATGCTCGCGTGCCGCCAGGCCCAGGCATCGAGCAGCGCGTTCGCCGGCCCGGTGTCGAAGCCGCGGCAGTCGCCCCGCGCCGGAAGCAACGTCAGGTTGGCGATGCCGCCCAGGTTGAGCACCGCGCGGTCTTCGCCGGGGTCATGCAGCAGCGCTGCGTGCAAACCGGGGAGCAGGGGGGCGCCCTGGCCGCCGGCGGCGACATCGCGCCGGCGGAATTCGGCGACGGTCGCGATCCCCGTGTTCTCCGCGATGCGATGCCCGTCCCCCAGCTGCAACGTGAAGGGGTAACGCCCGTCGCCCGCCGCGCCGCGCGGCCGGTGGCGGACCGTCTGCCCGTGCGAGCCCAGCGCGGCGACATCGGAGGCCGCAACGCCCGCTTCGTCGAGCAGGCCGAGCGCGGCGTCGGCGAACGCGTCCGCGACGCGTGCGTCGAGCGTGCCGTATTCGTCGAGCGACACCAGGTCGCCGCCCTGGCCCAGTTCGACCAGCCGCGCGCGCAGTGCGTCGTCCCAGGGATAGGTGCGGCCGAGCACCATGGACGGCGCGTCGGGCATGGCGAACGACACCAGCGCGACGTCGATGCCGTCGGCGCTGGTGCCTGAAATCAACCCGAGGTACAGCCCGGTATCGGGCGTGTCAGGCATGGCGCGCCCGGCGGGCTCAGCCCTTGCTGGCGCGACGCGTAGGCGCGGCGGCAGCGACGCGGGTATCGGTTGCGCCCTGCAGCTTCTGGATCCGTGCCATGGCCGGTGCGACCTGTGCGCGGAACGCGACCAGCGCTTCGCCCTTGAGCGGCTCCGGCGGCGGCATCGTCACCGTCAGCGGGTTGCGGTGCGCGCCGTTGACCCGGAATTCGTAGTGCAGGTGCGGCCCGGTGGCGAGGCCGGAGCTGCCGACGTAACCGATGACCGTGCCCTGCTGGATCCGCGCGCCCGCCTTGTACTTGCCGAAGCGCGACATGTGCGCGTACAGCGTCGTGTAGCCCTTGCCGTGGTCGAGCACGACGGTGCGGCCGTAGCCGCCCTTCCAGCCGACGAAGGCCACGCGCGCGTCGCCGGCGGCCATGATCGGGGTGCCGGAACCCGCGCCGTAATCGACGCCCTTGTGCGCCCGCACGCGGCCGAGCACGGGGTGCTTGCGCGCGCTGCTGAAGCCGGAAGTGATCCGCGCGTACGGGATCGGCATCCGGATGAAGGCCTTCTTCAGCGGCCGGCCGTCGGCGTCGTAATACGCGACCGTGCCGTCATGCTCGAAGCGGAAGCCGGTGTAGGTCTTGCCGCCGGTGGTGAACGTCGCGGCGCGGATGACGCCGCCGTCGATGCGCTCGCCCTCGCGCCAGGTTTCGTCGTAGACGACGCTGAAGCGGTCGCCTTTCTGCGCGTCGGTGAAGTCGATGTCGTACTGGAAGATCTCGTCCGTCATCGCGACGATCGCCGCGGGGCTGAGGCCCGCGCGGCTGGCCGCGGCGTACAGCGACGACTCGATCTCGCCCGTGGCCGCCAGGGAGCGGGTCTCGACCGGGCGCTCGATGACGCGCTGGGTGACGTTGTCGCCGATGATCGACACCTCGACGCGGTGCAGGTCGTCGCGGTCGTAACGGAAGGTGCGCAGCGCGCCGCCTGTCGGCAGGTCGAACGCGAGCTGTGCGCCCGGGATCAGCCGGGTCAGCACTTCGCGGGCGCCAGGCTGTTCCAGGATGCGGTACATGGTGGTGGCCGGCACGCCGACCTCTTCGAAGATGGCACCGAGCGTTTCGCCGCGCTCGACGGTCACCAGTTGCCAGCTGTCGCCGGGCTGGCTGCGCTTGCGCGACATCGGCAGTTCGGGCAGCGCGAGCGCCTGGGTGACGTGGCCGCTGGCCAGCGGCGCGGGGCGCGTCGCATCGGAGAAGCCCGGGACGATCGCCGCGACCAGCATGCCCAGCGTGGCGACCAGGCTGGCGAGCGCCCACTGGCGCCGGGTCCAGCGGCCGTTGAACCGTTCGCCCGTAGGCAATGCAATGCGGGCGCGACGGTCGCGCGGAGACCGCACGGGAGGATGGGTGCCCGTGGGCGCGCGATGCGATGCATCGCCGTTCATGCGAATGTGCTCATCTGATGGCTTCCCCGACCCCTGTGACGGGCACGTAACGGCGCTACCATATGCACTTGAAGTGGGCGCGTCAAACCCTTGTCGGACATGGGTTTTTTTGTGCGCCGCGTGTTAAATCGACCTTAAACCGAGCTTCACGACTGGCGTCACGAAAGGCGCCCCGGAACCCACCCAGTGTCCATCCAGGAAGCCCTCTCCCTCATCGGCCGCGGCGCGGAGGAAATCCTCAAGCGCGAGGAGCTGGCCGAGCGCCTGGCGACCGGCCGGCCCTTGCGGGTCAAGGCCGGGTTCGACCCGACCGCCCCCGACCTGCACCTGGGCCACACGGTCCTGCTCAACAAGATGCGCCAGTTCCAGGACCTGGGGCACCGGGTCATCTTCCTGGTGGGCGACTTCACCGGGATGATCGGCGACCCGACCGGCAAGAACGCCACCCGCAAGCCTCTGACCCGCGAGGACGTCGCGGCCAACGCGGCGACCTACGCCGACCAGGTGTTCAAGGTGCTCGACCGCGAGCGCACCGAGGTCCGCTTCAACAGCGAGTGGTTCGACAAGATGACCGCCGCGGACATGGTGCGGCTCGCGGGCCAGCACACCGTCGCGCGGATGCTCGAGCGCGACGACTTCGCCAAGCGCCACGGCACGCAGCAGCCGATCGCGATCCACGAGTTCCTGTATCCGCTCGTGCAGGGCTACGACTCCGTGGCGCTGGAGGCGGACGTGGAGCTCGGCGGCACCGACCAGAAATTCAACTTGCTGATGGGGCGCGGGCTGCAGGAGCACTTCGGCCAGAAGCCCCAGGTCGTGCTGACCATGCCGTTGCTGGAGGGCCTGGACGGCGTGCAGAAGATGTCCAAGTCGCTCGACAATTACATCGGCATCGACGAGCCCGCGATCGACATCGTCACCAAGGCGATGAAGATCGGCGACGACCTGATGTGGCGCTGGATCGAGCTGCTGAGCTTCGACATCGGCATGGACGAGGCGAAGGCGCTGCGGCGTGACATCGACGCAGGCGCGCTCAACCCGCGGGACCTCAAGTTGCGGTTCGCCCGCGAACTGGCTGCGCGCTTCCATGGCGACGCGGCTGCGGAAAAAGCAGTTGCCGGATGGAACGCGGCGGTGCGTGGCGAAGGCGACACCGCGCAACTGGCGTTGCAGGACGTTGTCGTCCCGCCCGAGGGGTTGCGCATCGGCGCCCTGTTGACGGCGGCAGGCCTGACGCCCAGCAACTCCGAGGCGAGCCGGAAACTGAAGGAGCGCGCGGTCCGGATCGACGGCGTGGTGGTCGAGGACGCCGCCACGGTCCTGGCGCCCGGCTTCGAGGGCGTGCTGGCCGTCGGCAAGCGCAATTTCGCGCGGGTCCGGCTGGTGGCCGGCGGCTGACGCCGGGCGCTGACGCCAGCGCCACGGGCGCCACGGCATCGTGGAGCGATGGACTGGCAATCACAGTTGTATGTCGTCGGTGCCGTGGCTTACGCCATGGTCCTCGGTGGCGCCGTGGGCTTCGACCGCGAGCGCCGCAACCGCCCGGCGGGTTTCCGCACCCACATGCTGGTGGCCGGTGCGTCGGCGCTGCTGGTGGGCATGGGCCGGTTGATGGTGTCCGAGCAACTGGGGGGCGAGCCGGGAATCCTTCGGATCGATCCGCTGCGCCTGGTCGAGGCCGTGGTCGCGGGCGTCGCGTTCATCGGCGCCGGGACGATCTTCAGCCAGCGGCGAGGCACGAGTGTCACCGGGATCACGACGGCCGCGTCGCTGTTGATGGTCGCCGTGATCGGGATCGCGGCGGGGCTGCATTACTACGTGCTGGCGCTGGCTGCGACGGCGCTGACGCTGCTGGTTCTGGCGGGCCTGAAGCTCGTCGAGCGCCGCTTCCAGGGACACTCGGACGAAGCCCGCTGAACCGTTGCCATTCGGTCAGTCCCCGGCCTTCATCCCCTGTTGACGGCATTCCGAAAGGCCGTACAATGTGCGGCTCGCTCGGGCAGACTGCCCCGGCGGAAGGAGATGGCGCTGAGGCCTGATCCTACGGATCCTTGACAGTGTGCGCAGGTGACTTGTGCGGGCGTCTGGCGGGTGGACGGTTGTCCATCAGCAGACGTTCGTAACAGAGCAACAAGTCAATTCAACGGCAAGCTCTTCGGAGCGAG
>DASTUL010000076.1:0-7878 GCA_035759645.1 Lysobacteraceae bacterium | reverse complement strand
CCGTCGTCGTCGCGGCGGCGACGCTCGGAACGCTCGGGCTTGTCGCCCTTGTCGTCCTTGTTCTTCATGATCAGCGACTGCTCGGTGACCACGTCGTCGCGCTTCATGACCAGGTGGCGCAGCACCGCGTCGTTGAAGCGGAAGCCGTCGACCAGCTCGTTGAGTACGGCCTGGTCGCACTCGATGTTGAAGAGCACGTAGTGGGCCTTGACCAGGTTCGCGATCGGATAGGCCAGCATCCGGCGGCCCCAGTCCTCGAGGCGGTGGATCTTGCCGTTGCCGGCTTCGATGAGCGTCTTGTAACGCTCGATCATGGCCGGCACCTGCTCGCTCTGGTCCGGGTGGACCAGGAACACGATTTCGTAATGGCGCATATCGGTATGTCCCTTGTGGATATAGCCCCCCGCAGGCCGCGGTGGAGCAAGGTTCCCCGGGCCAAGCGGCCGAGGGAAGCCGGCAAGTATCGCAGGATCAGGGGGTTGCGGCAACCTTCTCCGACGCGATCCAGCTGTCGATGTGGCGCTCCAGGGTCGCCAGCGGGACCGAGCCCGTGGACAGGACCGCGTCGTTGAAACGGCGCAGGTCGAAGTCCTCGCCGAGCTCGCGGGACGCCCGCTCGCGCAGCTCGGAGATCTTCAGCTGGCCGATCTTGTAGGCCAGGGCCTGGCCGGGCCAGGCGATGTAGCGGTCGATCTCGTTGGTGACGTCCTGCAGGGTCTTGGGCGAGTTTTCCATGAAGTAGTCGATCGCCTGCTGACGGCTCCAGCCTTTCGAATGGATCCCGGTGTCCACCACCAGCCGCACGGCCCTCCACATGTCGTAGGCCAGCTGGCCCATCCGGTCGTAGGGGTCGTCGTACAGGCCCATGTCGTAGCCCAGGCGCTCGGCGTACAGCCCCCAGCCCTCGCCGTAGGCCACGAAATAGCCGACCCGGCGGAACATCGGGACGCCCGGAAGTTCCATCCCGCGCGCGAACTGGAAGTGGTGGCCCGGCACCGCCTCGTGGAGGCTCAGCGCCATCATTTCCCACTTCGGCCTGACCTCGGGCTTGTACAGGTTGACGTAGTAGTAGCCAGCGCGGGTGCCGTCGACCGCGCCTCCCTGGTAGTAGGCGGTGGTGGTGTCCGGCGCGATGTTGTCCGGGATCGGGCGCACGCCGTAAGGCAACCGCGGGATCGTCTCGAACACCTTTACCAGCTCCGGGTCGATCCGCTTGGACAGCGCGAGGTAGCCCTCCAGCAGTTCCCCGGGCGTTTCGTAGAAGAACTTCGGGTCGGTGCGCAGGTGGGTGAAGAACGCCGCCAGGGTGCCGTCGAAGCCGACTTCGGCCTTGACCTGCTCCATCTCGGTGCGGATGCGCGCCACTTCGCGCAGGCCGATCTGGTGGATCGCGTCGGCGGTGAGGTCGGTGGTGGTGAAGTAGCCGGCGAGGAAGTCGTAGTAGGCCTTGCCGTCCGGCAGGTCGTCCGCGGCAATGGTGTCGCGCGCTTTCGGCAGGTATTCGTTTCCGAAGAACGTCGCGAACGCGCGGTAGGCGGGGACGATCGCTTCGGCGATCACCTGGCGCGCCTCGGCCTGGAGCGCAGCCTTTTCCGTGGCCGGGAAATCGCGCGGGAACTCGGTGAATGGCCGGTAGAACGGGCTATCGGCTGGGTCGTCGACGATCTGTGCGGCGACCTGTCCGGGAACGCGTTCCATCAGGATCCTGGGGGGCATGTTGTCGGCGGCGATGCCCTCGCGCATGACCGCGATCGTCTGGTCGACCATCGCGGGCACCGCGCGCATGCGGGCCAGCCAGGCGCGGTAGTCGTCGGCGTCGGCGAACGGCAGGACCTCGGCAATGCCATCCGCCGTCTGCACCCCGCCCTGCTGGCTCACCGGTTGCAGCCATTCGCGGTACTGCTGGCGCTCGACCGCGCGCTCGGCCTGCCACAGGAACACGTCGTAGCTGAGCTGGTCGGCCACCGACAGGGCATCGCGGTCGATCGCCAGCAGCCGCGCCAGCGCGTCGCGATCGCCGGCTTCGCGCGAAGCGATGGCCGCGAGGGTGTAGTCGGTCCAGTGGTCGGCGTAGCGGTCGTCGCCGCGGTAGCTGGCGAGCTCGGGCGAATCGCGCATCGAGCGTTCCCACTCGGCGGCGAAGAACGCGTGCAGCGCGCGGCTCTCCGGCGACGTCGCTTCAGCGTCAGGGACGGTCGCCGTGGCGACTGCGTCGCCTGCCTGCCGTGCGATGGCGGCGGGAACGAGGAAGAGGGCCAGCGACCCGGCCAACAGCGCGGTCGCAAGCAGGTTCGGGCGAGGCGGCAGGCGGGTCATCGGCGGCTCCGGGTGGCAAGTCGCCGGAGTCTACGCCGTGGTGAAGCTCTCCCCGCAACCGCAGGCGTCGGCCACGTTCGGGTTGTCGAACACGAAGGCCTCGCCCAGTCCCGCCTTGCGGAAGTCGATGCGGGTGCCGTCCACCAGCGGGAGGCTGACGGCGTCGACCAGGATGCGAACGCCGTCCTGCTCGAACAGGGTGTCGCCGTCGCGCTGCTCGCGCGCCAGGTCGGCGACGTGCTGCCAGCCCGAGCAACCGGCCTTGCTGACGCCGAAACGCAGGCCCAGGGCATCGGGCTCGGCCTGGAGGAAACGACGGACGCGCTCGAGCGCGGCGGGAGTGAGTTGGATGGCCATGGCCGCATTATCGGTCATCGGAGCTGAGCGCGCGCCGACCCATTACACTGCGCAGTCCCCCACTTCGGGCCCGCGGTGGCCAGGAAATCCGGCATGACGGTGGTCAGCGTCGAACACGCGCTCGCGGGCAGGCTGCCTGCCGGCGGCGAGGTCACGGTCCGCGGCTGGGTGCGCACCCGGCGCGACTCCAAGGCCGGCCTGTCGTTCGTCAACGTCAGCGACGGGTCCTGCTTCGCGCCGATCCAGGTCGTCGCGCCGAGCACGCTGCCCAACTATGAAGCGGAAATCCGCCACCTGACCGCGGGTTGCTCCGTCGTGGCCCGGGGCACGCTGGTGCCCTCGCAGGGCCAGGGGCAGTCGTTCGAGATCCAGGCCGAGGCGATCGAGGTGGTCGGCTGGGTCGAGGATCCGGAGACCTACCCGATCCAGCCCAAGGCGCACTCGCTCGAGTTCCTGCGCGAGGTCGCGCACCTGCGCCCGCGCACCAACCTGTTCGGCGCGGTGACGCGCATCCGGCACTGCCTGGCGATGGCGGTGCACCGGTTCTTCCACGAGCAGGGCTTCTACTGGATCAACACGCCCATCGTGTCGACCTCCGACGCGGAAGGCGCGGGACAGATGTTCCGCATCTCCACGCTGGACATGGCGAACCTGCCACGCGACGGCGCGGGCAACGTCGACTTCTCGCGCGACTTCTTCGGCAAGGAGGCGTTCCTCACGGTGTCCGGCCAGCTCAACGTCGAGGCCTACTGCCTGGCGCTGAGCAAGGTCTACACCTTCGGCCCGACCTTCCGCGCCGAGAACTCCAACACCCCGCGCCACCTGGCCGAGTTCTGGATGATCGAGCCGGAGGTCGCGTTCGCCGACCTCGACGTGATCGCCGACCTCTCCGAGGACTTCCTCAAGTACCTGTTCCGTGCGGTGCTCGACGAGCGCGCGGACGACATGGCGTTCATCGCCGAGCGCGTGCAGCCGGACGCGATCACGCGGATGGAGGCGTTCATCAACGCGCCGTTCGAGCGCATCGACTACGCGGATGCGATCGCATTGCTCCAGAAGTCAGGCCAGAAGTTCGAGTTCCCGGTGGAATGGGGCCTGGACCTGCAGACCGAACACGAGCGCTGGCTGACCGAACAACATGTCGGTCGCCCGGTGGTCGTCACCAACTATCCGGAGCAGATCAAGTCGTTCTACATGCGCCTGAACGATGATGGCCGGACCGTCGCGGCGATGGACGTGCTGGCGCCCGGCATCGGCGAGATCATCGGCGGCTCGCAGCGCGAGGAACGGCTGGACCGGCTGGACACGCGCATCGCGCAGTTCGGCCTGGATCCGGACCACTACCAGTGGTACCGCGACCTGCGCCGCTACGGCACCGTGCCGCATGCGGGCTTCGGCCTCGGTTTCGAGCGCCTGGTGGTCTACGTGTGCGGGCTGTCCAACATCCGCGACGCGATCCCGTATCCACGCGCGCCCGGCCACGCCGAGTACTAGGCACGCGATGATCCTGTTCTTCGCCCTGTTGAGCCTGGCCCTCGCGATCGCCGGCGCGACCGCGTTCGTCATCTTCTGGCCGCTGGCGCTGGTGCACCTGCGCGACCGGCACCCGGCGCTGCATGCACGACTGGGACCAGTCGCCTTCCTGCATCCGGGCGCGCTCGGCTGGCTGCTCGTGGGCGGCTACCGGTCCACGGGCGATTCGAACCTGAGCGGCCTGGCGACCCCGGCGCGCATCTCGTTGATGACCATCATCGGGGGCGTGCTGATGGCCGGCGTGTTGTGGCTGGTCGCCGTGCTGGTGGGGGCGGCATGAGCGACGACACGCTACACACGGAATGGTGGCTGGCGACGCTCGGGCGCACGATCGTCTGGGCGCGCCTGCGGGTGCTCGAGGCCGGCACGGCCGAGGTGTTCGACAGCGACGGCAACACCCTCGCGTACGACAGCGAGGACACCGCGCGCGCCGCGTTGATGGACGCGGAGTTCGTCTCGTTCGACGGCCTGGACGATGACGACGCGCACGCCCGCGGCTTCGCCCTAGACGAGGTGGCGCCGCCGCGCGCCGCCAACGACGATGCGCTGCGCCACCGCATGTTCCAGTCGCTGGGAGAACGTGGCTGATGGATCTCGACCTGAGTGGACGGCATGCGCTGGTGTGCGGCGCGTCCGAAGGGATCGGCCGCGCCACGGCGCACGAACTGGCGTTGCTGGGCGCAGACGTGACGGTGCTGTCGCGCCGCGCGGACGCGCTCGCGGACGTCGCTGCCGCCCTGCCCCGCGGCGATGGCCAGCGGCACGGATTCGTGGCGGCCGACGTGTCCGCCCACGACGCGCTGCGCGCGAAGGTCGAGGCCCTGGTGGCCGGCAAGCCGGTGCACATCCTGGTCAACAACACCGGTGGTCCGCCCGGCGGGCCGGCGCATGCTGCCGAAGCTTCGGCATACCTCGACGCGTTCCAGCGCCATTTGCTCGCCAACCAGTTGCTGGTGCAGGCCGTGTTGCCCGGCATGCGCACCGATGCCTGGGGCCGGATCGTCAACGTGATCTCCACGTCCGTGCGCGAGCCGATCCCGAACCTCGGGGTCTCCAACACGATCCGCGGCGCCGTCGCCAGCTGGGCCAAGACCCTGTCGCGCGAACTCGCGCCACAGGGCATCACCGTGAACAACGTGTTGCCGGGCTACACCGAGACCGGGCGCATCGCGCAGATCCTGCGCGACCGGGCGACGGCCACCGGCCAGTCCGAGGAGGCGATCGCCGAGGGCATGCGCAAGGCCGTGCCGGCCGGACGCTTCGCCAAACCCGCGGAGGTCGCTGCTGCGGTCGCCTTCCTGTGCACACCCGCGGCGGCCTACATCAACGGCGTCAGCCTGGCGGTCGACGGCGGCCGGATGCAATCGATTTGACGATGATGCGCCTGGCCCACTGGATCGATGGCAAGCGCACCGAGGCGGCCACGGGCCGCTGGCGCGAGGTGTTCGATCCGGCCCGCGGTGAAGCGTTCGCGGAAGTGGCCGATGGCGACGCCCGCGACGTGGACCTCGCGGTGGCCGCTGCCCAACGTGCCTTCCCTGCCTGGTCGTCGCTGCCCAACGACCAGCGTGCGAGCTGGCTGGAAAAGCTCGCGTCGGCGCTGGAGGCGCGGCTCGACGACTTCGCCCACGCCGAGGCGCGCGACGGCGGCAAGCCCATCCGGCTCGCGCGCGAAGTGGAGATTCCGCGCGCCATCGCCAACCTGCGCTTCTATGCGCACGCGGCCACCCAGTTCGCCAGCGAATCGCACCACGGCCAGGCGGGGCTGAACTACACGCTGCGCCAGCCGCTGGGCGTCGTGGCGACGATCTCGCCCTGGAACCTGCCGCTGTACCTGTTCACCTGGAAGATCGCGCCCGCGCTGGCCGCCGGCAACACCGTGGTGGCGAAGCCGTCCGAGGTCACGCCGCTGACCGCGACGATGCTGGGCGAGCTGGCGGCGGGGATCGGGCTGCCCGCGGGCGTGCTCAACATCGTGCACGGGGGCGGCCCCGAAGTCGGCGAGCCGCTGGTGTCGCATGCCGGAACGCGGGCGGTGTCGTTCACCGGGAGCACGGCGGTCGGCAGGCGCATCGCAGGCATCGCCGCACCGATGCTCAAGAAGATCTCGCTCGAGCTGGGCGGCAAGAACCCGACCCTGGTGTTCGCCGACAGCGACTGGCGCGACCACATGGACACGCTCGTGCGGTCGGCGTTCCAGAACTCGGGGCAGATCTGCCTGTGCGGGTCGCGGATGCTGGTCGACAAGCGCATCTACACCGAATTTCGCGACGCCTTTGTCGAGCGCGCGCTCGCGCTGCGTGTCGGCGACCCCATGGACGACGATGCCGACCTCGGCCCGCTCGTCTCCCGGGCGCACTTCGACAAGGTGATGGCCGCGCTGGCGCGTGCGCGCGGGGAAGGCGGCAAGGTACTGTGCGGCGGCAACGCGCTGGAGCGTCCAGGCTGGTTCGTGGCGCCAACGGTCATCGAAGGACTCGGGCCGGATTGCGCCAGCAACCGCGAGGAAATCTTCGGTCCCGTAGTGACGTTGCAGCCCTTCGATTCAGACGACGAAGCGCTGGCGCTCGCCAACGCCTGCGACTACGGCCTGTCCGCCTCGGTATGGACCCGCGACCTGACACGCGCGCACCTCATGGCGGCGAAACTGCAGGCGGGCATGGTCTGGGTCAACACCTGGCTGATGCGCGACCTGCGCACGCCGTTCGGCGGTACCGGCGCCTCGGGCCTGGGCCGCGAAGGCGGCATGGAGGCCATGCGCTTCTTCACCGAGCCCCGCAACGTGGGCATTGCACTGCCTGGAGGACACTGACGCCATGCCCTATTCCCTGTCGACGCTGCTGGAACGCAACCGCGAATGGGCGGCCCGCATCCAGGCGGAGGACCCCGGCTTCTTCGAGCGCCTGTCGAAGCAGCAGGCGCCCGAGTACCTGTGGATCGGCTGCTCGGACTCGCGCGTGCCGGCCAACCAGATCATCGACATGGCGCCGGGCGAGGTGTTCGTCCATCGCAACATCGCGAACGTCGTGGTGCACACGGACCTGAACTGCCTGTCGGCGATCCAGTTCGCGGTCGACGTGCTGAAGGTCAAGCACATCATCGTCGTCGGCCACTACGGCTGCGGCGGCGTGCATGCCGCGCTGCACGGCAGCCGGCTGGGCCTGGCGGACAACTGGATCCGGCACGTGGGCGACGTCGCCGACAAGCACGCCGCCAGCCTGGACCGGTTCGGCGACGACGAGCTGCGCCACGACCGCCTGTGCGAGCTCAACGTGCTCGAGCAGGTCGTCAACGTCTGCCAGACCACCATCCTGCGCGACGCCTGGGCGCGCGGCCAGGGCGTGGCGGTGCACGGCTGGGTCTACACCTTGCGCGACGGCAAGGTGCACGATCTCGGCATCGACGTGGGGGGCATCGAGCAGCTCGCGTCGCTGTACGCGGACGCACTCGAGCGGATCAGGACTGACGAGGAGGACCGCTGATGGCCGGGAACGCTGTCGTCCGCACCGAAACCGCGCCCGCTCCGGTCGGGGCCTATCCGCATGCACGCCGCGTCGGCGACCTGCTGTTCCTGTCGGGCATCGGCCCGCGCGACCCCGCGAGCAATGCAATCCCCGGCAACGTCCAGGACGCGGACGGCCGCCTGATCTCCTACGACATCGACCTGCAGGC
>DASTUL010000075.1:0-5368 GCA_035759645.1 Lysobacteraceae bacterium | reverse complement strand
AGCGCTAGTTGGCCGAGTTCGGGCAGCATCAGGGCGCGGGCGCGTCCACCTGCGCCTCGACGTCATGCTTCTGGTGCGCCTCGCCCATCTTGTCGGCGACCTCGCGCGGCATGTAGTTCTCGTCGTGCTTGGCCAGCACGTCCTCGGCGACGAACACGCCGTCGCGCATGCGGCCGGTGGCGACCACCGCCTGGTTCTCGCGGAACAGGTCCGGGAGGATGCCGGTGTAGACCACGGGCATGCGCGCATCGCCGTCGTCGACCTCGAAGCGCGCCTCCATCGAACCTGCGTCGCGCTCGAAGGAGCCCTCGGCAACCATGCCGCCCAGCCGGAAGCGGGCCTGCCCGGAAGCGACCTGCTCGCCGGCCTCGCCGGAATACACCTCGGCGGGCGTGTAGAGGTAGGTGACATTGCGCTGCAGCGCGAGCACCACCAGCGCGCCCGCGACCGCTGCGGCCGCGACGATCGCCAGCACCAGCCACAGGCGTCGCTTGCGGGTCGGATTCATCGCGACAGTTCCGTCGGCGGCCGCGACGGCGCCACGCGCTCGGCGCGCTGGCGGGCCACGCGCAGTTCGCGGCGCACCTGCAGGCGCGGCACCACGAGGTCCCAGGCCAGCACGGCGAGGAACACGGCGTAGGCGCCCACCACGTATGCCAGGTAACTCACGGCGTCGCCTCCGCCTGCGTGCCCGTTGCGAGGCGGCGCACCCAGTCCTTGCCGGCCTCTCGGCGCAGGTTGTCGGCGCGCGCGCGGACCAGCAGCGAGCCGGCGAACCAGAACTTCGTGGCCACCACCAGGATCCACAGCGGCGCGACCATGCTCGGGTCGATGCTCGACTCGCCGAACACGCGGATGGTCTGTCCCTGGTGCAGCGAGTTCCACCACACGACCGAGTAGCGGATCACCGGCAGCAGCACGATGCCGACGATGGCGAGCAGGCCTGCCGCGCGTGCGGCCGCACGCCGGTCGTCGATCGCCTGGTACAGGCCCATGACGCCCAGGTACAGGAACAACAGCACCAGTTCCGTCGTCAACCGCGGGTCCCAGTCCCACCAGGTGCCCCACATCGGCTTGCCCCAGATCGAGCCGGTCGCGAGCGTGATCACGGTGAACGCGGCGCCGATCGGCGCGCAGGCCATCGCCAGGATTTCGCACAGCTTGATGCGCCAGATCATCGCGACCGCGGCGTAGAAGGCCATCAGCCCGAACACGAACAGGCTCATCCAGGCCGACGGCACGTGGATGTACAGGATCCGGAACGAGTCGCCCTGCTGGTAGTCCGCAGGCACGCCGAACAGTGCGAGCCACCCGCCCCATGCGATCAGTGCCAGGGCGACGGCGTGGCACCACGGCGCCCAGCGCGCGGCGAAGCGGTCGAAGGTGGGCGGCGAGCCGAGTTGGTGGAACCAGCGGAGGACAGGATTCATGCGGTCGTGGTCGCGGCGTTCGAAGACGCCGTCGGCATCAGCTCATGGCGATCCGGATCGCGGCGGCGGCCGCCAGCGGCGCCAGCACGAGGGCCAGGACGAGGCCGGCGGCCAGCAACAGCAGCGCACCGGTGGGATCCATCCCCTGGCTGGCCTGGGCCACGCTGCCGGCCCCGAACACCAGCACGGGGACGTAGAGCGGCAGCGCCAGCAAGGCGACGAGTATACCGGAGCGCGGCATGCCGACCGTCAGCGCAGCGACCACTGCGCCGAGCAGGCTCAGCAACGGCGTGCCCAGTGCGAGCGACGCGAGCAGCACCGGCAGTTGCCCGTCCGGCAGGTGCAGCAGTTCGGCGAGGAAGGGTGTCGCGACCAGCAGCGGCAGCGCGGTCGTGGCCCAGTGGATGAACGTGCGCACGCCGACCAGCCACGCCAGCGACACCGGCGCGAGCATCCACTGCTCGAGCGAACCGTCTTCCGCATCGCCTCGGAACAGCGTGTCCAGCGCGAGCAGGCCGGCGAGCAGCACCGCCACCCACAGCGCCGGTGCCGCGACCGGCGCCAAGGCATCGCGTCCGCCACCGAACGCCAATGCGAACAGCACCACCACCAGCAACGCGAACAGCGCCGGTTGCAGTGCGTCGCCGCGACGCCGCCAGAGCAGGCGCAGGTCGCGCAGCAGCAGGGCGCGCGCGGCGGCGATCACGCGGCGCGCTCCAGCGTGAGCAGGCGCGTGCGTACCGGCGGCGCGGCGTACGCCCCGTGCGTGGTGACCAGCGCGGCGCCGCCGGAACGCAACTGCGCCTGCACCATCCGGTTCACCAGCTCGATGCCGGCCAGGTCCAGGTTCGCGTACGGTTCGTCGAGCAGCCACAGCGGCGCGGGCGACAGCCACAGGCGCGCGAGCGACAGGCGTTTCTTCTGCCCGGCCGACAGCTGGCGCGCGAGCACGTGCTCGTAGCCCTGCAGGCCGACGATCTCCATCGCGTGCACGGGCGACTGGCCGCGCCGCCGGCCGTGCAGCCCGCACAGGAAGTCGAGGTTCTCCCGCGCGGTCAGGTCCGCCTTCAGCGCAGGCAGGTGGCCGAGGTAGGCGATCGCGCGCGCGCGCAGCGAGGGGATCGCTGGTTGTCCGTCGACCTCGACGGTGCCGGCGTCGGCGGGCAGCAGGCCGGCGAGCACGCGCAACAGGGTGGTCTTGCCGGCGCCGTTGTCGCCCTGGACGAGCAAGGCTTCGCCGGCATCGACGGCAAAGTCCAGAGGCCCGAACACGGGTGACTCGTTGCGGGTGAAACGAAGGCCCCGCGCGGCGATCAGCGGAGGGTGGGCGTGGTCGGCGTCTGGCATCGCGGGCGACATGGCCGCGACGGCGGCCCGGAAGCCGCGATTGTACCGGGCCTAGCCGGCGCGCAGGTCGCCGTTGCCGGTCGCGCCCAGCCAGTCGATCTGGTCGTGCGGCTCGATCGACACGGGGCGCGTGGTGTACATGCGCAGGCGGATCGGCTCGCCGCGGCGCCAGGACAGCGTGCCCAGCTGGCCGAAGCGGCGCGCCAGCGCATCGAAGACGGGCAAGGCCATGTCCATCACCACCCAACTCGGCTCGCGCCAGCTGCGGTTGCGCGCGGACGAGAAGCCCGGCCGGAAGGGCAGGCCGCTTTCCAGCAGCGCTGCGTGCAGCATTTCGTCGGCGGAGCGGTTGATCGCGTCGGGCAGGCTCACCGACTGCGGGTTCCAGGCGGAGAGCAGGCCGAACCGGCGCGCCTGCGGGAAGGCCTGTTCGAGCCGGTGCGTCGGCCGCCCCACCACCAACGGGTGCCACTCGCCTTCGAGTTCCCAGCGATAGTCGGCATCGCAGTAGGCCGTGAGCAGCTCGGCGATGCGGACGCTGGTCGAATCCTTCGGGTCGGCATTCTGCATGGGGCCGGTTTAACCCAAACGGCGTGCTTCGTAAACTCACCGGACTCCCCAGGAAGCGCAGCCCATGAACCAGGTCACGGATGCCACGGCCACGGCCAGCAAGCTGCCGAAGGTCGGCACGACGATCTTCACCGTGATGTCGCAGCTGGCGGCCGAGCACGGGGCGATCAACCTGGGACAGGGATTCCCCGACTTCGACGTGCCGGGGCGCCTGGCCGAGGCGTTGGCCCGCGCCCTGCGCGATGGCCACAACCAGTACGCGCCGATGATGGGGATCCCGGCGTTGCGCCGGGCGATCGCCGACAAGACCGGGCGGTGCTACGGCTGGCGCCCGGATGCGGACGCGGAAGTGACCGTCACCTCCGGCGCGAGCGAGGCGATCTTCGACGCGGTGCACGCGGTGGTGCGGCCCGGCGACGAGGTGATCGTGCTCGACCCCTGCTACGACTGCTACGAGCCCGCGATCGTGCTGGCCGGCGGCGTGCCGGTGCACGTGCCGCTCGACCCGGCGACGTTCGCGCCGGACTGGGACGCCGTGGCCGCGGCGGTCACCCCGCGCACGCGCATGCTGATGACCAACACGCCGCACAACCCGTCCGGCGCGATGTTCGACGCCGGCGACATCGAGCGACTCGTGCAGCTGCTGCGTGGGACAGGCATCGTGCTGCTATCGGACGAGGTGTACGAGCACATCGTGTTCGACGGGCGGCGGCACGAGTCCGCGCTGCGCCACCCGGAACTGCGCGAGCGCGCGTTCGTCGTCTCGAGTTTCGGCAAGACCTACCACTGCACCGGTTGGAAGGTCGGCTACTGCATCGCGCCGCCGGCGCTGTCGGCCGAGTTCCGCAAGGTGCATCAATACAACACCTTCTGCACGTTCACCCCGGCGCAGCATGCGTTTGCGGAGATGATCGAGGCCGACCCCGCGCACTACGAGGACCTGGGGGCGTTCTACGAAGCCAAGCGCGACCGCTTCCGCGCGCAACTGGAAGGCACGCGCCTGCGCCCGTTGCCGGTGCCCGGCGGCTACTTCCAGCTGGTGGACTATTCGGCGGTCAGCGACCTGGACGATGCCGCGTTCTGCCGCTGGCTGACGACCGAGCACGGCGTCGCCGCGATCCCGTTGTCGCCGTTCTACGAGACCCCGCCACCGGGCCAGCGCCTGGCGCGCCTGTGCTTCGCAAAGAACGAAACCACGCTCGACGCCGCCATCGAGCGGCTGCAGGGACTCTGACCATGGACGACCTTCGCGTCTCGCTGGTCCAGGGCGCCACCCGCTGGCACGACCCGGCCGCCAACCGCGCCTATTACGGCGAGCTGATCGCGCCGCTGCACGGCACCACCGACCTGGTGCTGCTGCCGGAGACGTTCACCAGCGGGTTCTCGAACGATGCGATCGCACGGGCGGAGGACATGGATGGCCCGACGGTCGGATGGATGCGCGCGCAGGCGAGGGCACTGGATGCGGCGGTGTGCGGCAGCGTGCAGCTCCGCGCGACGGTGGATGGCAGCGAGGGGGTCTTCAACCGGCTGCTGTTTGCCACGCCCGATGGCAGGCTGAACCACTACGACAAGCGCCACCTGTTCCGCTACGCCAACGAGCACGAGCGTTATGCCGCCGGCCGGGAGCGGCTGGTGCTGGACTGGCGTGGGTGGCGGATCTGCCCGCTGGTCTGCTACGACCTGCGCTTCCCGGTGTTCTCGCGCAACCGGTTCGATGTCGAGCGCGCCGGCCAGCCGGATTACGACCTCGCGCTGTACGTCGCCAACTGGCCGGCCGCACGCGCCCACGCGTGGAAGACCCTGCTGCGTGCCCGCGCGATCGAGAACCTGTGCTACGTCGCTGGCGTCAATCGCGTCGGCATCGACGGCAACAACCTGTCGTACGCGGGTGACAGCTCGGTGATCGACTACGTGGGCGATGCGCTGAGCGAATGCACCGACTCGGAAATGGTCACCACCACGACCTTGCTGTCGGCCGGGCTCAAGGCGCATCGCGAGCACTTCCCGGCGATGCTGGA
>DASTUL010000074.1:0-16141 GCA_035759645.1 Lysobacteraceae bacterium | reverse complement strand
GGCCTGGTCGGCACGCTGCTGGCCGCGGCCGGCGCCGAGGCGTCTCGCCCCGAGGACCTGCCGAAGGGCGTCGGCCTGATCGGTGGCGATGCACTGACCGGGATGTACCAGCTGACCGAAGTCCAGGCGCAGCAGATCCTCGAGATGCGCCTGCATCGCCTGACCGGCCTGGAGCAGGAAAAGCTCACCGAGGAATACCGCCAGCTGCTGGACTCGATCCGGGCGCTCATCGCCATCCTCGAGGATCCGGACGTGCTGCTCGACGTGATCCGCACCGAGCTGCGCAACCTCAAGGAAGAGTTCGGCGACGCACGCCGCAGCGAGATCCGGGCCAGCGAGGAAGACCTCGACATCCTCGACCTCATCGCGCCGGAAGACGTCGTGGTCACCCTGTCGCACTCGGGTTACGCCAAGCGCCAGCCGATCACCGCCTATCGCGCGCAACGCCGCGGCGGCCGCGGCCGCAATGCGGCGTCGACCAAGGACGAGGATTTCATCGACCAGCTGTGGCTGGTCAACACCCACGACACGCTGCTGACGTTCACCAGCGCCGGCCGCGTGTTCTGGCTGCCCGTGCACCAGTTGCCCGATGCCGGTCCCAACGCGCGGGGCCGCCCGATCGTCAACTGGATCCCGCTCGAGCAGGACGAGAAGGTGCAGGCCGTCGTGCCCGTGCGCGAGTACAGCGAGGACCTGTTCGTGTTTTTCGCGACCCGCAACGGCACGGTCAAGAAGACCCCGCTGCCCGAGTACGCCTACCGCCTGCAGCGCGGCAAGATCGCCATCAACCTCGACGAAGGCGACGCCCTGATCGGCGTCGAACTGTCAGACGGCAATCGCGACATCATGCTGTTCGCCAGCAACGGCAAGGGCGCCCGCTTCGCCGGCAGCACCGTCCGCCCGATGGGCCGCACCGCCACCGGCGTGCGCGGCATGAAGCTGGCCGAAGGCGAAGAAGTCCGCAGCCTGATCGTGCTCGACGGCGACGGCGACATCCTCACCGCCAGCGAACGCGGCTACGGCAAGCGCACCCCGGTCGCCGACTACCCCCGCAAGGGCCGCGGCACCCAGGGCGTCATCGCCCTGCAGACCACCGCCCGCAACGGCAAGCTCGTCGGCGCCATCCAGCTCTCCGACCACCACGAAGTCCTGCTGATCTCCGACGGCGGCACCCTGGTCCGCACCCGCGCCTCCGAAATCTCCCAGGTCGGCCGCAACACCCAGGGCGTCACCCTGATCCGCCTCGCCGCCGACGAATGCCTGCAGGCCATCGAACGGCTCGACGCATCGCTGGACGACGAAGACACCGAGCACGCTTCCGCGATCGCGGACAACACGGACCAGGCAGCCCCGCCCGCTTGACCCACACGTGAGGCAATGGTCCGGAGGCGACGGCGCATGCCGTCGCCTCGCACGCCTCAACCCAGTTGCGACAGCATGTGCTCCGCAGAAGACACCCGGTACTCGCCCGGCGCCTCCACGTGCACCTGCTTCACCACGCCATCCTCGGCATAGATCGCGAAGCGCTTCGCCCGCGTCCCCATCCCGTACGCGCTGGCATCCATCTCCAGCCCGAGCGCCTTCGTGAATTCCCCGTTGCCGTCGGCCAGCATGTCCAGCCCCTCCGGCACGTGCTGGCTGCGCCCCCATGCCTGCATCACGAACGGATCGTTGACGGACAGGCACGCGACCTCGACGCCCTTCTCCCGGAACTTGTCGAACGATTCCACGAAACCCGGCAGGTGCTTCTCCGAACACGTCGGCGTGAACGCACCGGGCACCGCGAACAGCACCACCTTCTTGCCGTCGAACAGCGCGCGCGTGTCGACCGTCTCGACGCCGTCACGGATCCGCTGCAACGCGACCTCGGGGATGCGGTCGCCTGGCTTGATGCTCATGGGGGAACTCCTTCCGTAGGTTGAACGTGGGGTGGGTTCGTCGTGGCGCGCGCGGCAGCCGGCCTTGAAATTGCATCGACCCGCGCCTACTTGGCCGGCGGGTAGCCATGAAGGACTGCCCGAACGAACGACGAACAACCAGGAGTATCCACCATGAACATAGTCCGTTACCGCCAGTGGCCTGCCCAGGGCTCGTTCCAGGACGACTTCCGGCAGATGTTCGACCGCTTCCTGGAGGGCTCCGGCCTGGACCAGGGGCGCGGCGACGACAGCGACGTCGTCACCAGCCAGTGGATGCCCCGGGTCGACGTGAAGGAGGAGGGCGACCGCTTCGTGCTCTACGCCGACCTCCCCGGCATCGACCCGGACGACATCGAGGTCTCGATGGATCGCGGCATGCTGACGATCCGCGGCGAACGCAGCAGCGAGAGTTCCACCGAAACCGAGCGGTTCTCGCGCATCGAGCGACGCTACGGGAGCTTCCATCGCCGCTTCGCGTTGCCCGACAGCGCCGACGCCGACGGCATCCAGGCGCACGGCCGCAACGGCGTGCTGGAAATCAGCATCCCCAAGCGTCCGGAGAGTGCCCCGCGTCGCATCCAGGTCGGCCGCGGCGAGCATTCCGCCCATCGGGCCATCGACGCGCAGAAGACACGACAGTAGTCCACGCGCGGTGCGTTAACCTCGGGGACCCATGGCGCGACCATGGGTCCCTTCATGCGAGGCATCGATGCAGTTCAAGGACTACTACGGGATCCTCGGCGTCGAGCCGAGCGCGGGCGAGGCCGAGATCAAGACCGCCTACCGGCGGCTCGCGCGCAAGTTCCACCCCGACGTCAGCAAGGAAGCCGGGGCCGAGGAAAAATTCAAGGCCGTCAACGAAGCCTACGAGGCGCTGCGCGACCCCGAGAAGCGCGCCGCCTACGACCAGTTGCGCCAGGGCGGCTACCGGCCCGGCGACGAGGTGCGCCCGCCCCAGGGCGGTTTCCGCCAGGGACCGCCCGGCGGGTTCGACTACGACGAGATCTTCGCGGGCGGCGGCGCGGGCGGCGGCTTCAGCGACTTCTTCGAGGAAATGTTCGGGCGCCGCCGGGGCGGCTTCGGACAGGGACCGGCGGCGGGCCGCGGGCCGCAGCCGCGCGGCGACTCGCGCGCCAAGCTCGCCGTGCCGCTGGAGGCCGTATACCGCGGCGACAGCGTGCGCATCGGCATCAACGGCAAGACCCTGGAAGTGCGCATTCCCAAGGGTGTGCGCGAAGGCCAGTCGATCCGCCTGGCCGGGCAGGGCGGCAACGGCGGCGACCTGTACCTGGAGATCGAGTACGCCGCGCATCCGCAGTTCGAGGTGGACGGCCGCAACATCATCCACGTGCTGCCCGTGGCGCCGTGGGAAGCCGCGCTCGGCGCGACCATCAGCGTGCCCACGCTGGGCGGACCGGTGGAACTCAAGGTGCCGCCGGACTCGGAAGCCGGCCGAAAGTTGCGGCTACGCGGCCGTGGCCTGCCGGGGCAACCGCCGGGCGACCAGATCGTCGAACTCGAGGTGCTGGCGCCGAACGCGCACACCGATGCGCAGCGTGACGCCTACCGGGCGATGCAGGACGCCTTCGGCGAGGACTGGCGCCGGGCGTGACGGGTCAGGCGGCGGAGGGCTGCGACGGCTCGGGGCCGCCACCCAGCCATTCCTGGATGATGTCGGCCAGTTCGGTCTCGCCGAACGGCTTGGTGATGTAGGCCTTGGCGCCCTGGCGCATGCCCCACACGCGATCGGTGTCCTGGTCCTTGGTGGTGACCAGGATGACCGGGATATGGCTGGTGGTCGGCTCGCGGGTGATCGAACGCGTGGCCTGGAACCCGTTGAGGTTCGGCATCACCACGTCCATCAGGATCAGGTCGGGGACTTCGCGCTTGGCGACCTCGACACCGGCCGCGCCGTCCTCGGCGGTCAGCGCCTCGTGGCCGAGCTTCTCGACGATGCGGCGGATGCCCATCAGCTGCGACGGCGAGTCGTCGACGATCAGGATGCGGGCCATGGACTTCCCCTACGGTTGACTTCGAAATTGTAGCCGGCCGGCGGCGTGCCGCAAATGGACCGAAGGCCGTGGGCCGTCACGGCGTGACCAGGGTACGGCCGCGCGATCCGCCGGCAAGCATCGTCGCGAACACACCCGGCAGTGCGTCGAACCCCGCTTCGCGCGTGCAGATGGCGTCCAGGTGCGCGGGCTTCCAGTCGCCCGCGAGCCGGCGCCACACCTCCTCGCGGATGTCGCGCGCGGTGCCGGCCGACGCCACGCCGAGCAGCGACACGCCGCGGATGATGAAGGGCATGACGGTCGCCTCCAGCACCGGCGAGGCGGCGAGGCCGGCGCTCGCGACGTTGCCGTACGGCGTGGTCCGTGCCAGCAGGCTGGCCAGCATGGTGCCGCCGACATTGTCGAGCGCGCCGCCGAAGGACACCGATTCGAGGGGCCGCGCATCGGCGAGGGCTTCGCGGCCCAGGACTTCGCGTGCGCCCAGCGAACGGAGCCAGTCGTGCTGTTCCACCTTGCCGCTGACCGCATGCACCTCGAATCCCGCGCGCGTGAAGATGTCGATCGCCAACGATCCCACGCCGCCGGACGCCCCGGTCACGCAGATCGGCCCGAGCGTGGGCGTCTGCCGGTTCTCCAGCATGCGGAACAAGGCGAGCGCCGCGGTGAAGCCGGCGGTGCCGAGGATCATCGATTCGCGCAGCGTCAGGCCGGCCGGCAGGCGGATCGCCCACTTCGATTCCAGGCGCGCGTACTCGGCGTAACCGCCGTCCCGCGTCTCGCTGAGTCCGCAACCCGTGACAAGCACGGCGTCGCCCTCGCGAAACGCCGGGTCGGTCGTGCCGACGACGTGGCCCGCGACGTCGATGCCGCCGACCAGCGGGAAACGCCGCAGGATCTTGCCTTCGCCGGTCCCGGCCAGCGCGTCCTTGTAGTTGACCGAGGAGTGCGCGGTGCGGATGACGATCTCGCCCGGCGACAGGTCGTCGAGCGACAGCGGCTCGACGCCGCTGCGGTGCGGCGCGTCGCCGCCGTGGATGCGGAAGGCGCGGAAGCGGC
Source organism: Lysobacteraceae bacterium (assembly GCA_035759645.1). Taxonomy (GTDB): domain Bacteria; phylum Pseudomonadota; class Gammaproteobacteria; order Xanthomonadales; family Xanthomonadaceae; genus CAMPJU01. The sequence continues at coordinate 11,154 of DASTUL010000074.1, read as the reverse complement.
CAGGGACATTCGTCATCGCAGTGCCTCCCTGCGCTTCCCGTCCAGCCACTTGTCGGCCTGGGCGGGAACATACGCATGCATCCAGGCGAGCATGGCGCCGACGTCCTCGCCGTGCCACAGGTCGCGGCGCTGGTCGGCGTGCAGGAAGCGCTCGGCCACCATGCGGTCCATCATCGCCACCAGCGGCGCGTAGAAGCCGTCGACGTCCAGGAACGCACACGGCTTGTCGCCCAGGCCGAGCTGGCGCCAGGTGAGCATCTCGAACATCTCGTCCATCGTGCCGAACCCGCCGGGCAGGGCGACGAAGGCGTCGGACAGGTCGAACATGCGCGCCTTGCGCTCGTGCATGTTGGCGACGACCTCGAGCCGGGTGACGCCGCGATGCGCGACTTCCCATCCGACCAGTTGTTCCGGGATGACGCCGACCACCTCGCCACCGGCATCCAGCGCGGCGTCCGCGACGATGCCCATCAACCCGACGTTGCCGCCGCCGTAGACGACGGCCAGCCCGTCACGCGCCAGCCGCGTCCCCAGTTCCGCCGCGCGTTCCGCGTAAACGGGGCGCGAGCCCGCGTTCGATCCGCAATAGACGCAGACCGATTTCATCCGGCCTGGATTCCCGCCTTCGCGGGAATGACGGTCGATGCTCAATTTGCCTTGTGGATGGCGCGCTTGGACACCGCCATCGCGGCGTCGTGGATGGCTTCCGACAGGGTGGGGTGCGCATGGCAGATGCGCGCCAGGTCGTCGGCGGAGCCGTTGAACTCCATCGTCAGCACGCCTTCGTGCACCAGCTCCGACACGCCCACGCCGACCAGGTGCAGGCCGAGCACGCGGTCGGTTTCGGCATGCGCGATGACCTTGACGAAGCCGGCGGGCTCGCCCATCGCCACCGCGCGGCCGATCGCCGCGAACGGGAAGCTGCCGGTCTTGTACGGCGTGCCCGCTTCCTTGAGCTGCTGCTCCGTCTGCCCGACCCAGGCGATCTCCGGTTCGGTGTAGATGACCCAGGGAATGGTGTCGAGGTTGACGTGGCCGGGCAGGCCGGCGATGAGTTCGGCCACCGCGATGCCTTCCTCGAAGCCCTTGTGCGCCAGCATCGGGCCGCGCACGCAGTCGCCGATCGCCCAGACGCCGTCGACGCCGGTGTGGCAGTGCTCGTCGACCTCGATGCGGCCGCGGTCGTCGAGCTTCACGCCGGTGCCCTCGGCCAGCAGGCCCTTGCTCGCGGCCTTGCGGCCCACGGCGACCAGCAGCTTGTCGACGACGAGGGACTGCTCGCCCTTGCCATCGGTGTAGGTGAGGTGGACTTCCTTCGACTTGCCCTTGCCCTTGGTCTCGGCCTTGGAGACCTTCGCGCCCAGGCGGATGTCGAGTCCCTGCTTCTTGAACTCGCGCGCCGCGGTCTTCGCGACCTCGGCGTCGGCGGCGGCCAGGAAGTCCGGCAGCGCCTCGAGGATGGTCACCTCGGACCCCAGCCGCTTCCACACGCTGCCCAGCTCCAGGCCGATCACGCCGGCGCCGATCACGCCCAGGCGCTTGGGCACGTCGGCGAAATCCAGCGCGCCCGCGTTGTCGACGATGGTCTCGCCGTCGAATTTCGCGAACGGCAGCTCGATGGAATCGGAGCCCGCCGCGAGGACGACGTTCGTCCCCTTCAACTCCACCTCTCCACCGTCGTGCAGCTTCACCTTGACGACGTTGCCCTTGTGCAGCGTGGCGAACCCGTAATACGGCGCGACCTTGTTCGCCTTGAACAGCATCGCGATGCCACCCGTGAACTGCTTCACGATGGCGTCCTTGCGGCCCACCATCTTGCCGACGTCCATGCTGGCGTCCTTGAAGGAGATGCCGTGGTCGCCGAACAGGTGGCCCATGTTCCAGAACTGGCGCGACGAATCGAGCAGCGCCTTGGACGGGATGCAGCCCACGCGCAGGCACGTGCCACCGAGCGCGGGCTTGCCGTCCTTGCCGATGCCGGCATCGATGCAGGCGGTCTTGAGCCCGAGTTGCGCGGCGCGGATGGCGGCGTGGTAGCCGGCGGGGCCCCCGCCGATGACGACGACGTCGAATTGGTCAGCCATGTCGGTTCCTTACATGTCCAGCAGCATGCGCTGCGGGTTTTCCAGCTGGTTCTTGATGTCGACCAGGAACAGCACCGCGTCCTTGCCGTCGACGATGCGGTGGTCGTAGGACAGCGCGATGTACATCATCGGCGCGGCGACCACCTGGCCATCCTCGACCACGGGGCGCTCCTTGATGGTGTGCATGCCCAGGATCGCGGACTGCGGCGGGTTGATGATCGGCGTGGACATCAGCGAACCGAACGTCCCGCCGTTGGTGACCGTGAACGTGCCGCCCTGCAGGTCCTCGAGCTTCAGGCCACCCTCGCGCGCGGCCTTCGCGTAGGCGTCGATGTTCTTCTCCACGTCCGCGAACGACATGCGCTCGACGTTGCGCAGCACCGGCACCACCAGGCCGCGCTCGGTGGACACCGCGATCGAGATGTCCGCGTAGCCGTGGTAGATGATGTCGTTGCCGTCGACGGATGCGTTGACCACCGGATACCGCTGCAGTGCGTTGGCGGCGGCCTTGGTGAAGAAGCTCATATAGCCGAGCTTGACGCCGTGCGCCTTCTGGAAGGCCTCGCCCAGTTCCTTGCGCATGCGCACGACCCTGGCCAGGTTGACCTCGTTGAACGAGGTCAGCATCGCGGTCGATTCCTTCGAGTGCATCAGGCGCTCGGCGATGCGCGCGCGCATGCGGGTCATCGGCACGCGCTCCTCCGGGCGGGCGCCGCCCGCGTTGCCGGAGCCGGCATTGCGGGCGTAGTTCAGCAGGTCTTCCTTGGTGACGGCGCCACGGCGGCCGGTGCCCTCGACCTGCGACGGGTCGATGCCTTCCTTCGCGGCGGTGAAGCGCGCGCCAGGCGGCAGGTCGTCGGCGCCCTTCGGCGCGGACTTCGCCGGTGCGGCTTTCGCCGGTTCGGCCTTCGCCGGCTTCGGCGCCTCGGCCTTCGCCGCTTCCTGCTTCGTCCCTTCCTTCGCGTCCTGCTTCGGCGCGTCGGCTTTCTTCTCGGCGGCCGCGCCTTCCTCGATCACCGCAATGACTTGCTGGCTGGTCACGGTGGTGCCGGCCTCGACCTTGATCTCCTTGATCACGCCGTCGACCGGGGAGGGCACTTCCAGCACGACCTTGTCGGTTTCCAGGTCCAGCAGGTTCTCGTCGCGGCTGACGGCGTCGCCGGCCTTCTTGTGCCAGGCGGCGATGACCGCGTCGGACACGGATTCCGGGAGGACCGGGACTTTGACTTCGATGGACATGGCGGCGTCCTGCTTACGGGATGCGGTGGAAAGGGATCACTCGTCGACCACGTCGCCGTCGAGCGGATTGTTGAGTGCGTCGGCGACCAGCACGGCCTGTTCGGCCACATGGTCGCTGAAATGCCCGCAGGCAGGCGAGGGCGAACGCGCCCGGCCCACGTAGTCGAGCACCTGTTTCGGCTGCAGGCAGGCGGTGAGGTGGTGCCGGATCTGGAACCAGGCACCCTGGTTCTGCGGCTCCTCCTGGCACCAGACGATTTCCTGGACCTTCGCGTAGCGCTCGAGCTCGGCGGCCAGTTCCTCGCGCGGGAACGGGTAGAGCTGTTCGACGCGGACCAGGGCGACATCGTCCAGTTCCTGCTTCTGCGCTTCCTCGACCAGGTCGTAGTAGACCTTGCCGGAACACAGCACGACGCGGCGCACTTTCTTCGCCGTTGCCGTGGTGTCGGGGATCAGGCGCTGGAAACCGCCGCCTGCCAGTTCGTCGAGCGTGGACACCGCCAGCTTGTGGCGCAGCAGCGACTTGGGCGTCATCACCACCAGCGGCTTGCGCGTGGCCATGCGCATCTGCCGGCGGATCATGTGGAACGCCTGCGCCGGCGTCGTCGGCACGCAGACCAGCATGTTGTCGAGCGCGCACAACTGCAGGAAACGCTCCAGGCGCGCCGAACTGTGCTCGGGACCCTGGCCTTCGTAACCGTGCGGCAGGAACAGCGCCAGGCCGCACAGCCGGCCCCACTTGGCCTCGCCGGACGACAGGAACTGGTCGATCACCACCTGCGCGCCATTGGCGAAATCGCCGAACTGGGCTTCCCAGACGTCGAGCGTCATCGGGTCGGCGGTGGTGTAGCCGTACTCGAACGCCATCACCGCCTCCTCGCTGAGCAGGGAGTCGATGATGGTCACCGTTTCCGGGTCCTCCACCAGTTCGCGCAGCGGCAGGTACCAGTTGTCCGTGGCCTGGTCGTGCAGGATCGCGTGGCGGTGGAAGAACGTGCCGCGGCCGGAGTCCTGGCCCACGAGCCTCAGCTTGAAGCCTTCGCGCAACAGCGTGGCGTAGGCCAGGTTCTCGGCGAAGCCCCAGTCGCCCGCTTGCTCGCCGGTGGCCATGCGGCGCCGGTCCTCGTAGATCTTCGCGACGCGCGGGTGCAGCTTCACCTTGTCGGGCACGGTATTGATCGTGTTCGCCAGCCGGTCCAGGTCGCCGCGGGCGACCCGGGTGTCGACAGGATCCGACAGCTGGCCGGCCAGGTACTTCGACCAGTCGATGGTGAACTCGTCGTCCTTCGCCTCGGCCAGTTCGGTGGTGACCACGCCTTCGTCGAGCTTGTCGCGGTACGCGTCGACGAGTGCCTTCGCGTCGTCGGCCGGCACCACGCCGGCCTCGGCCAGCTGCTTCGCATACAGCTCGCGCGTGGTCGGGTGCTTGCGGATCTTCTGGTACATCAGCGGCTGCGTCGCGGCCGGCTCGTCGGCCTCGTTGTGGCCGTGGCGGCGGTAGCAGACCAGGTCGACCACCACGTCCTTGCCGAAGCGCTGGCGGAAATCGAACGCGAGCTCCGCGCAGAACACCACCGCCTCCGGATCGTCGCCGTTCACGTGCAGCACAGGCGCGTCGACCATCTTCGCGACGTCCGTGCAGTACAGCGTGGAGCGCGCGTCGGCGCGGTCCGAAGTCGTGAAGCCCACCTGGTTGTTGATCACCACGTGCACGGTGCCGCCGACGGCGAAGCCGCGGGCCTGCGACATCTGCAGCAGTTCCATCACCACGCCCTGGCCGGCGAACGCGGCGTCGCCGTGCAGCAGCACGGGCAGCACCTGCTTGCGTGCCTTGTCGCCGCGACGGTGCTGGCGCGAACGCACGGAACCGGCGACCACCGGGTCGACGATCTCCAGGTGCGACGGGTTGAACGCGAGCGCGACGTGCACCGGGCCGCCGTCGGTGGCGACGTCCGCGGAGAAGCCCAGGTGGTACTTCACGTCGCCAGTGTGCGCGCGGCCGTCGGAATGGTGCTCGAACTTGCCCTCGAACTCGTCGAACAGCTTGCGCGGCGGCTTGCCCAAGGTGTTGACCAGCACGTTGAGGCGCCCGCGGTGGGCCATGCCCATCACGACTTCCTTCATGCCGTCCTTGCCGGCCCGGCGGATCACCACGTCCAGCAGCGGCACCAGCGAGTCGCCGCCCTCCAGCGAGAAGCGCTTCTGGCCGACGTACTTGGTATGCAGGTAGCGCTCGAGTCCCTCGGCCGCGGTCAGGCGCTCGAGGATGCGACGCTTGCCGGCCGCGGAGATGCCGTAGTCGCCGCCGGCCGCTTCCAGTCGCTGGTAGATCCAGCGGCGCTGCTCGGCGTCGGCGATGTGCATGAACTCGGCGCCGATCGGCCCGGTGTAGGTCGCCTTGAGCAGCGCCAGCAGGTCGCGCAGCGCCATCCGGTCCTTGCCGGCCACGCCACCGGTGCCGAACTCGGCCGACAGGTCGCTCTCGGACAGGCGATGGAACGCCAGGCCGAGGTCCGGTGCGTCCGGCTTGGGCATCATTTCCAGCGGATCGAGCTGCGCGCCGAGGTGCCCGCGGGCGCGGTAGGCGGTGACCAGCTTGCCGATGGCCAGTTCCCGCATGTCCGGGGCGCCGCCGGCCGGGGCAGTGGCCGTGCCGCGTGTCGCCCGGCGACCGGCCGCGGCCACGGCCTCGGCGACCACCGAATGCGGGACGTCGCCCGCCTCGCGGCCCTCGAAGCCGTCGAAATACGCCTTCCACTGCGGCCCGACGCTGTCGGGCGCAACCAGGTATTGCTCGTAGAGGTCCTCGATGTAGGCCGCGTTGGCGCCGAGTTGCGAGGATTGGGCAAACTGCTTCAGGGGGCTGGCCACGGTGGACAGGGGACTCGACGGTGGGGGCAGGCAGTGCGCGTGCGCTCCGGGCAACGGCCGCGACCGTCGCTGAATGCGGCACGAAGGATCGAACAAGTATAGCCGCAGGGATGTGTCCGGGCCTACACGCTCAGGCGCCGAGGACGCGGTATTCGGTCGCCGGGCGGGCGCGTTCCCACGCCCGGTCGAAGCGTTCGCGCAACTGCCGGGCATGCCCGGGCGACGCCAGGCGCGCGTGCCCGTCGAGGCGGTTGTCGAACGCGCGGTACCAGCTGCCGGCCTGGTCGTCGACGACGAAGGCGGAGGGATCCGCGGTGTCGATGCGGTCGTCTGCTTCGCGGAACGCGAACACGCTGGGCAGGCGCTGGGCGAGCGGCAACAGCGGGGCATGGTTGCGTTGCGGACCGGCGGCGTCGCGCAACAGCACCTGCACGGTCGCGCCCCGGCGCGACGTGGCGAAGCGGCGCAGCGCCTCGAGCACGGCCGGCGTGTCGAACACGCCCGGGTCCAGGTCGCGGGTCCGGATGCGGAGCTCGCGCCGCGCCGAGTGCGCCAGGGCCACGACCACGGCGACCGCCTCGATCGCTTCGGTCACCGCCATCGTGCCGTCCAGGTGGCGCCACATGGTGAGATGCTCGATCCCGGCTTCCATGAAGCGGGGCCCGAGCGGCAGGAACCCATGCCGCTGGTAGAAGCGGATGGCGGTGGCCTGCGCATGGAGCATCACCCGGTGCCAGCCGCGCCCGCGGGCCCCCTCCAGCAACGCGGCGAGCAGGGCATCGCCGACACCACGTCCGCGCCAGTCGGCCAGCACCGCCATCCGGCCGATGCGCGCGGCGGGCAGGCCCGGTCCCGCGCCGTGTCCGTCGCCCGCGGTGGACTCGTCCGGCGGCACCAGGCGCCCGGTGCCGATCGCGTTGCCTTCGGCGTCCCGTGCGACGACGTGCACGCAGCGCGCATCCGCCTCGTCCAGCTCGAGCGCGACCGGCACGCCCTGCTCGCGGATGAAGACCGCCTCGCGCACGGCGCGGAGCGCGTCGAAGTCGCGGCCGTAGTCCGCTTCGGCGACACGGAATTCGCCGGGCGTTTTCATTCGTCCTCGTCGCCCATCCGCTGGAGGAGGTAGTGGCCCGCTTCGAGCAGGGCGTAGGCGCGGTCGCGGCCGGTTTCGGACAGTGACGCGTAGCCCCGCTCGTCGACCACGCGCGCGCCGGCGAGACGCTGCGCGTCCCGCGTGGGCAGCGGCCAGGACTCGCCGTTCGCGAACAGCGTGGCCCCGCGGCCGGCCCGCCGCCAGGCCATGCGCGAGAAGGGGTGCCGGTGCAGCGTCGCACCCTGCGCCAGGTCCCACTCGAATTCGATGCGCGAGGGCAGGTCGGGCGCCGGCGCCACTGCGCTGCCGTTGCGGTAGGCACTGATGAACCGGCCGAACCAGTCGCCCAGGCGTTCCGGATCGTTCATGCGCAACGTGTTCAACGCTTCGACGACGCGCGCCATCGCCGCGGCATCGATCTCGTTCGGGTCTTCGGCAGGCGCCAGGTCCGGGTCGCGGTAGCGCAGCGACTCGTCGGCATCGGCCGCCAGCGTGTCGACGAAATCGCCCAGCAGTTCCGCCGCGGCGGGCGCGCGCATGCCGATCGAGAAGGTGAGGCAGGCGTCCTCGGCGACACCGTGGTGCGGCACGCCGGGCGGCAGGTAGAGCATGTCGCCGGGACCGAGCACCCAGTCGTGGTCCGGCGCGAAGCTGCGCAGCAGGCGCAACTCGACGTCGTTGCGGAATTCCAGCGAAGCGCCGGGCCGCGCGTCGACCTGCCAGCGCCGCCGGCCGTGCGCCTGCAGCAGGAACACGTCGTACTGGTCCACGTGCGCCCCCACTGACCCGCCCGGCGCGGCGAACGACACCATCACGTCGTCGATCCGCCAGCGCGGCAGGAACGCGAACGCGTCGATAACCGCGGCGACATCGGCATCCCACTTGTCCACGTCCTGCACCAGCAGCGTCCAGTCGTGCGTAGGCAGGGTGGGGAACAGGTCCTCCGGGAACGGGCCGTGGCGGACCATCCACTGGTCGCTCGCCGGATCGTGCGCCACCAGGCGCGACAGCGTGCCTTCCTCGCAGGCAAGGCCTGCCAGGTCTTCCGGCGCGATGGGCGATTCGAACGCGGGGAATGCATTGCGCACCAGCAACGGGTGCTTCTGCCAGTAGTCGCGCAGGAAGGTTTCGGGTGGCATCCCGAGCGGTGGCATCCCCGCGCCGTCGACCTCGATCGGTGGCGCGGCCTTGCGTGCGCGACGCGAGCGCGCGGCCATCTCAGGCCTCGCTGGCCAGCCGCGCCGCCAGGCCGGTGTAGCTCGCCGGTGTCATTGCGAGCAGGCGGTCGCGCTCGGCGGCCGGCAGGTCCAGCCCGCCGATGAACGCGCGCATCGACTCGGCGGTGATGCCCTGGCCACGCGTCAATGCCTTGAGTTGCTCGTACGGATTGGGCAGGCCATGCCGGCGCATCACCGTCTGCACGGCTTCGGCCAGCACTTCCCAGGCCGCATCCAGGTCGGCATCGAGCCGCTCCGGGGCCACGGTGAGCTTGCCCAGCCCCTTGGCCAGCGAATCCAGCCCGACGAGGGTGTGCCCGAACGCGGTGCCGAGCGCACGCAGCACGGTGGAGTCGGTGAGGTCGCGCTGCCAGCGGCTGATCGGCAGCTTCTCGGAGAAGTGCCCGAACAGCGCGTTGGCGATGCCGAAGTTGCCCTCGGCGTTCTCGAAGTCGATCGGGTTGACCTTGTGCGGCATCGTGCTGCTGCCGACTTCGCCTTCCTTGAGCTTCTGCCGGAAGTAGCCGAGCGAGATGTAACCCCAGGTGTCGCGGCACAGGTCCACCAGGATGGTGTTCGCACGACGCGCGGCGTCGCCGAGCTCGGCGATGCAGTCGTGCGGCTCGATCTGCGTGGTGTACGGATTGAACACCAGGCCCAGCCCCTCGACGAAGCGGCGCGCGAACGCGGGCCAGTCCACATCCGGATAGGCGGCCACGTGCGCGTTGTAGTTGCCGACCGCGCCGTTGACCTTGCCGGTGAGTTCCACCGCCGCCAGTTGCGCGCGCTGGCGCTCGAGCCGCGCGACGACGTTGGCGACTTCCTTGCCGAGCGTGGTGGGCGACGCGGTCTGGCCGTGCGTGCGCGAGAGCATGGGCTGCGCGGCCTGCGCACGGGCGAGCGCACGCAGGCTGGCGGCGATCCCGTCCAGCGCGGGCAGCAGCACCGATGCGCGCGCCTCGGCGAGCATCAGCCCGTAAGCGAGGTTGTTGATGTCCTCGCTGGTGCAGGCGAAATGCACGAACTCCAGCGCCGGCGCGAGTGCGGCATCCTCCTCCAGCCGTTCCTTGATGAAGTACTCGACCGCCTTGACGTCGTGGTTGGTGGTGCGCTCGATCGCCTTGACCCGCGCGGCGTCGTCCGGCGAGAACCCGTCGGCGAGCGCGCGCAGGCGCGACGCCGCGTCGGCCGGAAACGGCGCCAGCTCCACGATGCCCGGCTCGGCCGCGAGCGCCAGCAGCCATTCGACCTCGACCCGGACGCGGGCACGGACCAGCCCGTACTCCGAGAAGATCGGCCGCAGCGCGTCGACCCGGGCGGCGTAGCGGCCGTCGAGCGGGGACAGGGCGAGGAGCTGGGCGTCTGGCATGGCGGGCGCGACTGGCGGGGACCGCGACGATTCTAGACTGCCCGCGTATCCTCGGCCGCAGGCCCCACGCGCGAGGGATGCATGGCGAAGAACGGTTTCCGCACCGAGCACGACAGCATGGGCAAGCTGCAAGTCCCCGCCGGGGCGCTGTGGGGCGCGCAGACGCAGCGGGCGCTGCAGAACTTCACCATTTCCGGCCAGCGGATGCCGCGCGGCTTCATCCGCGCGCTGGGCCTGGTCAAGGCCGCCGCGGCGCAGGTCAATGCCGAGCTGGGCCTGCTGCCGAAGGTCCGTGCCACCGCGATCCGCAAGGCCGCGCTGGAAGTGGCCGGCGGCGGGCACGACGCGCACTTCCCGCTGGACGTGTTCCAGACGGGCTCGGGCACGTCGAGCAACATGAATGCCAACGAGGTGATCGCGACGCTCGCCTCGCGCGCGGGCCAGCGGGTCGGCAAGGCCCGGGCCATCCATCCCAACGACGACGTCAACCTCGGCCAGAGTTCCAACGACGTGGTGCCGACCGCGATCCGCGTGTCCGCACAGCTGGCCGTGGTCGAGGACCTGCTGCCTGCACTCGTGCACCTGCGACGCACCATCGACCGCAAGGCGCGCGCATTGGGCAAGGTGGTCAAGACCGGCCGCACCCACCTGATGGACGCGATGCCGCTGACCTTCGGGCAGGAACTCGGTGCATGGTCCGCGCAGCTGCGTTCGGCGGAAGCGCGCATCACCGACACGCTGTCACGGGTACGGCGGCTGCCCATCGGCGGCACCGCGATCGGCACGGGCATCAACGCGGATCCGCGTTTCGGCAAGGCCATGGCGCGCGAGCTGTCGCGGCTGGCGGGGACGCGCTTCGAGTCCGCCGCCAACCGGTTCGAAGGCCTGGCATCGCAGGACGACGCGGTCGAGTTGTCCGGCCAGTTCAACGTGCTGGCCGTGGCGTTGATGAAGATCGCCAACGACCTGCGGTGGATGAATTCCGGGCCGCTCGCGGGGCTGGGAGAGGTGGAGCTGCCGGCGCTGCAGCCGGGCAGTTCGATCATGCCCGGCAAGGTCAATCCGGTGATCCCGGAAGCGACCTGCATGGTGTGCGCGCAGGTGATGGGCCACCACGCCGCGATCACCGTCGCCGGCGCCTCGGGCAATTTCCAGCTCAACGTGATGCTTCCGCTGGTCGCGCACGACCTATTGCAGCAGGCCGGGCTCATGTCGAACGCGATGCGCCTGCTCGCCGATTCGACGATCGATGGCATGCGGGTGCGCCGAGACAACGTGGCC
>DASTUL010000073.1:0-6018 GCA_035759645.1 Lysobacteraceae bacterium | reverse complement strand
GGGCTGCGCCGGCGGCGGCGCCTCGACGACGCTTGCCGGTGGTGGCACCGGCACCTGTTGCGGCGGCGGCTGTGACGGGATCGCCTGCGGTTCGGGCGGCAGGGGCTCGGCGCTCACCTCGGGCGTGGTGGCGACCGGCTGCACCGCTTCGGGCGGGCGCACGACGGTCGACGAGGGCGCGGGCTGCGGCGCCTGGATCGGCGGCTGCGCGATGGCCACCGCGCTCTCGGGGGCGTCGACCAGCACGGAGTATTCGCGCACGAGCCGGCCCTGGCCCCAGTCGACCTCGAGCAGGAAGGTGAGCAGCGGCTGGTCGATCGGCGCCGGACTGGTGACGCGCACCACCGGGTTGCCCTGCGCGTCGAGCGCGACGGAGAACTGCAGGTTCGACACGGCGCCCTGCGGCGGCTCCAGGCCGATGCGGCGGAACGTCTCCGGCGATGCGAGCCGCGCCTGCAGTTGCTGCAGCTCGGCCGGGTCGGTGCTGATGACCGGGATCTCCGCGACCAGCGGCTCGCCGGGGCGCGACAGGACCTCGATCTGGCCCAGGCCGAGCGCCGCCACGGGCGCCGACGCCACGGCCAGCGCGAACGCCAGCAGGGTCGACACGACGATTGGCCACCGGTTGTGCACGCTATTTCCCCTGCCCCATCCCGCGACTCTAGCCGCGTGCGGGCGCGATCCGCAACGCTGGCGGGCGCAAAGTGGCGACCGCCGTCACGTGCCGGGCTCAGCCCCCGGCGACGATCAGCTCTGCCAGCTGCACCGCATTCAGGGCGGCGCCCTTGCGGATGTTGTCGGCGACCACCCAGAGATTGAGCCCGCGCGGGTGCGACAGATCCTCGCGGATGCGGCCGACGTAGACCGGATCGTTGCCCGAAGCATGGGTCACCGGCGTCGGATAGCCCCCGGGTTCCCGCGTGTCCACGACTTCGATCCCGGGTGCGGCCTCCAGCAACCGCCGCGCCTCGACGGCCGTCAGCTTGTCGCGCGTCTCGATGTTCACGGCCTCCGAATGGCCGTAGAAGACCGGCACGCGCACGACCGTCGCGTTCACCCGGATCGAGTCGTCGCCCAGGATCTTGCGGGTCTCGGTCACCAGCTTCATTTCCTCGCTGGTGTTGCCGTCGGCATCGAAGTCGCCGCCGTGCGGGATCACGTTGAACGCGATCTGCACCGGATACACGTCGGGGCGCACTTCCTGGAAGCTCAGCAGGCCCGCCGTCTGCCGGCCGAGTTCCTCCAGCGCCCGGCGCCCGGTGCCGGACACTGACTGGTAGGTCGCCACGTTGATCCGCTCGATGCCCGCCGCGCGGTGCAGCGGCGCGAGCGCCACCATCAACTGCATGGTCGAGCAGTTGGGGTTCGCGACGATGCCCCTGGGCCGCGTACGCAACGCTTCGGGGTTCACCTCGGCGACCACCAGCGGCACATCGGGGTCGGCGCGGAACGCGGACGAGTTGTCGATCACGACCGCGCCGGCCGCGGCGAACCGCGACGCATGTTCGCGCGACACGTCGCCACCGGCGGAGAACAGCGCGATGTCCACGCCCGTCGGGTCGAAGTTCGCCAGGTCGCGCACCACCACTTCACGGTTGCGCCACTTCACCTCCCCGCCGGCCGAGCGCTCGCTCGCGAGCGCGACGAGTTCCGACACCGGGAACTTGCGCTCCGCCAGCACCGCCAGCATCGCCTCGCCCACCGCTCCGGTGGCGCCGACGACCGCAACCTTGAACTGCTTCGAATCCATTGCCTCTCTATCCCGGGATGCGTGGTGAAACGTCGCCGACATCGCCGCACTGGGCGCGGTGGCGGAGGGCCTGGTCGATGAGCACCAGCGCGAGCATGGCCTCGACGATCGGGGTGGCGCGGATGCCGACGCAGGGGTCGTGCCGGCCGGTGGTGACGATCTCCACTTCGTTGCCGTCGGCATCCAGCCCGCGCGCCGGCAGTCGCAGGCTCGACGTCGGCTTGAACGCCACCGACACCCGCACCTGCTGGCCGCTGCTGATCCCGCCGAGCACGCCACCGGCGTGGTTGGACAGGAAGCCGTCGCGCGTGGCCTCGTCCCGATGTTGCGTTCCGCGCTGTGCAACCGACGCGAAGCCGTCGCCTATCTCCACGCCCTTCACCGCGTTGATCGACATCATCGCCGCGGCGAGTTCCGCGTCGAGCTTGCCGTAGACCGGCGCCCCCCAGCCCGGTGGCACGCCGTCGGCCACCGCGTCCACGCGCGCGCCGACGGAGTCGCCGGACTTGCGCAACGCGTCCATGAACGTCTCGAGTTCCGGCACCTGCGATGCATCCGGCCAGAAGAACGGGTTGCCCTCGACCGCGGCCCAATCGTGGCTGCGCGGCAGCACGTCGCCGATCTGCGCGAGGTGCCCGCGCACGGTGACGCCCTGGCGCTCGGCCAGCCACTTCCTGGCGATCACCCCGGCCGCGACGCGCATCGTGGTTTCGCGTGCACTCGCGCGACCGCCCCCGCGCGGGTCGCGCAGGCCGTACTTGTGCACGTAGGTGTAGTCGGCGTGGCCCGGGCGGAAGCGGTCGGCGATGCCGTCGTAGTCCTTGCTGCGCGCGTCGGTGTTGCGGATCAGCAGCGCGATCGGGGTACCGGTCGTCGCGCCCTGGTACACCCCCGACAGGATCTCCACCTCGTCCGCCTCGTGCCGCGCGGACGTGTGGCGCGTGCGCCCGGTCGCGCGGCGCGCGAGGTCGTGGGCGAAATCATCCGGCGCCAATGCCAGCCCCGGAGGACATCCATCCACCACGCATCCGATCGCCGGCCCGTGGCTCTCGCCGAAGGTCGTGACCGCGAACAGCTTCCCGAAGGTGTTGCTCACTTGCGCGCGGCGGCGAGCGCCGCGATCCGGTCGCGGTGTTGCAGGAGGTCGTCGCGGGTGGCGACGAAGATGCCCATCTGGCCGACACGGAACTCGACCCAAGCGAGCGGCACCTCGGGCAGCAGTTCGACCAGCGCCCGCTCGGCTTCGCCGACCTCGCAGATCAGCAGCCCTTCGTCGGACAGGTGCGCCGGCGCGTCGCGCATGATCTTCAGCGCCAGGTCCAGGCCGTCGTCGCCGGCGCGCAGCCCCAGTGCCGGCTCGTGGGCGTACTCCGGCGGCAAGGCGTCGGTCTCGTCGTGGGTCACGTACGGCGGATTGGTGACGATCAGGTCGAACACCTCGCCTTCCAGCGTGTCGAACAGGTCCGACTTGCGGAACGATACGTTGTCCGCGTGCAGACGGGCCTTGTTCTCCGCGGCGAGCGCCAGCGCCTTGTCGCTGATGTCGGTGCCGACCACGTCCCAATTCGGGTTGTAGTGTCCCATCGCGATCGCGATGCAGCCCGAGCCGGTGCACAGGTCCAGCGCACGCTCGACCTCCAGTTCACCCAGCCAAGGCTCGAAGCCGGACTCGATCAGTTCGGCGATCGGCGAACGCGGTACGAGCGCGCGCTTGTCGGACTTGAACGACAGCCCCGCGAACCAGGCCTCGCCGGTCAGGTACGCGGCAGGCATGCGTTCATCGATCCGGCGCGCGAACAACGCGAGGATCTCGGCCTTCTCGGCCGCGGTCAGGCGCGCCTGGCCATACGCAGGACCCAGGTCGTGCGGCAGGTGCAGCGCGTGCAGCACCAGCTGGGTCGCCTCGTCGATCGCGTTGTCGTAGCTGTGGCCGAACGAGAGCCCGTTGGCGTTGAAGCGGCTGGCGCCGTAGCGGATCAGGTCGACGATGGTGTGCAGTTCGTCGTGCATGGGGAAATTATATAGGCCGTTATCATGGCGGCCCCACGGAGCCGTCCCCCATGTTCAACCGCAGCATCGTCGTCGTCCTGGTGATCGCGCTGGCCGCCGGGCTGGGCCTGCTGGCCGGGCGCCACCTGTTTTCGCGGGCGGCCGAAGCCCCCGTGCCGGCCCTCGAGGCGGTGCGCCTGCTCCCTGCACCCCGCGCGCTCCCCGCGTTCGACCTGGCCCAGGCGGACGGCACCCGGCTGGAACCGGCCGACCTGCAGGGCCACTGGACCATCGTCTTCCTTGGCTTCACCCATTGTCCCGACGTGTGCCCCACCACGCTGGCCGAACTGGCCATGGCGCAGGACCAGTGGGAAGGCGTGCCCGGGGCGTCGCGGCCGCGCGTGTTGTTCGTCTCGGTGGACCCGGAGCGCGATACCGCCGAGGCGACCGGCCGTTACGCCCACCACTTCCATCCCGACACGCTGGCGGCGACCGGCGACATTCCGTCGCTCGAAGCATTCGCTACCTCGCTCGGCATGGTGTTCATGAAGGCGCCGCCGCCGGAAGGCGCGCCGGCCGACCAGTACAGCGTCGACCACTCCGCCACCCTCGTGCTGGTCGACCCGCAGGGCCGCATGGCCGGGTTGCTGCGCCCGCCCCTGCAGCCCGACGCCATCGCCGCCGACCTGCTGGCGCTGACCGCTGTCATCCCCGTGAAGGCGGGGCTCCAGTGACTTTCGACGCGCGCCTGGATTCCCGCCTTCGCGGGAATGACGAATCACCATGAAGCCAATCACCGCCCTGACGTATGTATTGCCGCATCGATTGCTGTCGTCTCTGGCGCGGCGGCTGGCGCACTCGCGCAACCCGCGCCTCAAGCAGTGGTTGATCGACAAGGTGATCCGCACCTTCGGCGTGGACATGTCCGAGGCGCTGGCCCCGGACCCGACCGCCTATCCCAGCTTCAATGCGTTCTTCACCCGCGGCCTGCGGCCAGGGGTGCGCACGCCTGATCCGGATCCCCGCGCCATCCTGATGCCGGCCGACGGGTTGATCAGCGAATGCGGACACATCGGCCGCGCCGATGAAGGCGTGCAGCACGAAGACGCCGGCCACGTGTTCCAGGCCAAGGGCCGAGGCTTCACCGTCGCGCAGTTGCTCGGCGACGTGGATGCGGCGCGTGCGTTCGAGGGCGGCCTGTTCGCGACCGTCTACCTGTCGCCGAAGGACTACCACCGCGTGCACATGCCCTGGACCGGGACGCTGCGGGAAACCGTGCACGTGCCCGGACGATTGTTCTCGGTCGGCGAGGACGCGGTGGGCTCGGTTTCCCGGCTGTTCGCGCGCAACGAGCGACTGGTGTGCCACTTCGACTGCGACTTCGGCCCGATGGCCGTGGTGATGGTCGGCGCGCTGTTGGTATCGGGCGTGGAAACCACCTGGAGCGGGATCGAGATCCCGCCCTACGGCGGCCCGGTGACGGTCAAGGATTACCGCGGCAGCGACATCGTCCGCGAGCGCTTCGCCGAGATGGCGCGCTTCAACTACGGCAGCACCGCCATCGTCCTGCTGCCCCCCGGCATCGCCGAGCTGGACCCCACCCTCCGAGCCCGGTCCCCCGTCCGCCTCGGCCAGCGCCTCGCGACGCTGGCACACATCTGAGTCATTTCGCGGCGGCGCGGACGATGGCCGAGTCGGGGTCGCTGTTGACCAGGCGCTGGGCGAGTTCGGCGCGCGAGCCCTCGACGCACCAGGACTGGTACAGGTTGGCGATGCCGACCGTCGCGTTGAGCTGCGTGCCGGCCGGCAGCCAGCTGTCGGCGTCGTACTTCGGGTTGAGGTTGCGCAGCGCGCGCATGTAACCGTTGCGGGCACCCGTGTTGCCCAGGCAGATCGTCAGCTCGTAGATCGACGCCGGGTTCTGCAGCACGATCGTGGTCGGCTGCGTGCCGTTGACCTGCGGGAACTCCAGGCCGTACTCGTCGGCATGCAGGAACAGCCACGCGGCGGCGATCACCATCGGCACGTAGTCGCGCGTCTCCTCCGGGAACTCGTTGTAGACGGACGCGTCCCAGAAGCCCTGGCCCGGATGGGCCTCGTGCACGCGGCGCGCACGGCCCTCGCCGCCGTTGTAGGCGGCCAGCGACAACTCGATGCTCTTGTTGAGCTCGCCGAAACGCTCGCGCAGGTAGGCCACGCTGGCCTCGGACGCGGCGCCCGGATCGTAGCGGGTGTCGAAGCCGGTCGCGTCCGGGCCGATGCCGAAGCGGCGGCCGGTG
>DASTUL010000072.1:0-4360 GCA_035759645.1 Lysobacteraceae bacterium | reverse complement strand
AAGTGGCTCTGCGGGCCGTCGCTGCGGATCGGCTGGCCGCCCTTGAACTGCGCGAGCCGGCGGATTACTGCCGGGCCCCACCACAGCGACAGCGCGAGCGCGGTCAGCGCCGCGATGATCGAGCGGAACGTGATGTAGCGGAACAGTCCGAACAGGCTTTCCACCTGCTCCAGCCACCGGGCGAGTTCAAGCAGCATCGACGTCCCCCTTTCCATGCGAGGCCAGCAACGCGGCCACGATCCGGTCCATCGCGCTGCCGCGGGACCCCTTCACCAGCACCTGCAGCCCACCGCCTGTTTCCGTAGGAGCGGCGTAAGCCGCGATGTCCTTCCCCAGCTCACGTGCCAGCGCCTCATGGCTGTCGAACACGCGCGCCGCGTCGCCAAACGCGTGCGCCGCCTCCCTGGCCAGCGGGCCGAGCGCGTACAGCCTGGCGATGCCGGCCGCGCGCGCCTGCCGCCCGGCCTCGGCATGCAGCGCCGCGGCGTCGTCGCCGAGCTCGCGCATGTCGCCCAGCACCAGCCAGGCCGGCGCACCGGTGGATGCCAGGGTCTCGATCGCCGCGTGCAGCGAACCGGGGTTTGCGTTGTAGCTGTCGTCCACCAGCGTGGTGCCGCCCGCGAGGCGATGCGCGACCAGCCGGCCGGCCACGGCGCGCGCCGCCTGCAGCCCGGCGACGATCTCCGCCAGCCCCGCGCCCGCGCCGAGCGCCAGCGCCGCTGCAGCCAGCGCGTTGCGCACGTTGTGGCGGCCGGGCAGCGCCAGCGCGACCTCGGCCTCGCCCACCGGCGTCTCGAGCACGAAGCGCGAACCGTCGGCGTGCTGGCGGATGTCGCGGGCGCGGATGTCCGCATTGCCGTCGATGCCGAAGCGCAGCAGGCGCCGCCCGTGGGCGCGCTCGGCGAAGAACGGCGCGAAGGCATCGTCGGCATTGATCGCCGCCACGCCGCCGGGCGGCAGCGCGTCGTAGATCGCCGCCTTGGTGTCGGCGACGCCGAGCAGGCTGCCCATCCGCTCCAGGTGCGCGGGCGCGATGTTGTTGACCAGCGACACGTCGGGCCGCACGACGGCCGTGAGGTATGCGATGTCGCCCGGCTTGCCCGCGCCCATCTCGTAGATGGCGAAGTCGGCTTCGTCGGGCGCGTCGATCACCGCCAGTGGCAGGCCGATCTCGTTGTTGCGGTTGCCCGGGTTGGCATACGTGCTGCCGACCCGCTGCAGGATCGACAGCACCAGCGCCTTGACGCTGGTCTTGCCGTTGCTGCCGGTGATCGCGACCACCTTTCCGGTCCGGTCCTGCTGGGTCGACGCGGCGAGGTCGGCGAGCGCTCGCGTGGTGTCGGCGACGACGACCTGGGGCACGCCGGCGTCGAGCTCGCGGGACACGAGCAGCGCGCGCACGCCCGCGGCGGCGGCCGCCGCGGCGTGGTCGTGGCCGTCGAAGCGTTCGCCGCGCAGCGCGACGAACAGCACGCCGGATCCGCCGCGGAGTGTGCGGGTATCGGTAGCCACCGAATCGATCACTGTGGGAGCTGCCATGGCAGCGAGCTTTTCCGGACCGCCCGGTGTAGAGCTCGCCGCTGTAGCGGCTCCCACATGTAGCCTGCCACCCGTGGCGCGTGCCACCTGCGCGAGCGTCATCGGCCTCATGGGCGCGACTCCAGCGCATCGCGCGCGACCGCGGTGTCATCGAACGGATGCCGCACCCCATTCACTTCCTGGTACGGCTCGTGGCCCTTGCCGGCCACCAGCACGATGTCGCCGGGACCAGCGGTGCCGATCGCGCGCGCGATCGCGGCGCGCCGGTCGCGCTCGACCAGCACGTCGTCCTTTCTCGTGAACCCGGCCAGGATGTCGGCGACGATCGCGTCGCCGTCCTCGCCCCGCGGGTTGTCGTCGGTCACCAGCACGACGTCCGCCAGGCGTTCGGCGATCCCGGCCATCTGCGGCCGCTTGCCCGTGTCCCGTTCGCCGCCACAGCCGAAGATGCACCACAGCCGCCCGCCGACGTGCTCGCGCAGCGACGCGAGCGCCTGTTCCAGCGCGTCGGGCGTATGCGCGTAATCGACCACCACCAGCGGACGGCGCGCGTCGCCGCCGAGCCGGTTCATGCGGCCGGGCACGGGCTCGAGCGCGCCGAGCACCGCGGCGATGTCCGCGGTCGCGTCACCGAGCGCATGCAGCGCCCCCGCGACCGCCAGCAGGTTGTCGACGTTGAAGCGGCCCAGCAGCGGCGAATGCACGGCGTGCCGCTGGCCGTCCATCACGAGGTCGAAGGCGATGCCGGTGTTGTCGAGCAACACGTTTTCAGCGCGCACGTCCGCGCCCGGCGTGCCGCGCGAGCTGAGGCCGAGGCTGCGCAGGCCGGCCGGCAACTGGCTGCGCATCCGGCGGCCATGGGCGTCGTCCAGGTTCAGCACCGCGGCACGCAGGCCGGGCCACGCGAACAGCCGCGCCTTCGCTGCGCCGTAGCTGTCCATGTCGCCGTGGTAGTCGAGGTGGTCGCGGGTGAGGTTGGTGAACACCGCAACGTCGAAGTGCACGCCGTCCACGCGGCCCTGGTCGAGTGCGTGGGAGCTGACCTCCATCGCCACCGCGCGCGCGCCGGCGTCCCGCAGTTCGGCGAGCAGCCCGTGCAACTGCAGCACCTGGGGCGTGGTGAATCCGGTCGGGCGGACGTGTCCGTGCAGCCCCGCGCCGAGCGTGCCGACGCTCGCGCCACGCACGCCACGCCGATGCCAGGCCTGCGCCAGCAACTGCACCGTCGAGGTCTTGCCGTTGGTGCCGGTGACGCCCACCACGTCCATCTGCGCGCTGGGGCGCCCATGGAACTGGTCGCCGAGGGCGCCGAGGCGCGCGCGCAGGCCCGGCACCGCGATCGCGCCATCGGGTACGCGAATGTCGCGCGGCGCGGGCGGCTCGTACAGCACGGTGGCGGCGCCCTCGGCCATCGCACGTTCCGCGAAGGCCAGGCCGTGCGTGCCGAAGCCCGCGATCGCGACGAAGGCATCGCCCTCGCGCACGGCGCGGCTGTCCTGCGCCAGCCCGGTCACCACGCGGTCGCGCGGCACGCCGTCCACGTCCGGCAGCAGCTCCGAAAGCGGCATCGCGCGGGTCATGGCGCCGCTTCCACGGTTTCGGCGCTGTCGACGGGCTGTCCCACCTGCACCACGCCAGGCGTCGCGGCCTGGGCCTCGGCCTGTGCCGCCAGCCAGGTCTCGATGTCGTCGGGCGGCACGTCCATCAACCGCAGCGTCCCGGCCATCACGTCCTTGAACACCGGCGCGGCCACGGCACCGCCGCCGTAGCCGTAACCCTTGCTCGCATCCGGCTCGTTGATCACCACGACCATCGCGAAGCGCGGGTGCTCGACGGGCACGACGCCGGCGAAGAGCGAGATGTACTCGTTCGAATAGCCGCCGAGCGGGCTGTACTTGCGCGCGGTGCCGGTCTTGCCGGCGACGTGGTAGCCCAGGATCGCGGCCCCGGTGGCGGTGCCGCCGGGCTCGATGACCGTCTGCATCATCGCCAGCACCTCGGCCGCGATGTCGCGGTCGAGGATGCGCTCGCCCTCGTTGCGCTGGTCCTTGACGAAGGTCGGCGTGACCAGGCGGCCGCCATTGGCGATCGCGGCATAGGCCATCGCGATCTGCAGCGGCGTCGCCGACAGGCCGTAGCCATAGGACATCGTGGCCTTGGTGGTGCCGCTCCACTGGTCCGGCTCGGCGAGCACGCCTGCCGACTCGCCGGGGAACCCGCTGCCGGGCTTGCTGCCGTAACCGAACTTCGCGACGAAATCGTGGAAGTAGTCGTCCGGCAACCGCGTGGCCAGCTTCGCGGCGCCGACGTTCGAGCTCTTGGTGATCACGCCGGTGACGGTCAGCGCGCCGTAGTTCTTGAAGTCGTTGATCGTGAAGCGGCCGTTGGCCATGTAGCCGGGCGCGGTGTCGACGATCGTGTCCGGCGTGACGATCCCCTTCGCCAGTGCCGCGGCGATGGTGATCGGCTTCATGGTCGAACCCGGCTCGACCACGTCGGTCACCGCGCGGTTGCGGCGCGCGTCGCGGTCGCCGCCGTCCAGGTCGTTCGGGTTGTAGCTCGGCAGGTTGGCCATCGCCAGGACTTCGCCGGTGTCCACGTCGAGCACCACCGCCGAGCCGCTGCTGGCGCCGGACTCGAGCAGTGCGCGCCGCAGCTCGCGGAATGCCAGGTACTGGATGCGGCGGTCGATGGTGAGCGCCAGGTCGCGGCCCGGCTCGGCCGGCTCGACCAGGTCGACGTTCTCGACGATGCGCCCGCGGCGGTCGCGGATCACCTTCTTGGTGCCGGGCTTGCCGCGCAGCCAGTCGTCGAACGCGAG
>DASTUL010000071.1:0-13729 GCA_035759645.1 Lysobacteraceae bacterium | reverse complement strand
CTGGCAAGCATTGGCACACGCGGCGGACGCACGCGCCACGGGCCTCGCCGGCACGCCCATGCCGCTGGACTACGTGGCCACCGATGCCTGCCACGACATCGACTACAAGGGCTACGCCTACACCCGCACGCCGTCGGACGTTTCAGGCGCGACGATGACCCGTTACGACGGGGCCACGCCGCAGGTGTGGCGCATTCCGTTGTGCGACGAAGTGGTGCCGGGTCGCGTGGTCGAGGCACCCGTCGCGGGGTACGTAGTCCCGGCCGCCCATGCCGGGTTCGTCGCCGGCAAGCTCGACCTGCATGGCGTCGCCTACCGCCGGCTGGACGCCGGCATCGAAGGGCTGGCGGTGGAGGCGTTCCGGGCGACCTCGACGTCGTTCGGCGCGACGCCGTACGAGGGCCACCAGCGCCTGACGGTCGAAGGCACCTGGCAGCCGGAACGCCACGCCATCAGCCGGGGCAGCCTGTTCGTCCCGATCGCGCAACCCCTGTCGCGGGTGGCGGTCGCGCTGCTGGAACCGCAGGCGCCCGATTCGCTGGCGGCGTGGGGCTGGTTCAACAACCACTTCGAGCGCAAGGAATACATGGAGCCGTACGTCGCAGAAGCCGTCGCGCGCGAGATGCTGGCCGCCGATCCCGCGGTGCGCGCGGAATTCGAGCAGCGCCTGGCCAGCGACCCGGCGTTCGCCGCCGACCCGCAGGCACGGCTCGACTTCTTCTACCGCCGCCACGCGTCCTGGGACGACCGGATGGACCTGTATCCGGTGTTGCGCGTGGGCAAGGATCCTCGCTGACCCCAGCCTCACCGGGGCTTCCTGGAAGGGCTTCCGCTCGACCGGCGCGCGCGCATAATCCTCCCAGGCCGCCTGCACGGTGCAGGTGGCCGCAAGCGCACCGGGAGGCGCCATGAGCAAGGGGATGGACCAGAAGAAGCAGGACAAGAAGAAGCCGACGAAGACCCTCAAGGAAAAGCGGGCCGAAAAGAAGGAAAAGAAAGCCGGGCGCTAGCCCGGCTTTTTTCTTCCTGCCATTGGCGCTGGATCAACGCCCTGCGTTCGATTCCATGATGATTCGTTCGGCGAACCACGCGTTGCCGCTGCGACGCGCGTCGATCCTCACCACGTCGCCCGCGTCCAGGTCGCGCGCCGGGTATCGCTGGCCGCGCCATTCCACGTAGGTGCGCGAGTCGTAGCGGACTTCGACCATCTGGCCGCCGTAGCTGCCGGCATCCAGCCGGATGATCTGCGAGCGCTCGTCCACCCAGGACACGCGGCCGCGCAGCTGCTGTGAGTCGCCGTAGCCGCTGCCGTAACCGTCATTGCCATACCCGCCCGGGTAGTAGCCGCCGGACTCGCGACTGTTGCGCACGACTTCGATCGAGCGGGTGTACAGGCGGTTGCCGGATTCCACGACTTCGGCACGGATCACGTCGCCGCGCTCCAGGCCTTCGACGGGATAGCGCTGGCCCCGGTAGTACAACTGGGTGCGGCCGTCGTAGTACAGCGCGACTTCGCGGCCACCGCCGTATCCGTAGTTCCCTTCCGGCGTCACCACGATCCGGCCGCGATCCATGCCCTGGACCGTGCCGACGACCTGGCTGCCGTACTGCTGCTGGCCGTACCCACCGGGGTATCCGTAACCGTCGCCGCCATAGCCGCCGTAGCCGCCCGGGAGGCCAAGGCTGGCGCAGCCCGCGAGTGCGAGACCGGCGATTGCCGCGATGAAGAGGCCTCGCCCGCGGCGAAGCATGGTGGCGATGGCGCGCATGGCGGTGCTCCTGCTTTTCGGATGCATCCCATTGGGCGCGCAGGGGCATGAATGGGCTGTCAGGAACCGGGCCTGGGCGTGAATCGCGGCTGTCCGCGGCGCCCGGTGGCGCTCAGGAGCTGCAGGACAGCATCGAGCAGCCGGCGCGGTTCCTGGCCCAGTCGGGGCGCCGTTCCGCGAATGCCTCGCGACCCGGCTGGTCGTCGTAGGGCCTGCGCACCACGTCCAGGAGCTCGCGCACCCCCGACGGATCGCCCGCTTCGGCCTGGTCGATCGCTTGCTGCGCCAGGTAATTGCGCAGCACGTACCTGGGATTGGCCGCGTCCATTCGTTTGCGGCGCGCGTCGGCATCCATTCCATCGATGCCGATCCGCGCGGCGTAACGGCGCAGCCAGGCCTCGAATGCCGGCGCGGCCGCGGCGCGCTTGGCCGAGTCGTAGAACGCGGCCTCCATCGGGGCAAGGGATGGCGCGACCGGGTCAAACCGGGACAGTCCCCGGAAGAAGAGCGTCATGTCGGCTTCGGCCACGTGCAGCAGCGCGTGCAGGGCCTGCATCAGTTCCACGTCCTCGCCTTCGCACGCCGCAAGGCCGAGCTTGCGCGCGATCGTGTCGCGGTCGGCCTGGGCGAATGCTTCCTGGAACCGCCGCAAGCCGTCGTGCAGCAGGTCGTGGTCCTCGAACACGTGCGCCAGCGCGTGCGCCAGCCGGGTGAGGTTCCAGTACGCGATCTTCGGCTGCCACCCGAAGCGGTAACGTCGGCCGTGCGCGTCGGTCGTGTTGGGCGTCCAGTCCGGGTCGAAGTCGTCGACCCAGCCGTAGGGGCCGTAGTCGATGGTCAGCCCGAGGATGGACATGTTGTCGGTGTTGAGCACACCGTGGACGAAGCCAACGCGCATCCAGTGCGCGACGAGCGTTGCCGTGCGCGCGCAGACCTCGCCGAACCACGCACCGCGCAGCGCCTCTCCCTCCCCGGCCAGTTCGGGATAGTCGCGACGAATCGTGAAGCCGACCAGCTGCCGCAACAACGCGACATCGCCACGGGACGCAGGCAGCTCGAAGCTGCCGAAACGGATGAACGACGGCGCGACGCGGCACACCACGGCGCCAGGCTCGAGCCGGGGACGGCCGTCATAGAACATGTCGCGCTCCACCCGCTCGCCGGCGCCCACCAGGCTCAGCGCGCGCGTGGTCGGGATGCCCAGGTGGTGCATCGCCTCGCTGCACAGGAACTCGCGGATCGACGAACGCAGCACCGCACGCCCATCGGCCGAGCGCGAGTACGGCGTCGGCCCCGCGCCCTTGAGTTGCAACTCCCAGCGTTCGCCGGCCGCGTTGACGGTTTCCCCCAGGGTGATCGCCCGGCCGTCGCCGAGCTGCCCCGCCCAATGCCCGAACTGGTGGCCGCCGTAGTTGGCGGCGTACGGTTGCATCCCCGGCAGCAGCGCGTTGCCGCCGAAGACGCGCGCGAATTCCGGCGAGGCGACCTCGGCGGCATCCAGGCCAAGGCATTCGGCCATCTCCGCCGAATGCGCCAGCAGCACGGGCGCGGCCACCGGCGTCGGCTTCACCGCCGACCACAGCGCCCCGGTCACCTCGCGGATGCCGGGGTCCTCGACGGGGTCACCCGGCAATTCTCGAACGAACGCATTGTCGAATCGGAAGTCCATGCGGCCCATTGAAGCACCACCACCTCGTCATTCCCGCGAAGGCGGGAATCCAGGCCCCATGGATCCCCGCCTGCGCGGGGATGACGGCCGGATGACATAACCTTCCACGATGTACGACGTCCTGGTCATCGGCGGTGGCGCGGCCGGCCTCATGTGCGCCATCACCGCGGGGCGCCGCGGCCTGCGCGTGCTGGTGGTGGAGCACGCCAACCGGATCGGCAAGAAGATCCTCATGTCCGGCGGCGGGCGCTGCAACTTCACGAACACCGGCACGGCACCGGCCAACTACCTGTCGGGCAATCCGCACTTCTGCAAGTCCGCGCTGGCGCGCTACACCCCCTGGCACTTCATCGAACTGGTCGAGCGCCACGGCATCGCGTACCACGAGAAGGAGCTCGGCCAGCTGTTCTGCGACGTGTCCTCCAAGCAGATCGTGGCGATGCTGCTGGACGAGTGCGCAGCCGCCGGCGTGCGCGTGGAGACGTCCTGCCCGATCGAGCGCGTCACCCATGGCGAACGCTTCCACGTGCACACCGCGCGCGGCGACTTCAGCGCGCCGTCGCTGGTGGTCGCCTGCGGCGGCCTGTCGATTCCGAGCATGGGCGCCAGCGGCTTCGGGTACGACCTGGCGCGGCAGTTCGGACACGCGGTGCTGCCGACCCGCGCCGGCCTGGTGCCGCTGACGCTGAGCGGCAAGCACCAGGAGAGGTTGGCGGACCTGAGCGGCGTCGCGGTGCCGGTGGTGGCCAGTTGCAACGGCCAGTCGTTCGATAACTTCATGCTGGTGACCCATCGCGGCATCAGTGGTCCGGCGATCCTGCAGGTGTCGTCCTACTGGCAGCCGGGCGACGAGCTGCGCCTCGACCTGTTGCCGGGCACCGATGCGTTCGAACTGCTGCAGCGCCTGCGCGAAGAACGTCCCGCCGCCGAACTCAAGACCGTGCTCGGCGACCTGCTGCCGCGCCGCTTCGCCCAGCGCTTGTGCGAGCACTGGTTGCCGAACCGGCCGATGCGGCAGTTCAACGACCCACAGTTGCGCGACGCGGCCGGCGTGTTGGAGGCCTGGCCCCTCGTCGCCAGCGGCACCGAGGGCTACCGGACCGCGGAGGTGACGCTCGGTGGCGTCGATACCGACGGGTTGTCGTCGACCACGATGCAATCCCGCCACGTGCCCGGCCTCTACTTCATCGGCGAAGTCGTCGATGTCACCGGCTGGCTGGGCGGTTACAACTTCCAGTGGGCCTGGGCGTCGGGCCATGCGGCGGGCATGGCGATCGGCGGCTGACCCACACGAAAAATGTGGGAGCCGCCATGGCGGCGAGCTCTTCGCGAAGAGCTCGCCGCTGTAGCGGCTCCCACAGGTCACTGGCCTTAGCGGCCGTCCTTGTCGAAGTCACCCGGCACCGCACGCTCGAAGTTGTGCCATGCGTCCTTGACGGTGCCGCGCGCCTGGCTCCAGGCCATCCGGGACGAACCACGCGCGCTGTCCCAGCCACGCTCCAGGTCGCTTTCCAGGCTGTCGTCCCAGTCGCGGCCGACATAGCTGCTGCGCGCGTACGTGCCGTAGCGGTACGCCGGGCGGTAGTCGGTGTCGTAGTCGAAGCTGCTGTCGCGCTCCGTCGCGCCACTGGTGGCATGGTGCTTGGCGTAGTAGTTGTCGGTCGCGTCGTAGGTGCGGTAGGTCTGGTCGTCCCGGTCCCACGCATCGCGCACGGCGGCCTTCGCCTTCTCCCAGCTCAGGCGCGACTTCTGCTTGGCCTTTTCCCAGCCCTCGCGAAGTTCCGACTCGGTGTTGTCGTCCCACTCGCGGTTGCCGAGGCGGGCGCGCGAGGCGCTCCCGTAGGCGTACGCGGGGGCGTAGTCGGTCTCGTAGTCGTAGGTCGACTCGTAATACGGGCGCGTCTGGTACGTCTGGCTCCAGTACGCCTGCTCGTAGGTCGGGTCCGCGCGTTCGGCCACGGCGTGTCCGGCAGCACCGCCGGCCACTGCGCCGACCGCACCGCCGACCAGCATGCCGATCGGGCCGAACGGCGCGCCGATCAGGCCACCGGCCACCGCGCCGCCGGTCGCGCCGACGCCAGTGCCGAGAGGATGCGAACCGGGCGAACCGGTGATCGGATCTCGATTCATGTCGCGTGTTTCGTTCGTCATGGGGGAGTCCTCGTTGGGTTCCGGCGTCATGCCGGACACCAGTGTGGCGTCCGGCATGTCGTCCCGATGTGTGGGGTCGCCAATTCAGCCAGCGTCAGTAATCGTCGCCCGTGCCTTCCTCGATCGCACTGGTGTCGGCCGGGCCATCGTCGGTGGTCGCATCCTCGGCCACCGAGCTGTCGGCCTCGACCTCGCCGTCGGCGCCGCCGACCATGCTCGCGTCGGCCGTGGTGCCGCCGGACATCGCGAACTCCTCGCCCGTCGGCGTCAGCAGGTACCACTCGCCCCACTGGTCGTCGATGCCGTGGCCGGCGATGCGGTTCGCACCGGTGTCGGCTGCGTAGCGATAGAGCGGGAAGCCGTTGTAGGTCACCTGCATGGTGCCGTCGGGGCGCTGCATCGTGCCGACCAGCGCGGGATCCAGGTCGACGCCGACATCGACGCTGGGTTGCACGTCGGTCACCAGCACCGGCGGCCAGGTCTCGAGGCAGTCGCCAACGCAGGCATCGCCTTCCGGGTCGCCCTCGAGCATGTACACGGCGTTGCCGGCGCTGTCGGTGAGGTAGGTGCCGCCGTCATCGGCGGTCGCGACGGTGATCGTGCCGCTCGTATCGGTGCCGGCGGTCATGTCGTCGACCGGCTCGGTCGTCGCCGGCGGCACCAGGTCGGGCAACGCGGCGACTTCGTCGTCGTTGCCGTCGCAGCCGGCAAGGCCGGCAACGAGCAGCGCGGCGCAAAGGGTGGTGAGTTTCGATGCGTTCATTGGGTTTCCTCTCGCGTGGGGACGCCCGTCCGGGGCGGTCGAACGCCAGTCATAGCGGGCCGGCCGTGAACCCGCGGTCTGCATGTCAGCCGTCGATCGGCGCCTCGCCGCTTGACGTAGATGAACACGCCCGTCCGCGCTCAGAGGCGATTCAGCCGCCTTCACGCGTAGTGCACACGTCACCCGAACGCACGTGGGATCCGATATGAAGACGACTGTCCAGTCCAGCCGCCCCATCGTCCAGCTCATCGCCTTCGCCCTTGCGATCTCCATCGCGGGCCCGGCGTTCGCACAGGACAACCCGAACCGCAAGGAGCGCCGCGAGGCGCGCGAGGAGCGCCGCGAGGAACGCGCGGAACGCCGCGAGGAACTGGTCGAGCAGCGCCGCGAGGCGCGGGTCGACACCCCGCGGGAAGTGCGGCAGGAGCATCGCCAGGATCGACACGAGGTCAAGCAGGAGCGTCGCCAGGACCGTCGCGAGGTCAAGCAGGAGCGCCGCCAGGAACGCCGCGAGGATCGTCGCGAAGTGCGCCAGGAGCGCCGGCAGGCGCAGCGCTATGCCCAGCAGTACCAGCAACGGCTGATCGAGCAGCAGCGGCGCTGGGTCGCGTACAACCACCATGCCCGCTACAACAGCGCGCGCTTCAGCCATCGCTACCGCATGGGCGGCCGCTACTGGAACACCAACCGGTACGGCGCCGAGATGATCCGCGACGCCGCCAACCAGGGCTACGCCGAAGGCATTCGTGCCGGGCGCGCGGACCGCTACGACAACTGGCGCTTCGACTACCGCGATTCGCGGGCCTACCGTGACGGCGCATACGGCTACAACGGCCGCTACGTCAGCCGCGACCACTATGCGCACTACTTCCGGGAAGGGTTCCGTCGCGGCTACGAGGACGGTTACTACGGTCGCTCGCGGTACGGCCGCCACGACAACGGCCAGTACTTCATGATCGGCGCGATCCTCTCGGCGATCCTGGGCCTCGAGTCGATCTGATCGGACCTGACCGTCATCCCCGCCAAGGCGGGGATCAATCGTCCCTGGCGCGCGGTGCCGCGAGCAGCGCCGCCAGGGTGAGCAGCGAGGCGACGGTGAGGTACCAGCCCACCGACGCGATGCCGAAACGCGCGGCGAGCCACATCGCCGCGTACGGTGCCAGCGAAGCGCCGAGGATGCCCGACAGGTTGAACGCGAGCGACATGCCGCTGTAACGCACCGCCGCGGGGAACTGCTCGGCCAGGTACGCGCCCAGCGGACCGTAGGTGAAACCCATCAGGCACATCCCCAGCACCAGGAAGACGACGATCCGCGCTGCGTCGCCAGCGACGAACAGGACGTCGAACACCAGCCCGAACACGGCGATGGCGAGCGTGACCGCGACCATCGCCGCGCGACGCCCGCGCCGGTCGGCCGCCACCGCCGCCAGCGGGATGGTGAAGGCGAAGAACGCCACCCCGACCAGCTGCAGCCACAGGAAGGCATCGCGCGCGTAGCCGAGTTCCAGCGTCGCCCAGCCCAGCGCGAACACGGTCATCAGGTAGAACAGTACGAAGGTCGCCAGCGACGCGAACACCCCCGCGAGCAATGCCCGTGGGTGCTCCGAGAACACCGACAGCACCGGCATGCGCTGCAACTCCTTGCGTTCGATCACGCGCCGGAACGCGGGCGTCTCCTCCAGCCGCAGGCGCATCCACAACCCGAGGGCGACCAGCACCGCGCTGCCCAGGAACGGGACGCGCCACCCCCAGGCAAAGAACGCCGCGTCGTCCAGCCACCGGTCCAACGCGATGAACGCGCCGGTCGCGAGGATGAAGCCGACCGGCGCGCCGAGCTGCGGGAACATCCCGTACCAGGCGCGCTTGCCCGGCGGCGCGTTCTCGGTGGCCAGCAGCACCGCGCCTCCCCACTCGCCGCCCAGGCCCAGCCCCTGGCCGAACCGGCAGAGTGCGAGCAGCGCCGGCGCCAGCACGCCGACCTGCGCATGCGTCGGCAGCAAGCCGATCGCCACGGTCGACACACCCATGGTGAGCAGCGCCGCGACCAGCGTCGCCTTGCGCCCCACCCGGTCGCCGAAATGCCCGAAGACCGCCGAGCCCACCGGCCGCGCGAAGAACGCCAGCGCGAACGTCGCCAGCGACTGCAGCATCGCCGCAGTCGGATCACCGGCCGGGAAGAACAGCCGCGGGAACACCAGCACCGCGGCGGTCGCATAGATGTAGAAGTCGAAGAACTCGATCGTCGTACCGATCATGCTCGCGAACAGCACGCGGGCTGGTGAGTTGGCAGGCACCTATGACGATTGCGAGGCGAGGCCGGCAGCCACGTGGGCCGGTATCTTCGAGCGGATCGGCTCGCCCGCGTAGACGCAGACCAGGTTCCGGCCGCCGTGCTTGGCGCGGTAAAGCGCCTGGTCCGCATGCGAGAGCAAGCGGCTCAGCACGTAACCCGACAGTACGGTGTCGGTCACGCCGAAGCTGGCGGCCAGCGGGAAGTCGTGCCCGCAGCCCTTCGTGTCGATCGAGGCGATCCGCACCCGGCACTGCTCGGCCACGCGCGCCGCCGCCGCCGCATCGCAGCCCGGCAGCAGGATCGCGAACTCCTCGCCGCCCAGCCGCCCGAACTGGTCCATGCGCCGGCACAGCGACCGGCACGCCGCCGCGACCTGCTCGAGCACCCAGTCGCCGGTGACATGGCCGAAGTTGTCGTTGATCTGCTTGAAGTGGTCCAGGTCGAACATCACCAGCGCGACGGTCTCGTCCGACCGGGCGCATTGCTCGAGGGAGCGCTCGGCCTGCAGCAGGAAGTGGCGCCGGTTGCAGACACCGGTCAACGAGTCCATTTCCGCCAGCAGGCGGAGTGACTGGTGCCTGCGGGTGACCCGCCACGCCCAGTAGCCGAGCGATGCCAGCAGGAACAGCAGCAACGCGATCAGCAGCCGCGTGTTCTGCGCGGCCTGCTCGCTCACCTGCTGGCGCAACGTAAGCAACTGGTTCTGCTGGTCGAGCAACTCGATCTGCTGGTTCTGCTGCTGGGTCTCGCGGCGCACGATCTGGTAGGCGAACTCGCGCGCCTTGACGTCGTTGAGGTAGGCCTTGTCGGCTTCCGCGAAACGCCGGTAGTGGTACAGCGCCGTGCGCGCATCGCCGCGCGCCTCGGCGATCTCGGACATCACCCGGTGCGCGGTCGTCAGGGGTAGCAGCGCCGTGTCGTCCGTCGCTTCAGCAATCGCGCGCGCAGCATGGCGCTGGGCCGCGTCAAGCTCACCCATCTCGACCAGCCATTCGGCAAGCGCGGCATGCACGTCCGTGACCAGCCGCGGGTAACGGGTGGCTTCCATTTCCGGAAGCCACTTGCGCAGCAGCGCGATCGCCGCGGCGGTATCGCCGTCGAGCTGCGTCCCGCGCGCGAGCGCAAGCCGTGCCATGTTGGCGATCAGCGGCTCGCCCGCGGCTAGGCATTGGTCGATGATGGCGGGCAGCGCGACCGCGCCTGATCCACTGGCTTGCCGTACCTCCTCGCGCAGGTGCGTCGCGAAGCAGCGGTCGCGTTCCGAGAGGGGGCCGGTGTCCTCGATGAACATGTTGAAGTCCCGCATCGCCAACGCGTACTGGCCGACCTGCCAATACAGGCCGCCCGACGCGAACAACCCGATCCGCCGGACTTCGCTGTCCTGGGCGTTTTCCAGCCCGTCATGCAGCGCCTCGAGTTCGCGCAAGCCTTCGGCGAAGTGTCGCGTCAACCCGTGGATCGTGACGATGAGGGCGCGCGCACGAATCCGCATGTCCGGGTCCTGCGACGTCTCCACCAGGTTGCGCGCCTCCCTGAGTGCGCTGGCGTACCGGCCCGAATACGCATCGGCGTATGCGTGCAGGTAAGCGACCTGTTCGCGTTGCGCGGGGGTGGCGGACGCGGACGCGGCGTCGAGCTCGACCAGCAATTCCGCCAGCCGCGCCGGCTGGGCGCTGCGCACTTCTTCCGCCTCGCGCAGCCAGTCGGCGACTGGCGGCGCAGCGGGCACTGACGCGGGCAGCATCACAGCCACCAGCAACATCCAGTGCATGGCCGCGACAGTGCCCATGATGCCTGGCGTCAGTCCTCGTCCGGTTCCGGCTGCGGATCGTCGCGCGCTGGATCCTCGCGACGGGGCGTCTCTTCCTCGGGCGATTCGTCCGGCGACCGGATCGAGCACCACATCGCGCCTCGACCGCCCAGTGCGGCGGACAATGCCGGCGCGTCGCGCGCCAGCAGTGCATCGCGCGCACCTGCGTCGACGGCGAGCCCGGCGACGGCCGCGTCGTAGTCGCGCGCGGCGATGGCCGGGCGCGCACCCAGCGATTCAAGAAAACCGATGACATCGGCCATGGCACACCCCTCCCCTGTGGTCCTACGGAATCGTCCCCTCGAGCGCCGCGAGCCGTTGCAGGACCTGGTCGTTGGGCCGGAGCGGCGCCGCCGGCGGGATCGCCAGCGTCGTCTGCAGGTTCAGCTCGGCATCCACCAGTCCCGACAACGGCATCCGCTCCACCCGCGCGGCCGCGATCGGGAGCGTAGCAGCTTCATAGGCGATGACTTCATGGGCGGCCGGATAGTGCTCCTCCAGCAGCTCGACGAGCAGCTGGCGGTGCGCGGGGCCGGTCGCCCTGCGCGCCAGGGACCGATCCCCGGCGATGCCGACCTGCCAGAGCACCAGCCAGGCCGAAGGATCGATCGTCCGGCGGTAGAACATGAACTGGCTCGCCTCGTAGTGCTGGCAGCCGACGTTCCCGGGGTCGAAGCCTACGTCGGCATACAGGCAATCCTCCGCGGAGATGCCCGGTTCCATCACCGCTTCGAGCCCCTCGGCGCGCGCCCTGGCGACCGCACGGTGGGGCACCTCTGCGAACACGCCAGGATGGCCGTAGAACGCGCCGCAGACGGACTTGCCGGAACGCGCCTCGGCCACCATCGCCTCGACCATTTCCCGGTAGCTGTCGCTGCGCGGCTTTCCGCCCCGGCTGCCGTCGCCGTAATACGGCTGCAGGCTGCGCAGGTCTGGGCGCAGCCGCTGCAGCCACAGTTCCACCAGCGGATCGGACACCAGCCCGAAGACGACGTCAGCCTGCTCGATGTGGCTGCGGGCCCGCGGCGCGAGGTGCGCACCCAGCATCATCCCGAGGCCGACGCAGGCAAGGCTTCCGTGTTTCATGAACGCTCCTTTCGCGTGAGCACGACGGTGGCGTGGGTGCCTTCGGGCGGACCCGGCTGAAATCCGGAGGCCCCCAGTGCGCCTGCCGCGGCGTCGTGGCCCGCCGCGTGGCGGGCCCACACCCGGTGCAGGCCCCAGCCGCCGGGCGCGAATGCCCTTGCGGCCACCGCGTCGTTGAGTTCGCGCGCAAACCCGCGTCCCTGCGCAGCCGGCAACAGCATGACCCCCAGTTCGGCATTGCCGGGATCGCTTGGATCACGAAGCAGCGCGAGCAGTCCAACGGCTTCGCCGGAAGCCAGGTCTCGCACGGACCACCGACGCTCGGCGCCGTCCGGAGCCTCGTTGCGCCGGCGCGCCACGGAGAATCCCCGACTCGCCGCTGCCGCCGAGAGCGGCGGACCGACGTGCGTCATCACGCCCGGATCGGTGTACAGCGCGCAATACAACGCTTCGTCCGCTGGATGGAGCAGGCGCAGGCGCAACCGGGGGGTGTCGAAATCTTCCATCGGCGCAGGCTACTGCAACGCGGCGAGCGCGCGGCCTTTACATCCGCCCCGGTAGCGTGGGGGCAACCCCACCGACCAAAGGACCCGCATGAAGATCCTGATCAACACCGACCACAACCTGCAGTCCGACGAGTCGGTCGTCCGCCACGTCGAGGACACGGTGGAGACGCACCTGGTGCGCTACGCCGACCAGGTGACCCGCGTGGAGGTACACCTGCGCGACGAGAACGCCGCCAAGGGCGGCGGGCACGACAAGCACTGCACGATGGAGGCGCGGCTCGAGGGCCGTCCGCCGGTCGCTGCATCCGACGATTCCGAGGCGCTCGCCGTGGCGATCAACGGCGCGGCGAAGAAGCTGCAACGCGCGCTCGATCATTCCCTGGGGAAACTCGCCCGCTAGATTCCGGCCCGCTAGCCAACCAGCCCGCGCCAGCGGGCGACCTCCGGCGGCAGCATGGGGGCAAGGTCGATGCCGAACGCCGCGTAGGCGTCGAGCACGTCCCGCACGGCACGCGAGACGGGCGTCGCATCCACCGGCGCCTCGAGCGCGTCGGCATCGAGCATGGCGGCGGTCCATCCGTGCAGCCTGTCCGCGCGCGCCAGCAACGCCGAGCGCAACCAGTCGCGCGCCGGCAAATGCAGCAGGTGGCCAGCTGCGGCAAGGCGCTCGCGTTCGCGCACCAGCGCGTCCGACGCGCCGCGGAACCACTCGCCCTGCCCCGCCGCCTCGCGGCGGATCGTCAACGGCGCGGGCGCGTTGTGTTCCACCAGGCCGCGCCGCAGCGACAGCTCCAGCGCGGCCGCCTCGCGCACGCGGTCCAGTTCGACCAGCCAGGCCAGGTCGGGATCGAAGGTTTCGTACCAGCGCCGGTGGAAGGCCTCCAGCCGGGCCAGCGGATCGCGCGAATGGCCGACCTTCAGCAGGTCCTCCCAGGCACAGGGCGCCACGTAGACGAAGCACTTCATGGCGTCGGCACCGGCATGCCGAACTGCGCCGTACGGCCCATTTCCGGCGTGGCGATGTTCCTATGATGCTGGGGAATCGATCCTTCCAGGGGGAAGTCGATGATCTGTCCCGCCGGCGCGGATTCCGGCTGATGCGGCGCGAACGCAGCCAGCTGCCAAGCCTGATCTATCGGTTGCGCCTGCTCGGCATGGCACTGGGCGGCATCGCCATTGCCGCGGTGCTGCACGAACAGGGCGCGCCCTGGCCGGAATGGGCGTGGCTGGGGTTCACCGCCGTGGCCTGGCCGCACGTGGCGTACCTCGTCTCCTCGCGCAGCCGCGATCCCTATCGCGCCGAGTTGCGCAACCTGCTGCTGGATTCGGCCATCGCCGGCGCGTGGGTGCCCCTGCTGCATTTCAACCTGCTCCCCTGCGTCCTGCTGGTCACGCTGACCACCGTGGACAAGATCAGTTCCGGCGTGCCCCGCCTGTGGCTGCGGTCGATCCCGGGCATGGTCGCCGGCCTGCTGGCGACCGGGCTGGCGACGGGCTTCGCGTTCGCACCCGCCACCAGCATGACGGTGCTCGTGGCCTGCCTGCCGATCATCCTGATCCACACCATCGCCGTGAGCCTGGCGAGCTACCGGCTGATCCGGAAGGTCACCCGCCAGAACCACCTGCTGGACCAGCTCCGCCGCACCGATGCGCTGACCGGCCTGTACAGCCGCGGCTACTGG
>DASTUL010000070.1:0-5353 GCA_035759645.1 Lysobacteraceae bacterium | reverse complement strand
GGAACGGATCAGCAGGAGCGGCATCTGCAGGTGGCCCTCCGCCTTCGCCGGCGCATGGCCCACGAGCTGGCCGAGGTCGTGCAGCGCGTAATCCTCGCCGCCGTAACGGTAGGTCGCGCCGGCCACCTCGAGTTCGTCGCGCGAAATGCGGCCCACGCCGCGCACCGAGGCGATCGGTACCGCGAACGTGGTCTCGCCGATCTGGACGAATGCGGCCTGCGTGACCGCGAGCGTCTGCGGCAGGCGCAGCGTGAAACGCACGCCCTGCCCCGGCGTGGACGCGATGTCGAGCGTGCCGCCCAGCTGGCGCACCTCGCTGTGCACCACGTCCATGCCGACGCCGCGACCGGCCAGCCGGCTGACGGTGTCGGCGGTCGAGAACCCCTGCTCCAGGATCAGCGCGTCAAGGTCGCCGTCGGCAAGCACGGCGTCGGCGCGCACGAGGTTGCGCTCGATCGCGCGCTTGCGGATGCCCGCGCGGTCGAGGCCCGCGCCGTCGTCGGCGACCTCCAGCACGACTTCCGACCCTTCGCGTCGCAGCGCGATGCGGACCGTGCCCTCCTCGGGCTTGCCGGCCTTCTTGCGGACGGCCGCGTCCTCGATGCCGTGCGCGACCGCGTTGCGCAACAGGTGCTCGAGCGGCGCGGTCATGTGGTCCAGCACGTTGCGGTCGAGTTCGCCGGCGGCGCCGTCTAGCTTGAGCTGGGCCTGCTTGCCGGTCTCCGACGCCGCCTGGCGCACCACGCGGCGCAACCGCGGCACCAGGCCCTCGAACGGCACCATGCGCGTGCGCATCAGGCCTTCCTGCAGGTCCGAGCTCACGCGTGACTGCTGGAGCAGCAACGTTTCGTACTGGCGCGTCAGGTCGTCGAGCGACCCCTGCAGGCTGCTCAGGTCGGTCGCGGACTCGGCGAGTGCGCGCGAGAGCTGTTGCAGGGTCGAGAAACGGTCGAGTTCCAGCGGATCGAAGGTCTGGTCGCTCGCCTCGTGCTCGCGCTGGTAGCGCGCGATGATCTGCGCCTCGGTCTCGATGTCCAGGCGCCGGAGCTGGTCGCGCAGGCGCGCGTTGGTCTGCTCCATTTCGCCCATGGCGCCGCGGAACGCGCCCAGCTGCTGTTCCAGCCGCGCGCGGTAGATGGCCACCTCGCCCGCGTAGTTCACCAGGCGGTCGAGCAGGTCGGCGCGGATCCGGACCTGTTCCTGCGGGGCACGCACGGCGAGGTCTTCGTCATCCGGCCCGGCTTCGACGATCGGCGCGGACAACGGCTTGAGCGACGGCTTCGACGGCGCTGCGACGCTGCCATCGGCGGCGCGCGGCACGGACTGGCCGCGTGCGCGGGCATCGAATTCGGCGATGAGCGCGTCGGGCATCGCCACCGCGCGCCGGTCGCCGACGCGGGTGACCATGGCATGCAGGCGGTCGAAGCCCTGTTCGAGCAGCACGATGCCGTCGCCACCGAGTTCG
Source organism: Lysobacteraceae bacterium (assembly GCA_035759645.1). Classification (GTDB taxonomy): domain Bacteria; phylum Pseudomonadota; class Gammaproteobacteria; order Xanthomonadales; family Xanthomonadaceae; genus CAMPJU01. The sequence goes on along the minus strand of DASTUL010000070.1, from coordinate 3,888 downwards.
CGCTTGCCTTCGGCCACCGCCTCCAGCAACGACTCCATCGCGTGGCCCAGTTCGCCCACGGCCATGATGCCGGCCATGCGCGCGCCACCCTTCAGGGTATGCAGGTCGCGCTGCAGGCCAACCACCGGCTCGCGCGCGCCGGGCGTGTCGCGCAGTTGCGCGAGCAGGCCGTCGGAGTGGTCGAGCAGGTCGCTGCCTTCCTCGACGAAGATGTCGACGAGTTCCGGGTCGAGGCCCGTGAGGTCGAGTATTTCGTCAGGATCCTCGGAGGCGAGGGCCACGGCATTCGCGATGGCCGCGGCGACGGCCGGTTCAATCGTATCGACGCGGGCGGCTTCGGTGCGTGCGGCCTCGGCGCGCTCGGCTTCGGCACGCTCGGCTTCGGCGCGTTCGGCTTCGGCGCGTTCGGCTTCGGCACGTTCGACTTCGGCACGCTCGGCTTGGGCACGCTCGGCTTCGACGCGTTCCGCTTCAGCGCGCGCGGCCTCGGCACGTTCGGCTTCGGCACGCTCGGCCTCCGCACGCTCTGCCTCCGCGCGTTCGGCCGCTTCGCGCTCGGCGACGGCGCGCGCGGCAGCTTCAGCTTGTTCCTGCTCCAGGCGCGCCTGTTCCAGTCGTGCTTGCTCGGCGTACTCGGCCTCGAGCCGTGCGTACTCCGCCTCTTCCTCGGCCTTCAAGCGCTCGGATTCAGTGCGCTCGGATTCGATTCGCCCAGCTTCGAGGCGTTCTGCCTCGATGCGCTCGGCTTCGAGCAAGGCAGCTTCGCGATGCGATGCTTCTGCCGCCTCGGCTTCGGCACGCTCCGCCTCCAGCCGCGCAGCCTCGCCGTCGTCGTCGACGACGGCATCCGCGAACGTTTCGAGGACCAGGTCGTCGGCATCCACCTGCGGCGCAAGCGCCTCGGGGATGGCCTCCTCCGCCGGCAGATCCTCGGCCATGTCGGTAAACGCGCTCAGGTCGAGCGCGGCCAGGTCGGCCTCCTCGATTTCCCCGGCCTCCAGGCCCACGGCGTCCAGCGTTTCCGACGCCGCTTCGACCGGCTCCGCCTCGATCGGCTCGACCGCGAACACCGGCTGCTGCGCCTCCGGCAGGCTGTCGCGCAAGGCGGCCATGCGCGCGGCGAGCGCGGTGAACAGGGGCACGCGCGGTGACGGCGACTTCAGCGCATCGATGGTGCCGCGGATCGCGCCGACGACGTCCCGGATCGCCGAGACGCCGTCGGCGTCAGCGACCTGCCTGGCCGCCAGCAACCGGCGCACGTAGGCTTCGGCGGGCGTGGTGACGTCGGTGATCGACGGCACCTCGGTCATCGCGAACGCGCCGTTCATCGTGTGGATCGCGCGCAGCAGCGCGTCGTCCGCATGCGTCGGCGCGTTGCCGGCGCGCCCCAGCCACCCTTCCAGCGTTTCCAGGTGTCCGGCGACTTCGGTGTCCAGGATCTCGAGCAACACCGGGTCGACCGAGGCGACCACGCCTTCCGGTTCGGGTTGGGGCTCGGCGACCACTTCTCCCGCCGCATCGACTGGCGTCTCGTGCGCTGCCGCCGGCGCCGAATAGAAGGCCTCCTCGCCGGCGGCAATCCGGTCGGCCACCGCCTCGATGCCACCCAGGTCCGTGCCGATGACGGCATCGCCGCGCAACGCGGCATGCAACTCCGGCAGGGTGTCGTGCGCGACACCGGCCAGCGCGATCACCGCCGGGGTTGGCGGGCGCGTGCCGTCGAGCACGCGGTTGAGCATGTTCTCGACCTTCCAGCTGAACTCGCCGAGCGTGCGCGCGCCGACCAGGCGGCCGCTGCCCTTCAGCGTGTGGAAGACACGGCGGATGGGACGCAGCCGTTCCATCTCGTCCGGCGCCGCGCGCCAGGCAACGAGCAACTGCCCCAGGTTCGCGATTTCCTCTTCGAACTCTTCGAGGAAGACCTCGCGGATCTCGTCGTCGATGTCGTCGCTGCTTTCGAAGCCACCGGCGTTGCCGGTCGCCGTCGCCGCGTGGTGCGTGACGGGCTGCGGAGCGGGCGCCTGCTCGACCTCCGCGGCGGGTTCCGGCGCCGCCATCGAGGGCGGTACGTCGCGGATCTCGGGCAACGGCCAGTAACCCAGCGCTTCGAGGCTGTTGCCCGCGATGTCCAGGATCTCGTCGCGGTGCGGGCGCTGGTCGCGCAATGCCTCCAGGTAGTACTCCAGGCTGGCCAGCGCGTCGGCCAGCGTGTCGAGCTGCTGGCTCGCGGGGACGCGCTTGCGGGACAGCAATTCGGTCTCGGCGTACATCCTCACGCCGGCCAGGTAACCGGCGGGTCGCGCGAGGTCGAGGATGCGCATGGCGCCCGCGACTTCGTCGAGCAGCCGGGGCACTTCGACCAGCTCGCCGTGGTGCCAGCCGGTTTCCACGAAGGCCACGAAGGCCTGCCGCGCATCGCCGAAGTTGGCGATCGCCTCGCGCACGACGACGTCCAGCACCTTGCGCGATTCGCTCGCGAACTGGTCCTTGTCCGCCTTCTCGGTCGGCAGGCCGAGCCGCGCGACCTGGTCGTCCAGCGACGCGTCGACGTAGAGCAGCGCGCCCGCGATGTCGAGCAGCGCACCCTCGTCGGCCTCGCGGTTGCCATAGACCATCTCGTGCATCGCGTCGCGCTGCTGCAGCACGACGTTGCGCGCGATGTCCAGGCCCATCATGCCGAGCGTGTCGGCGACGCGGCCGAGCGCCTCGACCTGCGGTTCCAGGTCGGCAACGCCGGCTTCCTGGGTCCGCAGGTGCAGGTCCAGGGTGTCCTTCACCCGCAGCAGGTCTTCCTTGATCGCAGCCGACACGGTGTCGAGCAGCGCCCGGTTGCGCCCGCTCAGGCTGCCGCGCGCATGCGCGAGCTCCGCCTCGCTCGGCACCTGCTGCTGCAGGTCGAACGTCTCGCGCAGGGGGTCAAGCGCCTCGTGCCGGGCGGTGCCGTCCGCCACGTGGTAGAGCAACTGGCGCGTCGGCGCGAACGTCGGTTCCGCCGCGGGCGCGCTGAAGCCGCCGACGTCGGACAAGGTGTAGTCGAACATGCGCCGCGACGCGCGAGCGACGCCGGCGAAGCCGTCGCGGAGCGAACTGCTGGCGGGCATCGCCCCGTCGCGGACCGCGGCGGCCACAGAGGCGGCGACCCAGAGCATGCGCCGCGTGGCTTCGTGCTCGGCGGCGCCGAGCAGGCCAGCGGTCGCGTGCGCCAGCGCAGCCGGATCGGCGGGACCGGCATCGGTCCACGACGCGACAACGTTGTCGAGCTCGTCCAGCAGCGGCGCGGACTGGGCCTGCCGGTCCTGCCGGCGCAGCTGGGTCGTCGCCCCGACGCCCGCGGGCAGCGGCCGATCGAGGTCCGGCTGGAACAACGCGCTCTCGGCCAGGGCCGATTCGCCACGCGCGGCGCGCAGCTCGTTGAGCAACGGCAGCAGCACGACCGGGATGTCCTTGTGGCCGCCCTGCAGGCGCTCCAGGTAGTCCGGCAGCAACACCACGCCGCGCATCAGCGCAGCGCACGCATCGTCGCGGTCGGGCACCGCGCCTTCGGCCAGCGCCGACGCGAGCCGTTCCATTTCCTCGGCGACCAGCGCCGGCGCGTACAGCTCGACCATGCGCAGCGTGCCGAGCACCTGGTGCAGGAAGCCGGCGCACGCGCGCATGCCCGCGGCGTCGCCTGACGCCTCGGTCTCGGTGCCTTCGGCGAAGGCCTCGATCTCGTGCCGCGCCTGCCGCAACGTCTCGTCCAGCTCCGGCTTGATCCAGCCGAGCGTCGTGGTGTCGATTGCCTGGCGCAACGCGCTCATTGCCACTTCCAAGTCGCTACCCGCCTCAGGCCGGCAGCTTGAAGTCGGCGACCGAGCGGCGCAGGTCCGCGGCGAGTTGCGCCAGGTT
>DASTUL010000069.1:0-5643 GCA_035759645.1 Lysobacteraceae bacterium | reverse complement strand
GAGCCCGCGCAGCGCGGCGAGGATGCCGTCGAGTGCCGGAAGCAGGACGGTGCCGCGCGCCTCGGCCAGCATCAGCCCGTACGCGAGGTTGTTGATGTCCTCGCTGGTGCAGGCGAAATGGACGAATTCCAGCGCCGGTGCGAGTGCCGGGTCGTCGCCGAGCCGTTCCTTGATGAAGTACTCGACCGCCTTGACGTCGTGGTTGGTCGTGCGCTCGATCGCCTTGACCCGCGCAGCATCGTCCGGCGAGAACCCGTCGGCGAGCGCGCGCAGGCGCGTCGCCGCGTCTGCCGGAAACGGCGCCAGCTCGACGATGCCCGGTTCGGCCGCCAGCGCCAGCAGCCACTCGATCTCCACGCGGACGCGGGCGCGGACCAGGCCGTACTCCGAGAAGATCGGCCGCAGCGCGTCCAACCGGGCGGCGTAGCGGCCGTCGAGCGGGGACAGGGCGAGGAGCTGGGCGTCTGGCATGGCGGGCGCGACTGGCGGGGACCGCGACGATTCTAGACTGCCGTCGGCGGAAGGTTATCCTCGACGGCGGACAGGCACGCACGAGGACGGCATGGCCAAGGCACCCGGGCGGCTCCGCGGCAAGCAGTTCCGCATCGAACACGACAGCATGGGCGAGCTGCAGGTGCCCGCCGAGGCGCTGTGGGGCGCGCAGACCCAGCGGGCCTTGCAGAACTTCACGATCTCGGGCCAGCCGATGCCGCGCGGCTTCATCCGCGCGCTGGGCCTGGTCAAGGCCGCCGCCGCGCAGGTCAACGCCGATTTGGGGCTGCTGCCGAAGGTCCGCGCCGCGGCGATCCGCAAGGCGGCGCTGGAGGTGGCCGGCGGCGAGCACGACGCGCACTTCCCGCTGGACGTGTTCCAGACCGGCTCGGGCACGTCGAGCAACATGAATGCCAACGAGGTGATCGCGACGCTCGCTTCGCGGGCGGGCCAGCGGGCCGGGAAGGCGCGCGCGATCCATCCGAACGACGACGTCAACCTCGGGCAGAGCTCGAACGACGTGGTGCCGACCGCCATCCGCGTGTCCGCGCAGCTCGCCGTGGTCGAGGCCCTGCTGCCGGCACTGGCGCACCTGCGGCGCACCATCGACCGCAAGGCGCGCTCGCTGGGCAAGGTGGTCAAGACCGGCCGCACCCACCTGATGGACGCGATGCCGCTGACGTTCGCGCAGGAACTCGGGGCCTGGTCGGCGCAGCTGCGCTCGGCGGAATCGCGCATCGGGGACACGTTGGCCCGGTTGCGGCGGCTGCCCATCGGCGGCACCGCCATCGGCACCGGCATCAACGCGGATCCACGTTTCGGCAAGGCCATGGCGCGCGAGCTGTCGCGGCTGGCCGGGACGCGCTTCGAATCGGCCGGCAACCGATTCGAGGGCCTGGCCTCGCAGGACGACGCCGTCGAGCTGTCAGGCCAGTTCAACGTGCTGGCCGTGGCGCTGATGAAGATCGCCAATGACCTGCGGTGGATGAATTCAGGGCCCCTGGCGGGCCTGGGCGAGGTGGAACTGCCGGCGTTGCAGCCGGGCAGCTCGATCATGCCCGGCAAGGTCAACCCGGTGGTCCCGGAGGCGACGTGCATGGTGTGCGCGCAGGTGATGGGCCACCACGCGGCGATCACCGTCGCCGGTGCGTCGGGCAACTTCCAGCTCAACGCGATGCTGCCGCTGGTGGCGCACGACCTGCTGCAGCAGGCGGGACTGATGGCGAATGCGATGCGGCTGCTGGCCGACTCGACGATCGATGGCATGCAGGTGCGTCGCGACAACGTCGCCGCGGCGGTGCACCGCAACCCGATCCTGGTGACCGCGCTCAATCCGGTGATCGGTTACGAGAAGGCCGCAGCGATCGCCAAGCAGGCTTATCGGGAGGGACGTCCGATCCTGGAGGTGGCGCGCGAGGCGACGGGCCTGCCGGAAGCGGAGTTGAAGCGATTGCTGGATCCCGCCGCGTTGACGCGCGGCGGGATCGCTGGCTAGTCAGCGGCTGGCGACTTCGCCCTCGCTGGCTTCCTCGACGCACTCGTCGATGTCGCCCTGGTCCATGGTCGCGTAGGGCTCCAGCTCGGGAATCGAGGCAGCCAGCGCGTCCTGGGTTTCGAGCAGCGGCCCCAGGTGGGCGCACAGCTCGCCGGCCTGGACCCGGATCTTGTCGGCTTCGGCCTCGATCTTCGCTTCCATGTCGTCGGTGTTGCCGGAGAGCACGCCGCGGAACGCTTCGCCCATCGCCGTCTTCGCAAGCGCGGCGCCCTGGACGCCGATGCGGGCCCCGGCCAGCGCGACCTCGGAGATCTGCTGGCGATAGGCGAGCAGCAAGGCGCGTTCCTCCGCGTCGACCTCGATGGGCTTGCCGTCGATCAGCAGGTCGCCTTCGGGCGTGATCTCCGCATCGCTGGCGTGGTTTCCGTCGGACCCCATGTGGTGCTCGCCGCCGAAATCGATGTTCTCGGTGGCGAGGCTTTCGCGGACCTCGCGCTCGATCTCCGCCATCTCGATGCCCATCACCGACACGGCCTGTTCCGCTTCGCGCGCGGCGTCGTCGGCGGGGGTGCCGCCGCAGGCTGCAAGGGGCAGGCAGGCGGCGAGCAGGATGAGCGTGCTGAAGTGCTGTCGTTTCATGTCATGCCTCATGGAGTCGTGTACGAAGAGGGATCGCCCGGGATCAGTCGTCCGCGGGCAGGTCGACGCGACCGCCGACGCCACGGTGCTCGATGTTGCCGCTGCCGACGCCGCGCACGACCAGGTCGCCGCGCACGCCGGTCGCCTCGATGTCGCCGGAACCGACCGAGCCCACGCGCACGCTGCCTGCGACGTTGCGCATGCCCGCGTCGCCGGAGCCGACCGAGCCGACCTCGACGTCGCCACCGGCGCCGTACAGGTCGAAGTCGCCCGAGCCGATGCTGCCGACGCTGGCGTCGCCCTTGACGCGGGCGGCGGTGACGTCGCCGGAACCGATCGAATCCACGCGCAGCGCGCCGATGTCCTCGAGCTGGACGTCGCCGGAGCCGACGCTGAGGCTGACCCGGCCCGGGATGTCGCTGGCCTGCAGGTCGCCGGAGCCGACGCTGGACTTCAAGGACGCGACGCCATTGACGACCGCGTCCCCGGAACCGACGTCGACCTGCACCGCCATGCCGCGCGGCAACGTCGCGGTGACGTCGAGCCGGGCATAGCGCGTGCCGAACAGGTTCCAGCTGTTATTGCCCTCGCTTTCAAGGCGGACCACCAGGGTGTCGCCGCGGCGCGCCTGCGTCACCCGCAGGCTTTCGAGCGCGGATTCGCTGGAGGCGCAGGCCCGGCCTTCGAGCGTCGCGCCGGCGGCCTGCGCCGCGCGGACCTCGAGGTCGTGGGCGTTGACCTCGAAGCGGACTGCCTTGGCCCCGGCCAGGTCGAGCGCCATGTCGATGTTGCGGACGTTGGCGCAGTCGCCGGCGAAGGCGGAAAGCGGGAAGAGGGCGGTTGCGACCAGGGCCGCGACGATCGGAAGTCGTTTCATGTTCAACCCTCATCCCTCCACCGGCGAAGCCGGATCGCGCCAAGGATCATCACGGCACCGGCGAGCGCACCGATCCACAGTTCCGGCATCGCCAGGCTGCCGAGGGTATTGCCGGCCGACAGCTCGGTGAGCAGGCCCTCGGGGCTGTCGTGCTGGCCGAAGCCATCGCGATACACCAGGTCCATCGCCGGGAAGGTGCCGAGCAGCACGCGAGCCACGATGTGCGCCCAGAACCAGGACGAGTCGAGGTCGAGGAACGGCATCAGGTCGAACCAGCTCAGGAAGATGCCCGCGAACACCGGCAGCATCACCGCCCACAGGAAGGGCTTGCTGCGCGACCACGCCGAGCACAACAGCAGCCAGCCGACGGTCGGCAGCGCCCAGAGCGCGTACACCGGGATGCTCACCGCGTAGCTCGCGACGATGTCGAGCGGATTGCCGGGACCCCAGAGCAGCACGTACGGGTTGCCGCCGTGGGCGAGCACCAGGACGCTGAGCACCACCAGGAAGCCGGCCATCGTCGCCAGGGCGGCGGCGATCGCGATCAGCGGCGCGACGAACAGGGCGCTGGCGGCCTTCGACAGCACGGTGTCGCGGTCGGACACCGGCAGCGACTTCCAGAACAGCACGCTGCGGTCCTTGCGCTCGTCGTAGAGCGCGCCAAGGCAGTAGAAGAACACCACGAAGCCGAGCACGATCAGCGGCCAGCCCGAGGCCATGTACAGGGCGATGTCGATCCCCTGGCTCAGCTCGCGGAATTCATCGGGTCCCAGCTTTTCCGTCAGGTAGCCCAGGTCGAGGCCGTTGATCATGACCTCGCCGTCGAACTCGCCGTCGGCGATGGCCTTGCGGGCCGCCACCTCGCCGATGACGATCGCCATGATCGTCAGCAGCAGCGAGATCGCGCCGGCGACCAGCGGCGCCCAGAGGAACCCGCCCTTGTGCTCCCAGAACTCGCGGCGCAGGAGCAGCCAGAACTTGTGGGTGGGGTGCGGCGTCGCCATCGCGCGCGGCGAGGCCGGCAGGGTGGAGTCGGCGGCGGCGTTCATGCGTAGGTTCCTTTCATGGTGGCGACGAACAGGTCGGCGAGCCCGGGGATCCTGGTCTCGCCCAGTTCGGCGAGCCGCTGGCGCGGGACGCCGTCGAACAGCATCACGGTCTTGCCGAAGGGCAGGGCTCGCTCGTCGATCGGCTTGAGCGCGCGCGCATCGGCGGCGCGGTCGGCAGGCGCGAACAACTCGACGAAGCGGTCGCCCACTTCCTCCATCGGCGCATCGAGCACCACCTTGCCGTCGCGGATGAACATGACGTCGGTGAGGATGTGCTCGATCTCCTCCACCTGGTGCGTGGTGATCAGGATGGTCTTGTCCTCGTCGAAGTAGTCCTCCAGCAGGCGCTGGTAGAACTGCTTGCGGTAGAGGATGTCGAGGCCGAGCGTGGGCTCGTCGAGGACCAGCAGGCGGGCGTCGATCGCCATCACCAGGGCGAGGTGCAGCTGCACGATCATGCCCTTGGACAGCTCGCGCACCTTCATCTGTGGCTTGAGCTGGGTGCCCTGCAGGAAGCGCTCGCAACGGGCGCGGTCGAAGCGGGGGTGCACGCCGGCGACGAACTCGATCGCTTCGCGGACCCGCATCCAGCGCGGCAGCACCGCCACGTCGGCGATGAAGCACACGTCGTTCATCAGGTCGTCGCGTTCGGTCCGCGGGTCGCGGCCGAGCACGCGCAGTTCGCCCTCGAACGGGATCAGGCCCAGGATCGCCTTGAGCGCGGTGGTCTTGCCGGCACCGTTGGGGCCGATCAGGCCGACGATGCGGCCGGGCGCGATGGAGAACGAGGTGTCGTCCAGGGCGAGCTTGTTCTTGTAGGCCTTGCGCAGGCCATGCGCGCTGACGACGGACTGGTTGGTGAAGGTGCTCACTTGCCACCTCCGTTGCGGCGCAACAGCTGGTCGGCCGTCAGGCCCAGGCGCGCGATGCGCTCGAGGACCAGCGGCCACTCTTCATTGAGGAAACGCTCGCGCTCGCTGGCGAGCAGTTTTTCGGATGCACCTTCCGTGACGAACATGCCAAGTCCCCTGCGTTTTTCGACGAGTGCCTCGTCCGCCAGTTCCTGGTAGGCGCGCGAGACGGTGATGGGA
>DASTUL010000068.1:0-6943 GCA_035759645.1 Lysobacteraceae bacterium | reverse complement strand
CGCGCCTTGAATTCCTGGAACTCGCTGCCGTCGACGATGCGCGCGATGACCTCGCGAATGTCGAATGGGCGGCGCGTGTCCTTCGGCACGATCCCGTACAGCTCCTCGGCTGGGAACAACGGTTCGCGCACCGGTTGCGTGGCGAGCGACACGGTCTTGCTGCGGTTGAACGTGCCGACGATGTCGCGCGCGACCTGCAGCGCATGGCGGTCGTCTTCGGCGAAATGGTCCGCCACGCCCGACACGGCCGTGTGCACGTCGGCACCGCCCAGCGCCTCGGCATCGACCACCTCGCCGGTGGCCGCTTTCACCAGCGGCGGGCCGCCGAGGAAGATCGTGCCCTGGCCCTTGACGATCACCGACTCGTCGCACATCGCCGGCACGTAGGCGCCGCCCGCGGTGCACGAGCCCATGACCACGGCGACCTGCGGGATGTTCTCCGCGCTCATCCGCGCCTGGTTGTAGAAGATCCGGCCGAAGTGCTCCTTGTCCGGGAACACCTCGTCTTGCAGCGGCAGGAACGCGCCGCCGGAATCGACCAGGTAGATGCACGGCAGCCGGTTCTCGCGCGCGACTTCCTGCGCGCGCAGGTGCTTCTTCACCGTCATCGGGAAATAGGTGCCGCCCTTGACCGTGGCGTCGTTGGCGACCACCACGACTTCCTGGCCCAGCACCCGGCCGATGCCGCAGACGATGCCGGCGCCGGGCGCGGCATCGTCGTACATGCCCTCGGCGGCCAGCGGCGCGATTTCGAGGAACGGCGAACCCGGGTCGAGCAACCCGGCGATCCGGTCGCGCACCGGCAGCTTGCCGCGCTCGACGTGCTTCGCCCGCGCCTTCTCGCCCCCGCCGTCCGCGACACGCGCCAGCCGCGCGTCGAGTTCGGCGACCAGCGCGCGGTGGTAATCCGCGTTGTCGCGGAAGTCCTGCGAGCGCGGATCGAGGGAACTGTCGAGGACGGGCATGACGCGTCAGTCGGTCAGTTCGGCGTCCGCGGTGGCTTCGGCCTCGACTTCCTCTTCAGCCATCTCGGCCTCCAGCTCGGCGGCACCTTCGCCGATCGTCTCGGCGGCGTTGGCCTTGCCTTCCTCGTAGGCCTGCTGGATCGGGTCGGCGGCGGCATCGATGGCGGCCGCGGCGGAGCCGGCGGCGGCAGCGGCCGCGGTGGCTGCGGATTCGCCGGCCTCGAGGGCGGCGTCGCCCGCGGCGGAGGCCGCATCGGCGGCTTCATTGCCCGCGACTTCGGCGGAAGCCCCGGCCTCGGAAGCTTCTTCCTGGGCGGTTTCGGATTCGCAGGCGGAGAGCGCCAGTGCGGCGGCGGCCAACAGGATGCAGAGCTTGCTGTTCATGGCGGGGTCCCTGGAGTGGTGGAGATCGATTCTAAGCCGGCATCGGTACCCACAAAAGAAAACCGCCGGCAAGCCGGCGGTTTCCCTTGAAGCAACAACGAGCCTGGATTACAGGGCTTCGTCGTCGGAGGCTTCCTCGGCAGCGTCGGCAGCCTGCTCGGCAGCGTCGGCAGCCTCTTCGGCGGCGTCGGCGGCGTCGTCGGCGTCGCCCATGTCGTCGGACATGGCGGCGGCGTCGGCCGAGGTGGCAGCAGCGTCGGCAGCTTCGGCGGCCGCGTCGGCGGCAGCCTGGGCGGCGTCGGCGGAGGCAGCGTCACCGGTCATGGCGGCGTCGGCAGCGGCTTCCTGCGCTTCGCCAGCGGCTTCGGCGGCTTCGGCGGCGGAGTCAGCAGCCTGGTCCTGGTTCGTGCACGCGGCCAGGGCAACACCCATGGCCAGGGCGAGCAGCGCCTTGTTGATGAACATATTCGAATTCCTCGTCGATGTTGGGTTTAGGCAACGCGCAAGTGCGCGCCCCTAACATGATGACAAGCCCATGTCGCCTGTCAAGCGGCATGAATGGGGGTACCCGACGGCCGGCGGGCTGTCGGCCTGCGTCGCGCTCAGGGCAGCTCGATCGCCATCGCCGTCGCCTCGCCGCCGCCGATGCACAGCGACGCCACGCCGCGCTTGCCGCCGCGGGCACGCAACGCATGCAGCAGGGTCACCAGCAGGCGGGCGCCGCTCGCGCCAATCGGGTGGCCCAGCGCCAGCGCGCCGCCATTGACGTTGAGCTTGTCGTGCGGGATGCCCAGGTCGGTCATCGGCGCCATGGAGACGCAGGCGAAGGCTTCGTTGACCTCGAACAGGTCGACGTCCCCGACCGACCAGCCGGCCTTGTCGAGCACCTTGCGGATCGCGCTCACCGGCGCGGTGGTGAACCACTCGGGTTCCTGCGCGTGGCTGGCGTGCGCGACGATGCGCGCGAGCGGCTGCAGCCCGCGGCGCTTCGCCTCGTCGGCGGACATCAGGACGGTCGCCGCGGCGCCGTCGGAGATCTTCGAGGACGACGCGGCGGTGATCACGCCCTCCTTGCCGAACGCCGGGCGCAGGCCGGGGATCTTCGAGGCGTCGATCCGGCCAGGTTCCTCGTCGGTGTCGACCACCGTGTCGCCCTTGCGGCCCTTGACCGTGACGGGCACCACCTCGTCCTTGAACGCACCGGAGGACACGGCGTGCTGCGCGCGCTTGACGCTCTCGGCGGCGTACGCGTCGAGCGTGGCGCGGTCGTACTCGTACTTGCTGCAGGCCATGTCGCCGAACACGCCCATCGCCTTGCCGTCGTACGGATTGACCAGGCCGTCGTGCGCCATGTGGTCGAGCAGTTCGCCGTTGCCGAAACGCAGGCCCGTGCGCGAGCCGTTGAGCAGGTGCGGCGCATTGGTCATCGATTCCATGCCGCCGGCGACGACCACGGTGGCCGAGCCTGCCTTGATCGCATCGTGGGCCAGCATCACGGCCTTCATGCCGCTGCCGCAGACCTTGTTGACGGTGGTGCAGGGCACGGCGGTGGGGATGCCGGCCGCGATCGCCGCCTGGCGTGCGGGTGCCTGGCCGAGGCCGGCCGGCAGCACGCAGCCCATGATCACTTCGTCGACCTGGTCCGGGGCGACGCCGCCGTGCTCGAGGGCACCGGCGATGGCCGCCGCGCCGAGCGCGGTCGTGGGGACGCCGGTGAACTGACCGAGGAAGGAACCGATCGCGGTGCGCTTGCCGCCGACGATGACGATATCGGACATGGGGGAAACTCCAGGCTGTTCAGGAACCCGTCCGGGATCGGACGCTCATTAACCCGCGATTATGCGGCGTCGTGCTGCACTGCCGCAAACCGCCTGTCACGTCGTTCATCGGATTGAATGGCCTGCGTTTGTGCGGTGGCGATGCGCGGTCGATACTCGCGCAAGGGTGGCGGAGCCACCGCACATGATTGATCCGGGGGTACGTATGAAGTTGCAGCCGAACCTGCTTGCGCGCGCTTGCCGCGTTGGACTGGGTGCCATTGGACTGGTCGCGCTGGCGGCCTGTGGCGGCGGAGGCGGCGACAACGTGCGTCCCGTCACGCCACCGCCCGCGGCGCCGCCGCCCGATCCGGTGGTGTTCGCGCCGGATCCGCGCTTCATCAAGCACCTGACCGTCACCGGCGCCGACCAGGCGCATGCGGAAGGGTTCACCGGCGCGGGCGTGCGTATTGGCGTCATCGACAGCGGCGTCAACCGCAACCATCCGGCGCTGTCGCCGCGCGTGGTGGCCAACCTGACGTACATCAGTTCGCAGAACAACAACCTCAGCGTCGACGACGTCATCGGCCATGGCACCGCGGTGTCGCAGGTGATGGCGGGCGAGCCGTTCGGCGCGTGGCCGGGCGGCATCGCCCCGGGCGCGGAAATCGTCTCGGCGCGCATCATTTCCGACGAGACGCCGGACGACGACGGTTCGGGACAGGGCAACGAGGTCGACGGGGCGCTCGGCCTCGGGCCGATCCACCAGGACCTGATCGCGCGCGGCGTGAAGGTGATGAACAACTCGTGGGGCGGCCTGTACTGGACCAACCCGGCGGCGACCGCGCCGATCGCGCAGGAGTACCGCCCCTTCATCATGCAGAACGGCGGCCTGGTGGTGTTTTCCACCGGCAACTCGGCCTTCGCCGATCCCTCGAGCATGGCCGCGCTGCCGAGCCAGCCGGGCCCCAACGGCACGTTCCCCGCCGCCGACCTGGAAGTGGGCTGGATCGCCGTGGCAGCGGTGGAAGCAGACGCGCCCGGCACGCTGGCGAGCTATTCCAACGCCTGCGGCGTGGCGATGGACTATTGCCTCGCCGCCCCCGGCAACGTCACCACCACGGGCACGAACGACGGCCCGACCGCTCCGACTTACTGGACCTGGACCGGCACGTCGTTCTCCGCGCCGCTGGTCTCCGGCGCCGCGGCGCTGGTCTGGCAGGCCTTCCCGTACTTCAACAACGACCTGGTGCGGCAGACGCTGCTGGGCACGGCGACCGACATCGGCGACCCGGGCACGGACGCGGTGTTCGGCCACGGCCTGTTGAACGTCGCGGACGCGGTGCACGGGCCCGGCCGGCTCGACTGGGGCCAGGTGGTCGCCAATTTCTCGGGCGGCACGTCGACCTGGAGCAACGACATCTCCGGTGCGGGTGGCATCACCAAGCGCGGTGACGGCACGCTGGAACTGGCGGGCAACAACACCTACGCGGGCACCACGCGCGCGGAAGGCGGCGTGCTGACCGCGCTCAACGACATCGCCGCGGATGCGGTGGTCGGTGTCGACGGCGGCCTTGCGCTCGAGGGCAGCGGCGTCAACGGCGACCTGGCCAACCAGGGCGTGGTGTTCATGTATGGCGGCGACGCGAACGGCATGAACCACGTCGTCGACGGCGATTACACGCAGGCCGACGGTGCGGTGCTCGCGTTCGACGTCGGTTCTGAACTGCAGGTGCTTGGCAGCGCCAGCATCGACGGCGATGCGCTGGTGGCCGGCGTCACCGAAGGCTACGTGCATTCGTCCAGCGAGACCTTCCTGACCGCCGCGGCTGGACTCACCGGCACGTTCGACAGCGTGTCCGCGGTGGAGGGCATCTTCCTGGATGCGAGCCTGGCGTACACGAGCAACGCGGTCTCGCTGGAGATCGCGCGCCTGGACGTCGGCACGGCCGCAGCGAGCATGGGCTTCGCGCCGATCGCGATGGGCAGCGCGACGCGCATCGAGGATGCGTTCCGCACGATCGACGAAGGCCGCAAGGGCGGCGAAGCGTCGGACGAGTTCATGGGCGGCGCCGCGGCGTTCCAGCGCACGGCTTCCGTCGCGGCGGCCGAGCGGTCGCTCGAGAGCCTGTCGGGCGCGCAGCATGCGGCCGATCGCGCGTTCGCGATGATGGCGATCGACGGCGGCCGGAACGCGCTCGAGTCGCGGCTCGACAAGCTCGGCCAGGGCGCGGCGACCGGTGGCTGGGCGGACCGCCTGGGCGGCCAGCGCTCGACGTGGTCGGGCACGTGGCTCGACAGCCGCGGCTGGGTGGTCGGACAGGACGTGCGCCTGAGCCCGCAGCTGACGCTGGGTGCGGCATTCGGCCAGAGCGACGGCCGTGCCGCCAACGAGATGAGCGCCGACCGCGAGCGCAACCGGCAGGTCGAAGGGCAGGTCTACGGCACCTGGCAGCAGGGCGACACCTATTTGCTCGGGCGCCTCGCGTTCGGGCGGCTGGAGCGGCAGTTGCAGCGCGGGATCCTGCTGGGCCGCGAATGGTTCGGCGTGGATTCCGACTATGCCAACGATTACACCGTGTTCGACGTGCAGGCCGGGCATCGCTTCGACCTGGGGGGTGCGACGCTGACGCCGTACATCGGCGCCGAGCAGCTGCGCCTGGAGCGCGGCGGGTTCGCCGAGCAGGGCGCGGCCGGGTTCGGGCTCAGCACCGACGGGTCGACGCTGGACGCGACGCGCGCGCTGGCCGGTGCACGGCTGGAGCAGGCGTGGTCGGTCGGCGACGCGACGCTCGCGTTGCAGGGCCGGGTCGAGTGGCAGCACCTGCTGTCGCAGTCCGGCGAACTGATCGACGCGCGCTTCACCGGGCTGGACGTGTGGTCGCCGATCACTGGCGCCGGCATGGGCGGGCAGGCGGCGGTTGCGGGACTGGGCTTCACCGCGGACTTCGACGAGGCGGGCCGTTTCGGCTTCAGCGTCGATACGCGGCGCGAGCACGGGAAGAGCCACACCGGCGCGTACGCCAACTACACCGTCGGGTTCTGACCGAACGATCCCGGATTCCGCTTCGCTCCATCCGGGCTACGAATCCGGGGCGAATCCCGGATTGCGCTTCGCTCCATCCGGGCCACGAATCCCCGTAGCCCGGATGCAGGCGCGCAGCGCCGGAATCCGGGGGAGCGCATCCCACCCGTCGCCCGGATGCAGGCGCGCAGCGCCGGAATCCGGGACCCCGCAACCACCCCCAACACCGTAGCCCGGATGCAGGCGCGCAGCGCCGGAATCCGGGGCCACGCACCGCCCACGCCACCGCGCAACCGCGCTCACTCCCCAAACCGCCCCGACGCCTCGACCACCCCCGCCCCCCAATCCCCCGGCAACCGCCCGGCGCGGACCCACGCGCCGAAGGTCGAATACGGCCATGCCCCCGGCGACGCCGCGTGCCCGTGCTTCACCGGGTTGTAGTGGATGTAGTCGACGTGGGCCTGCAGGTCGCGATCGTCGCGGATGCGATGCTCCCAGTAGCGGGCCTGCCAGATTTGCGGGCGACCATCGCGATCGAATCCATGGCCGGGGTCCCGCTTGCGCAGGCGGCGGACGAAGCCGGACTTGATGCTCCGCCAACGGGACGGGTAGTCGGCGTCGTCGTCGGGCATGCGCCATAGCGCGTGGAGGTGGTCGGGCAGGACGACCATGGCGATCGTTCGGAACTGGCGCTGCTGCTTGGTCGCCGCGAACGCATCCATCAGGAGATCGACGTGGGTTGCCAGCGTCGAGGCGCGACGGTCGCGCAGGGTGACGGTAAAGAAGTAGGTGGCGCCGGGGGTGAGGTCGCG
>DASTUL010000067.1:0-19840 GCA_035759645.1 Lysobacteraceae bacterium | reverse complement strand
ACGCGGGCCGGGACCACCTTGGCGTTGAACGCGGTGCCGGCCACGCCCTTGCTGTTGTTGGTGACCGCCGCCACGGTGCCGGCGACATGGGTGCCGTGCCAGCTGGAACCCGAGGCCGGGCCGCACTGGCCGCTGGTCCAGTCGCCGGGATCGGCGGGGTTGGAGTCGCGCCCGTTGCCGTCGTTGGACACCTCCGTGTCGGAGATGAAGTCGTAGCCGGGCAGGATGTTGGCGCCCAGGTCGCTGTGGGTGGTGATGCCGGTGTCGATCACCGCCACGACCACGCCGCTGCCGCTGGTCGTGTTCCAGGCGTCGTCGATGTTCATGCCGCCCGCGGCTTCGTAGAAGTCCCACTGGTACTGGCTGTAATACGTGTCGTTCGGGGTCAGCACCGGCTTCATCAGCTGGTCGACCTCGACGTACTCGACGTCCGGGTCCGTGGCGATCTGGCGCATCAACGCAGCCGCCTCGACACGGTCCAGCTTGCGGTCGGCCTTGACCACGTGGCCGCCCACGGCCAGCTTGCGCAACACGCCCAGCTGCACGGGCTTGCCGCCGGCCGCCAGCGCATTGAGCCGCGACACGGCCCGCTCGGCCATGTGCACGTTGCCGGCCGCCTCGGTGCCTTCCCGGTACTTGACGATGAAGCGGTCGTAACCTTCCGCGGCCGGCGCGACGCCGAGCGTGGACAGGTTCACCCGCTCCGCGGGCTCGACTGCGAACGCGGACCCGGCAAGCGCCGAGAAGGCGACCGCCGTGGCGGCCGCAAGGGTGTGCCTGCGCACCCGCTGTTGCGAGTTGCGCCTGTTCGATAGATCGGACATCGAAAAACCCCCGAACTTGAGAAATGACCGCCAATCCCGGCGGCCTTGGGCAGCAAAAGCCTCCCCGGCATGCGTGCCTTCCCGACAGGAAGGCGGCGCACAACGCAAGAGGCCACGGTTTACGGACAGCCCCCTGTTGCCATCCGTTCAGCAAAGCTACCCGTGCCGCATGCGCCACTCAAGCTGCAGGTGCAGCAATCCGTGCCCGTAAATGGGCGGTCGGTCACACTTCCGATACGAAGCCGCGCACGGTTCCGACGTTCAGGTCCCTTAAGGCACTTGACGGCCGGCGTTTCAGAGCATCCCGGTCTCGAGCCGGGCGGCCTCGGACATCATCGTCCGGTTCCACGGCGGGTCGAAGACCAGCTCGACGTCGGCTTCCTCGACCGTCGGGATGAGCTCGACCTTGCTGCGCACGTCGTCCACGAGGATGTCGCCCATGCCGCAGCCGGGCGCGGTGAGCGTCATGCGGATCTCCACCTTGCGCCCGCCGCCTTCCAGCGGCAGCACGCCGGCCTCGTACACCAGGCCGAGATCGACGACGTTGATCGGGATTTCCGGGTCGAAACAGGTGCGCAGCTGCTGCCACACCAGCTTCTCGACCTCCGCGTCGGTCGCGCCTTCCGGAAGCTCGATGGGGTCGGTCGGCTCCTTGCCGATCGCATCCGCGTCCTGGCCCGCGACCCGGAACAGGTTGCCCTCGACGAACACGGTGTAGCTGCCGCCGAGCGCCTGGGTGATGTAGCCGATGCTGCCCGCGGGAAGCGTCACCGCTTCGCCCTGGGGCACGAGGACGACCTCGCAATCGCGCTCGAAGCGCACCGGTTCGCTGCTGCGTGAGTACATGCGGACATTTTACCGGCCTATGCTGTCCCGCCCGACGGATCGGCGCTGAATGCCCGAAGCACTGCCCTTTCTTCCGCGCCGCCGCGCGCGCCTTGCGCCGCTCCTGGTGCCGCTCCTGCTTGCCTTGGGCGTCGCGGTCGTGACGGCGGCCTGGATCCTGCTGGCCACGGCCACGGGCCGGCAGTCCAGCTGGATGGCCCTGCTCGCGGCGGCCGATGCCGCCTTCCTGTTGCGTGTCTGCGGCGTGGCGCCCGGGTTCCGGCGGGTGGCCTGGGCGGTCGGCGCGACGGCGCTGACCATCGTGCTGGCCAACTGGGGGATCATCGCCGCCGGCATCGGCCGCCTGGTCGGGGTCGGGCCGCTCGATTCGGCGATGAAGCTCGGCACCGGCCTGGCCTGGACCGTCGCCCAGCTGGCCAACGGGCCGGTGGATGTCGCGCTGCTGCTCGCGTCGCTGGTCGTGGCTGCGCTCGCGGCCCGCTGAGCCCGTCCCTGTTTCGCCGGTTTCAGTGGCCGCCGTCGAGCGCCTTGAGCTCGGCCACCAGCGCGCCCGCCATCTCGGCGCCGTCGCCGTACAGCATCCGCGTGTTGTCGGCATAGAACAGCGCGTTCTCGATGCCGGCGAAACCCGTGCCCTTGCCGCGCTTGATGACGATGGTGTTTCGCGACCGGTCGACGTCGAGGATCGGCATGCCGTAGATCGGCGAGGCGGGATCGGTCTTGGCCACCGGGTTGACCACGTCGTTGGCGCCGATCACCAGCGACACGTCTGTGTTCGGGAACTCGGGATTGACGTCGTCCATGTCGGCGATGAGGTCGTAGGGCACGCCGGCCTCGGCGAGCAGCACGTTCATGTGCCCGGGCATGCGCCCCGCGACGGGATGGATCGCGAACTTCACCTTGATCCCGCGCTCGATGAGCTTCTGCGCGAGTTCCCAGATCTTGTGCTGTGCCTGCGCGACGGCCATGCCGTAGCCCGGGACGATCACCACGCGCTCGGCGTAGGCCATCATCGCGGCCACGTCGCCCGCTTCGATCGGCTTCTGGCTACCGGCGATCTCCTGCGCCTGCCCGCCACCGCCGAAGTTGGAGAACAACACGTTGCGGATGGGGCGGTTCATCGCCCGCGCCATCAGGCGCGTCAGCAGCATGCCGGCCGCGCCGACCATGGTGCCGGCGATGATCAGGGCCTGGTTGCCCAGCACGTAGCCCTCGAACGCCACGGCCAGCCCCGTCAGCGCGTTGTACAGCGAGATCACCACCGGCATGTCGGCGCCGCCGATCGGCAGCGTCATCAGCACGCCCAGCGCGAGCGCCGCGACGAAGAACGCGACGATCGCCGGCACGCCCAGCGAATGGATCGCGATGCCACCGAGCACGACCGTGAGCACGAACAGCGCGCCGTTGAACCACTGCTGGCCGGGGAACACGTAGCGCTTGTCCATCCGCCCGTCGAGCTTGGCCCAGGCGATCGCCGACCCCGACAGCGACACCGCGCCGATCAGCGCGCCCAGCACCGCCAGCACGACGACGACCAGGGGTGGCCGCTCGCCCGCCGCGGAATAACGCAGCAGCTCCACCGCGCCGATGGCCGCCGCCGACCCGCCACCCATGCCGTTGTAGAGCGCCACCATCTGCGGCATGTCGGTGATCGCCACGCGCTTGCCAGAGACCCAGGCGAGCACCGTGCCGATGGCCAGTGCCAGCAGGATCAGCCCCAGGTTGTGCAGGCCGGGCAACGCGAACGTCGCCACGGTCGCCAGCACCATGCCCGCGCCCGCCCAGCGGATGCCGCTGCGCGCGGTCTTGGGGGACGCCATGCGCTGCAGGCCCAGCAGGAACAACGTGGCCGCGACGAAGTAGCTGGCCTTGACCAGCAGCGGCAGCCAGTCCGCCATGTCGCCGCTCATGCGTCGCCGTCCTTCCGGCTGGGCTTGAACATCTCCAGCATCCGCTCGGTCACGACGTATCCGCCGGCCGCGTTGCCCGCGCCGAGCAGCACGGCGACGAACCCGATTGCCTTGCCGAGCGTCGTGTCCGCGTGCCCGAGCACCACCATCGCGCCGATCAACACGATGCCGTGGATGAAGTTGGACCCCGACATCAGCGGCGTGTGCAGGATCACCGGCACGCGCGAGATGATCACGTGGCCGGCGATCGCCGCCAGCATGAAGATGTAGAGCGCCACGAATCCGTCGTTCATGCCCGCGCTCCCGTGGTGTCCGCTGTCGTTGCGATGGTTGCCGGCGGTCCCGGCCACGCGGTCTTCGCCAGCAGCTCGTCGTCCCAGTCCAGGCGCACGACGCCGTCGTCCAGCAGCAGCCGGATGAAGTTCGCCACGTTGCGCGCGTACATTTCGCTGGCATGCAGCGCGCCGCTGCTGGCCAGTCCGAGTGGGCCCGCCACGGCCACGCCGCCGACCTCCACCGTCCTGCCCGGCTGCGTGGCCTCGCAGTTGCCGCCGGTTTCCGCCGCCAGGTCGACCACCACGCTGCCGGGGGCCATGCCTTCGACCATCGCGGCGGTGATGATGCGGGGCGCCGGCCGCCCCGGCACGGCGGCCGTGCAGACCACGACGTCGATCTTGCGCAGGTGCTCGCCGAGGCGGCGCTGTTGTTCGGCGCGTTCCTCGTCGGTCAGCGGGCGCGCGTAGCCGCCCTCGCCCACCGCGCTGACGCCCAGGTCGAGGAACCTTGCGCCCAGCGACTCGATCTGTTCGCGCGTTTCCGGGCGCACGTCGAACCCTTCGACCTGCGCGCCGAGCCGGCGCGCGGTGGCGATCGCCTGCAGGCCCGCGACGCCGGCGCCGATGACGAGCACCTTCGAAGGCCGGATGGTGCCGGCCGCCGTGGTCAGCATCGGGAAGAAGCGCGGCGCGAGCTGCGCGGCCAGCAACACCGCCTTGTAGCCGGCCATGCCCGCCTGCGAACTCAGCACGTCCATCGCCTGGGCCCTGGTGGTGCGCGGCAGGCGCTCGAGCGGGAAGGCGACGATGCCGCCGTCGCGCAACGCCGCCGCACGTTCGGGATCGGCCTCGGGTGCCAGCAACCCGACCAGGACCGTGCCGGGGCGCAGCCGGGCGATCGCGTCGGCGGTTGGCGGTTGCACGCAGGGGACGATGTCGGCGGTCGCGCGCGCGGCATCGCCATCGTCCACCAGCGTCGCGCCGGCGTCGGCGTACTGCGCGTCGGAAATGAAGGCGCCCTGCCCTGCGCCGCGTTCGACGCGGACGACGGCGCCGGCCGCGACCAGCTTCCTGCATGTTTCAGGCGTGACTGCGACCCGCCGTTCCCCGGTCGCGCGTTCCCGCGCGACGCCAATCACCGCCGTGACCGTCATCCATCCGCTCCGCGGGGCCCGCCTGCATCGTAGCGGATCACCCGCTGGCCGGGCTCAGTCCTGGCCGACGGCGAGGTCGAGCCGATGGCGCATCTGCTGCATCGCCGCGTCGAACGGCGCCTGCTCGGTGCCTGGCTCCAGCCGGCCCTGCTTCACCAGCGCGGCCAGCTGCTCCGCGGACGCCACCAGCACCCGCCCACCGCGGCGGTTGACCAGCAGGAAGCGCGCGGTCAGCGGACTGGCCCATGCGACCTTGGCGGCGACCGGTTCGCTGTCCGGGTCGGCCAGCCGCATCCAGTCCCCCGGCTTGAGCCGGCGCATCTGCTCCGCGACCGCGGGATCGAAATCGAGCGCGTCGATGCCGCGGACCAGGTGCAGCGAAGCCGCGTCTTCCTCTGCCTGCGGCGGCTCGGGAAGTTCGTGGAGCGAACGCGGCACGTCCGGTCGCGCCAGGGCACGCACCAGCCCCGCCATCCATTCGCGGGACGCCGTGGCGTCCAGGCCGGAACTGGACAGGCACTCGGCGATGTCCGCCTGCAGCGAGATCAGCAGGTCCGCGACCGCGGGGCCATGCCCCATCGAGGCCACGCGGTCGGCCTCGACCATGGCTTCGCCCAGCGCGAGCGCATCGCGATGGCGTTGCGAGTCCAGGCCGTCGCGCAACAGCGTCTGCAGCACGTGGTGCTGCCAGTAGTCGACCAGGAAGTTGCCGACCACCGAGGTGACCGGCACCTGCGCCAGGCGGCGCGCCACCGCGGCGCTGGCCTGCAGGCGCGCCTGCAGCAGGCGTTCGCGACCATGCACGGCTTCGGCGGCACGGCGCTCGATGGCTTCCACGCGCTGGCGTTGCTGCTGGAGCAACGCCTCGAGCTCGGCAGTGGCCAGCTCGAACACCGCCAGGTCTTCGTTGAAGTCCGCGACCACGCGGTGCGCCGCGCTGGCCGCGTGCTTGAGCAACTCACGATCCTGCGGCGTCGTCCCGTCGTTGCCCTCGCAGGCCTCGGTGATCGCGTCGAGCAACCGGCGCGCCGGATGCTCGCGCTCGACGAAGACGTCCTCGTCCAGCAGCGCGACCTTGACGTACGGCAGCACCAGGCGCGCATACAGCCGGCGCGAGCGCTGCAGCTGTGCGTGCGTCTGGAACAGCGATTCGAACAGCAGGCCGACGAGTTCGATCGCCTCCTGGTCGGCCTCGCCGAGGCCGGTCCGCTTCGGATCCAGCCCCAGGCGGCGCGCGCCGTCGGCCAGTTCCGCGCGGATGGCATCGGCGAGCCGCGCCTCGCCGGCCAAGGCCTTGGCGTAGGCTTCCGGCGGCTCGCTCTGCAGCAGCGACGCGACACTGACGACCTCGGCCGTGCGCAACTCGCGCCGGGACACCGGAGCGCCGCCAAGGCCCGTGATGCCGCCATCGCCGCCGCCGCCATTGCCGCCGGTGCCCCCCGTGCCACCGGCGCCTCCCCCTTGTCCCTCGCCCGCGCCCGCGTTGCCGTCGCCAGCCCCATTCGAGCGGCGGCGCGATGCGCGCAACAGGCGGCGCAGCTCGGTGATCTTCTCGCGTCCCCCGGCCATTGCCTCGGTCACGGGCGCGTCGTTGGCCGCAATCGGCGCGTCGGCTTCCTGCACGGCTGCCTGGCTTTCATCCTGCCGGGCGCGCTGGACTTCCGCCGCGCTGCCGTACCCGGACGCGGCCAGCAGCGTGTTGATGCGTGCGTACAGTTCGCCGAGCACCTCGCCGAGGCGCTGCTCGTACTGCGCGAACAGCAGCGGTCGCAAGGCATCGGGCAGGAACGTGTCGCGGAATGTCTGGCCGAACGCGCCCGCGAGCCGCACCGGGCCGATCGGGTTCGTCGCTGGGGCCTGGCCGAGCGCCTGCGATAGCGCCTCGAGCCGCCGGTCGAGCAACTGCAAGGCAGGCGCGTGGCGCAGTGCGATCGCGTCCGCCAGGCGCTGCCCGGCGACGTGGTACTGCAGCTGGCTGTCCTCGACGAGGTCGAACTGCGTCGCCGGCCGCCGGATGCCCGCGGGCAACACGCGGAAGCGGTCGAAACCCTCGGCGACCAGTTCGCGGAAGCGCATGACGTAGGTGGCATTGCGCTGGCGCAAGGCCATCAATGCATTGTCCTGGTCGCGCCGCGCCATCGGGGTGGCGGCATGCGCCGACTCGCGGGCTGCCGCCTCGATCGCGACGTACAGGCCGTCGGGAACGCGGCCGAGATGTTCGACCGCCGCACGCTTCATGTCCTCCAGCACCTGTGCTGGATCCTGGCGTGTGGCATAGACGCCGAGCGGATGACCTGACACCCTAGCTGTCTCCCGTGCTGCCCCGCCGCGACGTTTCGCGGCCATTGGCGACCCTTGCCGGAGCATAGTGCCGCCCCGTGTCAGGTCATCTCCCTGAACCCCGAAGTGTGAACCATGTCCCACTCCCCTGACGAGTTTCCGCTGGACGGCGCAAGGGCGGGTGAAACCCCGCTCGATGCGCGCCGGTCGGTCCCCGCCAGGCAGTTGGGCGAGCCCGGGCCGGACACGGGAATGCTGCTCAGGCTGCTGCGCTCGGCGGTCCGCGTGCCGGACCACGGACGACGCGTCCCGTTCCGCTTCCTGCGCATCGACGGCGACGCGCGCGCCATGCTCGGCGACCTGCTGGCACGCCGCGCCCTGGCGCGCGATCCCGGCAGTTCCGACGCGGTGCTGGACAAGGAACGCGGACGCTTCACCCACGCCCCGGTGGTCGTGGCCGTGGTGGCCGTGCTCGGGCCGGATGATGCGATCCCGGAATCGGAACGCGCCGCGAGCGCGGCGTGCGTCTGCTTCGCGTTGCTGCAGGCGGCGCAAGCGCAGGGGTTCGGCGCGCAGTGGCTGACCGGCTGGGCCGCGTACGACCGGGAGATCCTGGGCGCGCTCGGGCTCGACGAACACGAACGCATCGCGGGGTTCGTGCACATCGGCACGCCGCTCCAGCAGGCGCCCGAGCGCGACCGTCCCGATCCCCGGGAACTGCTGACCGACTGGCGCCCGCCCGGATGACGACCACCACGGGCACACGGACGACGGTCTACCTGGTCGACGCGAGCCTCTACGTGTTCCGCGCGTGGCATTCCATGCCCGCGGACCAGTTCCGGGACGCCGACGGCTGGCCGACGAACGCCGTCCACGGCTTCGCGCGCTTCCTGCTCGAGCTGCTCGAGCGGGAGCGCCCGCGGCACATCGCGGTCGCGTTCGACGAGGCACTCGATTCGTGCTTCCGCAACGCGCTCTACCCGGCCTACAAGGCGAACCGCGAACCGGCGCCGGACGAACTGCGTCGCCAGTTCGCGCATTGCAAGGCGCTGTGCGTGGCGCTCGGCCTGGTGGTGCTGGCCCACGCCGAGTACGAAGCCGACGACCTGATCGGCAGCGCGGCGCGTGCGGCGCGCACGCACGGGCACCGCGCGGTGATCGTGTCGGCGGACAAGGACCTGTCGCAGCTGCTGGACGCGCACGACGAGCAATGGGACTTCGCACGCGGGGTGCGGTGGGGCGCCGCCGGCGTGCGCGAGCGACATGGCGTCGAGGCGCACCAGATCGCCGACTACCTGGCCCTCGCCGGCGATGCGGTCGACAACATCCCGGGCGTGCCGGGCATCGGCCGCAAGACCGCGGCGGTGCTGCTGTCGCACTTCGGTTCGCTCGACGCGCTGCTCGGCCGGATCGACGAAGTGCCGTTCCTGCGCCTGCGCGGCGCGGCGCAGGCCGCGGCGAAACTGCGCCAGCATCGCGAACAGGCGCTGCTATGCCGCCTGCTGGCGACCATCGCGCTGGATGCGCCGCTTTGCGCCGCCGCGCCGGCGTATGCGCGCGGCGCCGCCGATGGCAACGTGTTGCTGTCGCTTTGCGACGCCCTGCGCTTCGGTCCGTTGACGCGCAGGCGGCTCCACGAGACGAGCGGCCTGGCGTACGCGCCTGCCTGATGCCTCCTGCCTGCGGTTACGATCCGGGCATGACCGACGACCACGACCTGTCCGCGCCGCCCGAGGTGCTCTACGAGGGACGCTGGCTGCGCATGTGCCGCCGCGGCCGCTGGGAATTCGCCGAACGCACCCATGGCGAGGGCATGGCGGTGATCATCATCGCGCGCACGCCGGACGACCGCGTGCTGTTCGTCGAGCAACCGCGCGTGCCGCTCGGCGCCCGCACCATCGAGATGCCCGCGGGCCTGGTCGGGGACCAGCCCGGGGAGGATTCGCTCGAGGAGGCGGCGCGACGCGAACTCGAGGAGGAGACCGGCTGGCGCCCGGGCCGGGTGGAGGTGCTGCTGGTCGGGCCGACGTCCTCGGGCATGAGCAGCGAACGGATCGCGTTCGTCCGCGCACTCGACCTCGAACGCGTCGGCCAGGGCGGCGGCGACGAGAGCGAGGACATCACCGTCCACGAGATCCCGCGATCCGAAGCGCCGGCCTGGCTGGTCGGCAAGCGGCGCGAGGGTTACGAGGTCGACCTGAAGCTCTGGGCCGGGCTGTGGATGCTCGAGCGCAATCCCGACGGATCGCCCATCGACACCTAGGCGCCGGCGAACCGGTCCGTCGCCTCCACCAGGGCGTGCGCGTTCTCGGCCTCGAACGCCGAATGGCCGGACGCGGGATTGATGACGAGGTCGGCCTTCGGCCACGCCCGGTGCAATTCCCACGCGCTGCGGATGGGGCAGACGACGTCGTAGCGGCCGTGGACGATGACGCCGGGGATGTCGGCGATGCGATGGACGTCGCGCAACAGTTGGTCCTCGACCTCGAAGAAGCCGCCGTTGACGAAGTAGTGGTTCTCGATCCGCGCGAAGGCGAGCGCGAACCTCGCGTCCTCGTGGCCGGTGACGAAGTCCGCGTCGACGTGCAGGAAGCTGGTGGCGCCTTCCCAGACGCTCCACGCGCGCGCCGCCGCCAGGCGGGTCGCCTCGTCGTCCGAGGTCAGGCGCCGGTGATACGCGCTGATCAGGTCGTGGCGCTCCACTTCCGGGATGGCGCCGAGGTAGTGCTCCCACGCATCGGGGAACAGGTTCGAGGCGCCCTCCTGGTAGAACCACTCCAGTTCCCAGCGGCGCAGCATGAAGATCCCACGCAGCACCAGTTCGGTGACGTGCCGCGGATGCGCCTCGGCGTAGGCGAGCGCGAGCGTCGAGCCCCAACTCCCTCCGAACACCTGCCAGCGGTCGATGCCCAGGTGTGCGCGCAGCTTTTCGATGTCCTCGACCAGGTGCCAGGTGGTGTTGTCCACCAGGTCCGCGTGCGGCGTGGAACGGCCGGCGCCACGCTGGTCGAACAGCACCATCCGGTACTTCGCCGGGTCGTGGAAGCGGCGCATCTTGGCGCTGCAGCCGCCACCCGGACCGCCATGCAGCATCACGACGGGTTTCCCGTCGGGATTGCCGCACTGCTCGTAATACATGGCGTGGCGCCCGTCGACCTGCAAGGTCCCGGTGTCGTAGGGCTCGATCTCTGGATACAGCGTGCGCACGGCGGTTCTCCGGCGATGGGGGGATCGAGGATGCGCGGGGCTAGCGGCGCAGGCAACCCGCGGTGACGCGGTCGCGGCCCTCGAGGTCCTGCGTGGTGGACACGTCCGCCAGCCCTGCGTCGGCGAACAACCCGCGCACGGCCGCGCCCTGCTCCCACCCGTGCTCGACCAGCAGCCAGCCGCCCGGTGCGAGGCGGCGCGCGGCGCCGCCGGCGATCTCCCGGATTGCATCGAGTCCATCGGGTCCCGACACCAGCGCATCGTGGGGCTCGTGGCGCAGGTCGCCTTCGCACAGGTGCGGGTCGCCTTCCGCGATGTAGGGCGGATTGCTGGCGACCAGGTCGAAGCGCGCGGCGTCGTCCACGGCCTGCCACCAGTGACCGCGCGCGAACGCGACGTTGTCGATGCGCAGGCGCGCGGCGTTGGCGCGCGCGACCGCCAGCGCGGCCTGGCTCGCATCCGTGGCGAGCACCGACGCCCGCGGCCGCGCGCGCGCCAGCGACAGCGCGATCGCACCGCTGCCGGTGCCCAGGTCCGCGACACGCAGTTCCCGTCCAATCGGCAGCCTGGCGAGCGCGAGTTCGACGAGGAGCTCCGTCTCCGGCCGCGGGATCAGCGTGGCCGGCGAGACCTCGAGGTCGAAATCGCGAAAGCCCCGATGGCCGGTGAGGTAGGCGACCGGCGTGCCATCGCGGCGGCGTTCGACCAGGGCGGCAAAGCGCGCGGCCATGTCGGGCACCAGCGCCGCGTCGCCGTGTGCATACAGCCAGCTGCGCGCGCAGCCCAGCACGTGCGCGAGCAGGAGTTCCGCCTCGCCCGGCGCGAGTTGCGCACGCGCTTCGCGCAACACTGCATCCACGCTGGGCATGTGATCAGGGCTCCACTCGGCGCGTTGCCGTCACGGACGCGCATCGTACGCGACCACGTGCTGCTCACCGGCGGACGGCAATGCTGGCGGCATGTCCCGCCTGCCTGCCAAGGTCGTTGCAATGTCGCTCTCGCTGGCCGCCCTGTTCACCACCGGCTGCGAAAGCCTGCTGTTCGGCTTCGCGAACCGCGGGCTCGCGCCGCCGGATGCCACCGCGATCCACGCACCCCGGCATGGCCTGTCGCTGGATGTCTATCGCCCCGTCGATGGGCCCACTGATGCATCGGGTGCGGCACCGGTGGTCGTGTTCTTCTACGGCGGCGCGTGGCAGCGCGGAGCGCGAAACCAGTACCGCTTCGTCGGTCGTCGCCTGGCCGACAACGGCATCCTGGCGATCGTCGCCGACTACCGCACCTGGCCGGACGCAGGGTTCCCCGCGTTCATGGCCGATGCCGCCAGCGCCGTGGCCTGGGCGCGAGCCCATGCGGGCGCGCACGGCGGCGACCCGGGACGGGTGTACGTCGCAGGGCATTCGGCCGGGGCGCAGATTGCCGCGTTGCTCGCCACCGATCCGCGCTACCTGGCCGCGCAGGGACTGCGGCCGCAGGACCTCGCCGGGGTGATCGGGCTGGCGGGGCCCTACGACTTCTACGTCGGCGATGCCTACGGAAAGATCTTCGGGCCGCCCGACCAATGGCCGCTCGCGCAGGCCGTGAATTTCGTCGATGGCGACGAACCGCCTTTCCTGTTGATCCATGGCCGCGACGATCGCGTGGTGGAAGCGCGCGACAGCGGGCAACTGGCGGCACTGCTTCGCGAACACGGCGTGGCGGTGGAGCTGCTCCTGCTCCCGGGGGGCCACGACGCGCCGCTGCTGGCGCTGTACGACCCCGACCGGAAGCCCCGGGTACTGCCCGCCATCCGCGAATTCGTGTCGGGGACCTCCGCACCGCGGTGACGCCGGCCTAACGGTTGCCTCGATAGCCTGAACCTATCGATACAATGAAAACTATCGATTTTCATTTATCGATAGGCAGGCCTAACCTGTCCGGGCTTTCCCATCCACCCCGACCACGAGGAACCTCCCCGATGTCACTGATCAACACCGAAATCAAGCCGTTCAAGGCCCAGGCCTTCCAGGACGGCAAGTTCCGCGAAGTCACCGAGGCCGACCTGAAGGGCAAGTGGTCCGTGGTGTTCTTCTACCCGGCCGACTTCACCTTCGTCTGCCCCACCGAGCTCGAGGACCTGGCCGGCAAGCACGACGAGCTCAAGAAGATGGGCGTGGAGGTCTACAGCGTCTCGACCGACACCCACTTCTCGCACAAGGCCTGGCACGACACGTCCGAGGCCATCAAGAAGATCCGCTACACGATGATCGGCGACCCGACCGGCGTCATCAGCACCAACTTCGAGGTGCTGCGCCCGGGGGTCGGCCTGGCCGACCGCGGCACGTTCGTGATCGACCCGGACGGCGTCATCCAGGCGATGGAAGTCACCGCCGAGGGCATCGGCCGCGATGCCGACGACCTGGTGCGCAAGGTCAAGGCCGCGCAGTACGTCGCTTCCCATCCGGGCGAGGTCTGCCCCGCCAAGTGGAAGGAAGGCGACAAGACCCTGAAGCCCTCGCTGGACCTGGTCGGCAAGATCTAAGGCAGTACGCGTTGCAGCAAGGTGCCCGGGCGAACCTCCCCCGCCCGGGCGCTCCCTCCCCAAGGAAACGGCACCTCCCCATGCTCGACACCGATACCCGCAACCAGTTGCAGGCTTATCTCGAGAAGCTCCGGCAGCCGATCGAGCTCGTCGCCTCGCTCGACGACGGCGAGGCATCGGGCGAGCTGGAATCCCTGCTCCGGGACATCGCCACGATGTCCGGCCTCATCACCTACCGGCGCGACGACGACGCGTCCGCGCGCAAGCCGTCGTTCGGCATCGTGCGCAAGGGCACCGACATCGACGTGAGGTTCGCGGGCATCCCGCTGGGCCACGAGTTCACGTCGCTGGTGCTGGCGCTGCTCTGGGTCGGCGGCCACCCGCCGAAGATCGACGACGCGCTCGCCGACCAGGTGCGCGACCTCGCGGGCCCGGGCGCGGACGGGAAGTTCCGCTTCGAGACCTACATGTCGCTCTCGTGCCAGAGCTGCCCGGACACCGTGCAGGCGCTGAACCTGATGAGC
Organism: Lysobacteraceae bacterium; assembly: GCA_035759645.1. Lineage (GTDB taxonomy): Bacteria > Pseudomonadota > Gammaproteobacteria > Xanthomonadales > Xanthomonadaceae > CAMPJU01. Next base: position 6,299 of record DASTUL010000067.1, on the reverse strand, counting down.
GTCATCAACCCCAACATCCAGCACGTCGCCATCGACGGCACGCTGTACCAGGACGAGGTCGAGGCGCGCGAGATCATGTCCGTGCCCACGATCTTCCTCAACGGCAAGCCCTTCGACCAGGGCCGCATGACGGTGGAACAGGTGCTGGCGAAACTCGACACGGGCGCCGCCGCGCGCGCCGCCGGCGAGATCGCGAAGAAGGACGCGTTCGACATGCTGGTCGTCGGTGGCGGCCCCGCCGGCGCGGCCGCGGCCATCTACGCCGCGCGCAAGGGGATTCGCACGGGCATTGCGGCCGAGCGCTTCGGCGGCCAGGTGCTGGACACCCTTGCGATCGAGAACTTCGTGTCGGTGTCGTACACCGAGGGCCCGAAGCTGGCCACCGCGCTCGAGCAACACGTGCACGACTACGAAGTCGACGTGATGAACCTGCAGCGCGCCACGGGCCTGGTGCCCGCGCGCGAACCCGGCGGCCTGATCGAGGTGAAGCTCGAGAACGGTGCGTCCCTCAGGTCGCGCTCGGTCGTACTGTCCACCGGCGCGCGCTGGCGCCAGCTCGGCGTGCCGGGCGAGGACCAGTACCGCAACAAGGGCGTGGCCTACTGCCCGCACTGCGACGGCCCGCTGTACAAGGGCAAGCGCGTGGCGGTGGTCGGCGGCGGCAACTCCGGCGTCGAGGCCGCGATCGACCTGGCCGGCATCGTCGAGCACGTGACGCTGATCGAGTTCGACCACCAGCTGCGCGCAGACGACGTGCTGCAACGCAAGTTGCGCAGCCTGGCGAACGTCGACGTCGTGGTGTCCGCGCAGACGACCGAAGTCACCGGCGACGGCCAGCGCGTGGACGGGCTGCTCTACCAGGACCGCAAGTCCGGCGACACCCGCCGCATCGACCTCGCCGGCGTGTTCGTCCAGATCGGCCTGCTGCCCAACACCGAGTGGCTCAAGGGCGTGGTGGAGCTGAGCCCGCGCGGCGAGATCGTCATCGACGAACGCGGCGGCACCTCGTTGCCGGGCGTGTTCGCCGCCGGCGACGCGACGACCGTGCCCTACAAGCAGATCGTGATCGCGATGGGCGCGGGCTGCACTGCGTCGCTCAGTGCCTTCGACCACCTCATCCGCACCTCCGCGCCCGACGAGGCGCAGGCCGCGGCGGCCTGACCCCGGGCCCATGAACCTGCGCGACCTGAAATACCTGGTGGCCCTCGCCGACCACCGGCACTTCGGTCGCGCGGCCGAGGCGAGCTTCGTCAGCCAGCCGACACTGTCGACGCAGATCCGCAAGCTCGAGGAGGAGCTCGGGGTCGCGCTCGTCGAACGTGCCCCCCGCCGGGTGATGCTCACGCCGGTCGGCGTCGACATCGCCGAGCGCGCACGCAAGGTGATCGCCGACGTCGGGCAGATGGCCGAGATCGCGCGGCGCAGCATGGACCCGGAAGCAGGCACGGTCCGCCTGGGCCTGTTCCCGACGCTCGCGCCCTACCTGCTGCCGCATGCGTTGCCGGGCATCCGGCGCAAGTTCCCGCGCCTGGAATTGCTGCTGGTGGAGGAGAAGACCGACCAGGTGCTCGCGCGCCTGCGCGATGGCCGCCTCGACGCCGGCATCCTGGCCCTGCCGTTGCACGACGAGCAACTGCATGTCGAACCTTTGTTCGACGAGCCCTTCGTGTTGGCGGTGCCCCGCGCGCACGATCTGGCCACGCGTGCATCGGTCCCCGTGTCCGAACTGGACGACTGCCATTTGCTGCTGCTCGAGGAAGGCCACTGCCTGCGCGACCAGGCGCTGGAGGTCTGCCGCCTGGCCGGTGCCGACGAACGCGACGGCTTCCGTGCCACCTCGCTCGAGACGCTGCGGCAGATGGTGGCCGCCGGCGTCGGGATCACGCTGTTGCCGGTGCTTGCCGTGCAGCCGCCGGTGCCGCCATCGCCGGACATCGCCCTCGTGCCGTTCCGCCGCCCCGCCCCGCATCGTCGAGTCGCGATGGTGTGGCGTCGCAGCTCCGCGATGGACGGATTCCTGCGCAAGCTCGCCGCGGAATTCCGCCGGCTGCCCGCAGGCCTGCTGAAGCCCGGACCGAAGCCAGCGCCTGGCCGGAGTGCCAGGACGCGCTGAGCCGCCAGCTCAGGCGCCGGTGCCCACCTGGCACGTCACGCCGGTTCCACCGATGCCGCAGTAGCCGCCGGGGTTCCGCGACAGGTACTGCTGGTGCGCCTGCTCGGCGTAATAAAAGGGCGGCGCGGGAAACACGATCTCCGTGGTGATCGCGCCGAACCCCGCGCCGGACAGCCGTGCCTGGTAGGCGTCGCGGCTGGCGAGCGCCGCCGCATGTTGCGCCGGCGTCGTGCAATGGATCACGGATCGGTACTGGCTGCCGACGTCGTTGCCCTGGCGCAGGCCCTGGGTCGGATCGTGGCCTTCCCAGAACAACTGCAGCAGGCGGTCGAACGGCACCGCCGCGGGGTCATGCACGACCAGCACGACTTCCGCGTGGCCGGTGCGCCCGTCGCAGACCTCGCGATAGGTGGGGTCCGGCGTGTCGCCGCCGGCATAGCCCGCCGCGGTGACATGCACGCCGGGCTCGCGCCAGAACATCCGCTCCGCGCCCCAGAAGCACCCCATCCCGAAATGGGCGCGCTCCAGGCCGGGGGTGTCGCCGCGCAGCGGGCGGCCATTCACGTGGTGGGGTTCGGTCAACGGCATCGGCATGGCGTGGCTCGCGGGGTCGGCGGGCCAGCTTATTCCGCTTCGCCGCCTGCGTCCGTCGCGACCTCGACCCGGTTGCGGCCACCGCGCTTGGCCGCGTACAGCGCGCGATCGGCCCGCTCCACGGCCGCGTCCGGGTCGCGTTCGTGCATCCGCCGGGTGGCCACGCCGACGCTCACCGTCATCCGCAACGCCTGCCCGTTGCACTCGAGCACCTGCTGCTCGATCGCGCCGCGGATGCGCTCGGCGATGGGTACCGCACCCTCGACGTCGCGCCCGGGCAGCAGCACCAGGAACTCCTCGCCGCCGTAGCGGCCGAGCGTGTCGCCCGGTCGCAGGCTGTTGCGCATCGTCTCGGACAATGCACGCAGGCATTCGTCGCCGGACGCGTGGCCGTGCGTGTCGTTGATGTCCTTGAAGTGGTCCATGTCCACGAACAGCACCGCGACCGGCGCCTGCCGCTCCCAGGCCTGCGCGAAGCTGGCCGCCAGGCACTGGTCGATGGCGCGCCGGTTGAGGGCGCCGGTCAGCGAATCGAGTTCGGCCGACCGTCGCAGGTGCAGTGCGGCGGAGGCCTCGTCCACGTGCACGACCGCCGTTCGGCCGAACTCGGACGCCAGCGCGAGTTCGTCGTGGCTGAAACCCCGGGCCTCGTCGCGTTCGAGCAGCAGCACGCCCCAGCCGGGCGACGCGATCGGCAGCGGCACCACCGCGTGCAGGCGACCCAGCGGGGCCGGCGCACCCATGTCCGGTGCAGTCGTCACCGGCTCCGCCCGCCCGGGGATGGGCGTCTCGGCGGTGGCCAGCGGGAGTTGCAGCGGCGCCTGGGTCCGCGCCAGGCCCTTCATCATGCCGAGCCGGTCCGCGAGCAACGCGGTGACGTGCGGCCGGCGCGATTCTGGCTCCGCCATCAGCACGTCGTGACCATGCCAGCCACGCGCCACCACGCCGGCGGAACGCAGGCGCAGCAGCGGCACCAGGTGCCCGAGGACCGCTTCGAACGCCGCCTGTTCCATTTCACCGGGCGCCCGTTCGCGCAGTCCCTGTTGCAACGCCCGCGCCAGCGACGCGCGCGCCGCTTCGCGCCGGAGGCGACGCTCGGAATCGTCGCGCGCCAACCGGTCGCGCTCGCGGGCGGTGCGGTATTCGGTGATGCGGCCGGTGAGTCCGATCGCGAGCACCACCGCACATCCGATCAGCGCCAGCTGGTAGCCGTGCCGGATCCAGAAGCCATCGCTGCCCAGCCCGCGCATCGCCATTTCGTAGAGCGTGCCGGTCACCACCAGCATGACCTGCATCGACAGCAGTGCGATGGGCACGCCGGGCCATGCGCCCCGTCGCAATGCCACGACGGTGCAGGCCATGCAGCCGATCGCGGAGAGTTCCCAGCCGACCGTGACGCCCCATTGCAGCCACTCGCGCCCGGTGTCGAGGTTGAGCAGGCACACGGCCGCGAGCCCGAGCAGGACGCCGGTCAGTCCCTGCAGCAGCTGCCGCAGGCGCGGCGCACGCTCGGCGACCGAGGCATAGCGCTGCATGACCAGCAGCGCCGAGGCGCCCGCCAGCAGGATCAGCGTCCAGATCCCCGCCATCCGCCATGCACCGAACCAGCGCAACCACGGCAACGTGTAGAGGTGCCCGTTGAGCGCGAGCAGGACGGCCAGCGATGCCAGCAGGAACCCGGCAAGCGCGAGGAACGCCCGGTCGCGCGCGGCGGCGAACAGCGACAGCGCGATCGCGATGAGCACCCCCAGGCATGCGTACAAGGCCCCGGCCAACGCGATGGCGCGGTTCTCGAGCCGGATCGCGGCGTCGCGGCTCATGACGCGCGGCCAGAGCGTGCGCGGCGCATCCGTGGCCACGACCAGGTCCAGCGTGCGCGGGCCGGACCAGCCGGCCGGCAGGTTGAAACTGAAGGAGCCCGGCAGCAGGCCCACTTCGCGGCGGGGGGCGAAGAAGTCACGCAGCGCGCCGTGCCATGTCCCCGACTCGATCCGCAACGCGAGGCTGTCGCGCTCCAGGCGCACGACCCAGGGCGGATCCCCAGGCGACGCGTCGGGCAGCACGACGTGCAGCCGGACCCGCGCCTCGCCCGGCCGCGACAGCAGCACGCCGCGACCATCGCCGATGAGGCGTGCGATCTCCTCGCCGTCCAGGAGCGACAGGCGCACCGGCAGCGACGCGGCGGCGGGGGCACCGGCTGCGGGCTGGGCAGCCGGCGGCGGCATCCCCGCCATCGCGGCCGATGCCAGCAACAAGACCATCGCCCCCATGCCCTTCGGCCCAAGCCGCATGCGCGCTCCCTTCCGCTCGCGGTCGCCCGGAGCATACGCCCGCAACCGCTACACTGGACGCTGCTCCTCGCCTGTCCAGCCTCCGCATGCCTGCCCCCGCCCACACCGACGCAAACGGCGCCGCGCCCGCCGCCGCCGCGCCGAAGAACGACTTCATCCGCCAGATCGTCCGCGACGACCTGGCACAGGGCCGGCACGCCGCCATCCGCACCCGGTTCCCGCCCGAGCCCAACGGTTACCTGCACATCGGCCACGCCAAGGCGATCTGCCTGGATTTCGGCATCGCCGCGGAGTTCGGCGGGCGCTGCAACCTGCGCTTCGACGACACCAACCCGGCGAAGGAGGATCCCGAGTACGTCGCCGCGATCCAGGAAGACGTGCGCTGGCTCGGGTTCGAATGGGCGTCGCTGCGCCATGCGTCCGACTATTTCGAAGTGTTCCACCTCGCCGCGGAAAAACTCATCCGCCAGGGCGATGCCTTCGTCTGCGACCTGTCGGCCGACGAGGTGCGCGCCTACCGCGGCACGCTGGTCGAGCCGGGCCGCGAATCGCCGTTCCGCACCCGCAGCGTCGACGAGAACCTCGCGCTGTTCCGGCGCATGCGTGCCGGCGAGTTCGCCGACGGCAGCCGCACCCTGCGCGCGAAGATCGACATGGCCAGCGGCAACATCAACCTGCGCGACCCGGCGCTGTACCGCATCAAGCACGTCGCGCACCAGAACACCGGCAACGACTGGCCGATCTACCCGATGTACGACTTCGCGCATTCGCTGTCGGATGCCATCGAGGGCATCACCCATTCGCTGTGCACGCTGGAGTTCGAGGACCACCGGCCGCTGTACGACTGGTGCGTGGACAAGGTCGACCTGGCGCATTCGCCGGAACTGCTGAAGCCGCTGACCGATGCCGGCCTGCCGTTCGAGGCCGCCAAGCCGCGCCAGATCGAATTCTCGCGCCTGAACTTCAACTACCTGGTGATGAGCAAGCGCAAGCTGCTCGCGCTGGTGGAGGAGCGCCTGGTCGACGGCTGGGACGATCCGCGCATGCCGACCCTGCACGGCATCCGCCGCCGCGGCTACACGCCGTCCGCGCTGCGCCTGATGGCGGACCGGGTCGGCGTGAGCAAGCAGAACTCGCTGCTCGACATCTCGATCCTGGAAGGCGCGCTGCGCGACGACCTCGATGCCGCCGCGCCGCGGCGCATGGCCGTGCTGGATCCGCTCAGGGTCGTGCTCACCAACCTCGGCGAAAGCCATGCGGAGTCGCTGGCGTTCGCCAACCACCCCAAGGACGAGTCCTTC
>DASTUL010000066.1:0-20307 GCA_035759645.1 Lysobacteraceae bacterium | reverse complement strand
CCGGGTTCGTCAAACCCGGCTGGCGATGGCCCTGGCGAACGACATCGTGTTGCCGTTGCCGCCCAAGTCCGGCGTCAGCGAATCCTTGGCCTCGAGCGTCGCGACGATCGCCTGGCGCAGCTTCGTGGCCTTGTCGCCCATTCCCAGGTGCTCGAGCATCTGCGCGGCAGCCAGCAGCAGTGCGCACGGGTTGGCCTTGCCCTGTCCCGCGATGTCCGGCGCCGTGCCGTGCACCGCCTCGAAGATCGCCGCCTCGGTGCCGATGTTCGCGCCCGGCGCGAGGCCCAGGCCGCCGACCAGCCCCGCGCACAGGTCCGAGAGGATGTCGCCGAACAGGTTGGTGGTCACGATCACGTCGAACTTCTCCGGCTGCATCACCAGCTTCATGCAGCACGCGTCGACGATCATCTCTTCCGTCTGGATGTCCGGGTATTGCGCGGCCACCTCGCGCGCGACCTTCAGGAACAGGCCCGAGGTGGACTTCATGATGTTGGCCTTGTGCACGATCGTGACCTTGCGCCGGCCATTGGCCTTCGCCAGCTCGTACGCGTAGCGCACGATCCGCTCCGACCCGCGGCGCGTCGTGCGCACGATCGACGTGGCGGTATCGCCGTCCGCCGACAGCTCCTGGCCCTCGGACGTGTACGCACCCTCGGTGTTCTCGCGCACGGTGATGAGGTCCACGCCCGACGGGAAGCGCGACATCGTGTTCGGGTGCGAGATCGCCGGCCGCACGTTGGCGTACAGGTCGAAGCGCTTGCGCAGCTCGACGTTGATCGACGAGAAGCCGCCGCCCACCGGCGTCGTCAGCGGGCTCTTGAGCGCGATGCGGTGGCGGCGGATCGAGTCCATGGTCGCGGCGGGCAGCAGCTCGCCGGTCTTCTCGTGGGCCACCAGGCCGGCGTCGACGAATTCGTACTGCAGGCCGAGCTGCATCGCGTCGAGCACGTGCAGGGTCGCGTCCATGATCTCCGGGCCGATGCCGTCGCCACGGATGACCGAAATCGTTTGCGTCATTGCAGGGGATTCCAGGCGGATGGGGGGACCGCCCATTATGCCGCGCCGGTGTCGCCGCCATGGTCATGCGCGGGTGGCGCGGCGCCGGTGCCGCCTTCCAGTTGGTCCAGGAAATCGACCGCGCGGCGCAGGTGCGGGATCACGATGCTGCCCCCGACGACCAGGCCGATCGAGAACGCCTCGAACATCTCGTCACGGTCCACGCCCGCCTGCCGGCACTGGGCCACGTGGTAGCTGATGCAGTCGTCGCAGCGCAGCACCAGCGACGCCACCAGGCCCAGGAGTTCCTTGGTCTTCACGTCCAGCGCGCCGGCCTGGTAGGCCTGGGTGTCGAGCGCGAAGAACCGCCGCACCACCTGGTTCGGCTCGGCCAGGATCCGTTCGTTCATGCGCTGCCGGAACGCGGTGAATTCCGCGGTCATGCGCCTTCCCCGGCGAGCAACGGCGCCAGCCCGCCCGCGCGATGCAGCGCGACCAGGTCGTCGTAGCCGCCCACGTGCGTCTGGCCGACGAAGATCTGCGGCACGCTCGTCCGCCGCGCCCGCTGCATCATCTCCTCGCGCGCGGCGAGGTCGGTGTCGATGCGGCGTTCCGTCCACTCCCTGCCCTGGCTGCGCAGGAAGTTCTTGGCGGCGACGCAGTAGGGGCAGATCGCCGTGGTGTAGATCACGATCTCGGGGGTCGGTTGCGAAGGGGTCACGACGGCTCCGGAAACTTGCGCGGTGAGGAGTGGTCGAATATGCGGACGCCGGCGGAGGTTTTCCACCCGTCGCCGGCATCTCCAGCGCCCATCGGGCATCCTTTACGGCGGGTTCACGCGCGCGGCCGCCCCGGCGTCCATGCTGCCCCGTCGCCCCGCCCAGCCATTCCGGAGTCCGCGTGCGCCGCACCACCCTGATCGCCACCGCCCTCACCATCGCGATCGCCAGCTTCGGCGCCCCCGCCCAGTACATCCCGAGCGAGGGCGGCGGCCTGCCCGATATCGGTTCGTCCGCGGGGGAGCTCCTGACGCCGACCGAGCAGGCGCAGTACGGGCAGATGCTGCTCAGCCAACTGCGCCACTACGGGTACACGCTGGAGGACCCGCTGCTCAATGGCTGGCTGCAGCACGTCGGGACCCGGCTGGGCGCGGCCAGCGACGAACCCCGGCAGGCGTTCACCTTCTTCCTGCTGGAAGACCGGCAGATCAATGCGTTCGCCACCCTCGGCGGCTACATCGGCATGAATGCCGGCCTGGTGCTGGCCGCGGACGAAGAGGACGAGGTGGCCGGCGTGCTCGCCCACGAGATCGCCCACGTGACCCAGGACCACGTCCTGCGCGGCGTCGAGCGGGCCCAGAAGGATTCGATCCCCATCCTGCTGGCGATGCTGGGCGCGGTGGCGGCAGCCCAGGCATCGAACAGCAGTTCGAGCTCGGAAGCCTCCCAGGCGGCGATCGCCAGCGGCATGGCCCTGATGCAGCAGCGCCAGATCGACTTCACGCGCACCCACGAGTCGGAGGCGGACCGCCTCGGCATCCAGACCCTGGACCGCGCGGGCTACGACCCGGAGGCGATGGCCGGGTTCTTCCAGACCCTGCAGGAAGTGGTCAGGGTCAACCAGGGCGGCGACGAACGCCTGCGCACGCCTGATTACCTGCAGACCCACCCGGTCACGCTGACCCGCATCAGCGAAGCCAAGCAGCGCGCCGAGCGGATCCGCCAGCAGGGCGAAGGGTTCGCCGCCGGCACGCTCCCCAGCGCCAACCCGTTGCTCCCGGGCGGCCTGCAGTTGCCGCCGGGCACGCTGCACCCCGATTCCGACGTGCGCTTCGGCTGGGCGCGCGAGCGGCTCCGGGTGCTGACCGCGGACACGCCTGCCGCCGCCATCCGCGAATACACCCGGATGCGCGAGGCCGGGGCGCTGGACGATGCACGCCGCTACGGCCTGGCGCTGGCCTACCTCCGCGACAACCAGGCCGCCGGCGCGATGGCGCTGCTCGAACCCTTGCTTGCGCAACATCCGGGCGATCACTGGCTCGAACTCGCGATGGGCGAGGCCGAAGCGCGCGCTGGCAAGGCCGAGGCGGCGGACCGGCGGTTCGAGTCGCTGATGCGCCGCATGCCGCGGGACCCCGCGGTCGCGATCACTTACGCGCAGGTGCTGGCCGAACGCAACACGGCCGCCGCCGGTCGCAAGGCGCAGGAAGCATTGCGACCCATCCAGGCCAGCGCCGGCGACGACCCCAGCTTCCAGCGCACCTTCGCGCGCGCCAGCGAGATCGCAGGCGAACCGGTGCGCGCCGGCGAGGCGTGGGCGGAAGTCGCCTACCTGACCGGGCGCGCGGAACAGGCGCTGCTGCAGTTGCAGACGCTCAAGCAGCGCGAGGACCTCGACTACTACTCGCGCGCCCGCATCGACGCGCGCATCGCCCAGATCACCCCGGTGGTGCTGGAGCTGCGCCGCCAGGGCATCCACGACGACGTGCTGAACCGCTGACGCCAACGCCTGTCATGCAGGCGTCATGAAACTGTCGCCTACTGCCGGGGGCCCATGCAGAGACCTGCCATGCAACGATCGGCTCCAGGCAAGCCCGCTCCTGGCAAACGCGTCCTGATCGTCGACGACGAACCGGCGATCCGCGACATGGTCGCCTTCGCGCTGCGCCATGGTGACTTCGAGCCCGTGCTGGCGGGCGACGCCCGCGAAGCGCAGGTGGCCATCGTCGACCGCGTCCCCGACCTGATCCTGCTGGACTGGATGCTGCCGGGAACCAGCGGGCTGGAACTGGCCCGGCGCTGGCGCCGCGAGGACCTCACCCGGGACATCCCGATCATCATGCTCACCGCCCGCGGCGAGGAGAACGATCGCGTGGGCGGCCTGGAGGCCGGGGTCGACGACTACGTGGTCAAGCCCTTCTCGACGCGCGAATTGCTGGCGAGGATCCGCGCGGTCATGCGCCGCTCCCGCGACGACGACGAGCACGGCAACGTGCAGGTCGGCGCCTTGCGCATCGACGGCGCCGCCCACCGCGTGCTGGCGCAGGGCGGCGACGGCGAGCAACCCGTCCCGATCGGACCCACGGAATACCGGCTGCTGCATTTCTTCATGACCCATCCCAACCGCGTGTACTCGCGCACGCAGCTGCTCGACCACGTCTGGGGGGGCAGCGTGTACGTCGAGGAGCGCACCGTCGACGTGCACATCCGCCGCCTGCGCAAGACGCTCGAGCCCACGGGGCTGGACGGCATGGTGCAGACCGTGCGGGGCGCGGGCTACCGGTTCTCGGCGACCGCCTGACGCCGCATGGGGTCGACCACCATCATCTCGCTCGTCGCGCTGGGCCTGGTCGCGCTCGCGCTGCTGGGCTGGCAGGCGGGGCGCCTGCGCGGCGCGCGCCACGAGGTCGAGGCGGCGCACCGGGCGCGCGCCGACATGCGGGCCAGGATGCGCCGCGTGTTGGCGATGTCGCGCGCGTATCGCGCCGCCGCCGACACGCTGCCCGATGCGATCGTCGCGGTCGAACGCGACAGCCAACGCGTGCAGTGGTTCAACCGCGCGGCGACCCGGTTGCTCGGGCTGCGGTACCCGCGCGACATCGGCGCGCCGATCGGCGACCGCCTGCAGCCCTTGCCCATGGCGCGCTGGCTCTCGATGGGCCGGCACGCGGAACCGCTCGTCGACGTCGCCTCGCCCGCCGACCCGGCGCTGCGGCTGCAACTGCGCCTGCTGCCCTATTCCGCCGACACCTGGCTGCTGGTGGTGCGCGACGTCACCAAGCTGATGCGCCTGGAGCACATGCGCCGGGACTTCGTCGCCAACGTCTCGCACGAACTGCGCACGCCGCTGACCGTCGTGCACGGTTACCTCGACATGGTCGACCCCGCAGAGCATCCGGCGCTCGCCCCGATGCTGGGCGAGATGCAACGGCAATCGCAGCGGATGACGCAGCTGGTCGAGGACCTGCTCACCCTCTCGCGGCTGGAGGGCAAGGACCGGCTCGACGAGGAACCGGTGCCGATGGCGGCCATGCTCGCGACCCTGCGCCGCGAGGCCGAGGCGCTCAGCCAGGGCCGCCACGCGATCACGGTGACGGACGAGGCGGGCGTCGACCTGCTCGGCTCGCAGCCCGAACTGCACAGCGCGTTCTCCAACCTGGTGGCGAATGCGGTGCGTTACACGCCGGGGGGTGGCACCATCTCCGTCTCCTTCCGGCTCGATGGCGACCAACCCGTGCTCAGCGTGCGCGACACCGGCTACGGCATCCCCGCGGACCACCTGCCGCGGTTGACCGAGCGTTTCTACCGCGTGTCCACCAGTCGCTCGCGCGAATCGGGCGGCACGGGGCTGGGGCTCGCGATCGCCAAGCACGTGCTGGGCCTGCACCAGGCCCGGCTGGAGATCCGCAGCGAGGTCGGCCGGGGCAGCGAATTCGCCTGCCGCTTCGGCGCCGGCCGGGCGGTTCCGCGGGACACGGAATGAGCACCGCGCCCGACCAGCCGTCCCACGGGCACGACCTGCACGACCCCGCGCTCTACCTCAACCGCGAACTGTCCCAGCTCGCCTTCAACGAACGCGTGCTGGCGCAGGCGCGCGACGCGCAGGTGCCGCTGCTCGAGCGCCTGCGCTACCTGTGCATCAGCTGCACCAACCTCGACGAGTTCTTCGAGATCCGCGCCGCCACCGTGCGCCACGCGCACGAGTTCGGCATGCCGCCCGCCGCGGACGGGTTGCCGCCGGCCACGGTGCTGCGCCGGATCCACGCGGCCGCGGCGGACCTGGTGCAACGGCAGTACGACTGCTGGAACCGTGAATTGCGGCCGGCGTTGAATGCCGCCGGCGTGCGCATCCTGCCCCGCGATGCCTGGACGGACGCGCAGGACGCCTGGCTGCGCGGCCACTTCCGCGACGAGATCCTGCCGGTGCTGTCCCCGCTGGGCCTGGACCCCGCGCACCCGTTCCCGAAGATCCTCAACAAGTCACTCAACATCGTCGTCCAGCTGCAGGGGCGCGACGCCTTCGGGCGCGCGGGCCACCTGGCCATCGTGCGCGCGCCGCGCTCGCTGCCCCGCATCATCCAGTTGCCCGAGGAAATCTCCGGCGGCCCGCATGACTTCGTGTTCCTGTCGGCCGTGCTCGCCGCGTACGTGGACGAGCTGTTCCCGGGCATGCGGGTGCAGGGCGCGTACCAGTTCCGGGTGACGCGCAATTCCGAGCTGACCCTGGACGAGGAAGTCGAGAACCTGGCGCACGCGGTGCGCGACGAGCTGGTCGGCCGCGGCTACCTGCGCGCGATGCGCCTGGAAATCGCCGAGGCGTGCCCGGAACCGATCGTGCGCATGCTGCTGCGCAACTTCGAGCTGCCGGCGCATGCGGTGTACCGGATCGACGGCCCGGTGAACCTCAACCGTGTGCTGCAGGTGTACGACCTGGTGCAGCGGCCGGACCTGAAGTTCCCGCCCTTCCAGCCGCGCGCGCTCGCCGGGATGGACGCGATGTTCGCGCGCATCGGCGCGGGCGACGTGGTCCTGCACCATCCCTTCGATGCGTTCGCGCCGGTGCTCGAACTGGTGCGGCAGGCGGCCGAGGACCCGGCGGTGCTCGCGATCAAGCAGACGCTCTACCGCACCGGCAAGGATTCGCCCATCGTCGAGTCGCTGGTGCAGGCCGCGCGCAACGGCAAGGACGTGACGGTCGTCGTCGAATTGCGCGCGCGCTTCGACGAGGAGGCGAACCTGGCCTTCGCCGACCGGCTGCAGGCCGCCGGGGTGCAGGTGGTGTACGGCGTGGTGGGCTACAAGACCCACGCCAAGATGCTGCTGATCGTGCGCCGCGAAGGCGGCAAGCTGCGTCGCTACGTGCACCTGTCCACCGGCAACTACCACGCCGGCACCGCGCGCGCCTACACCGACATCGGCCTGCTCAGCGCCGACCCGGTCATCGGCGAGGACGTGCACGTGGTGTTCCAGCAGCTGTCGGGCCTGGCGCCGGCGATCACGCCGAAGAAACTGCTGCAGGCGCCCTTCACGCTGCACGCGGGCCTGCTGGAACGCATCGCGCGCGAGGCCGGGAACGCGCGTGCGGGACGGCCGGCGCGCATCGTCGCCAAGCTCAACGCATTGAACGAACCGCAGGTCGTGCGCGCGCTGTATGCGGCGTCGCAGGCCGGCGTGCAGGTCGACCTCATCGTTCGCGGCGCGTGCACCCTGCGACCGGGCGTGCCTGGCGTCTCCGACAACATCCGCGTGCGTTCGATCGTCGGCCGCTTCCTGGAGCACAGCCGGGTGTACTGGTTCGCGAACGATGGTGCTGCGCCCGAGCTGTATTGCGCCAGCGCCGACTGGCTGGAGCGCAACCTGTTGCGACGCGTGGAGATCGGCTTCCCGATCCTCGATCCGGACAAGGCCGCGCGCATCCACCACGAAGTGCTCGACAACTACCTGGCCGACAACACCGATGCCTGGCGGTTGCAGGCGGACGGTCGCTACGTGCGTGCGACGCCGGGGGACGCGCCGCCGCATTCCGCCCAGCGCGTCCTGCTCGAACACGCCGCGGGCCAGGCGACGGGCGCATGACGCGCATCGACGCCGAGGCCGGCACGGGCGTGGTGCCGCTTGCGGACGGCGACCTGCTGGCCGCGGTCGACCTGGGCTCCAACAGCTTCCACATGGTGGTCGCGCGCTACGTGCTCGGGCAGATCCGGGTCGTCGACCGGCTGCGCGAGACGGTGCGCCTGGCCGAGGGCCTGGACGAGCGCCGCGGATTGCAGCCGGCCGTGCGCGACCGCGCGCTCGACAGCCTGTCCCGGTTCGGCCAGCGGTTGCGCGAAGTGCCGCCGAACCGGGTGCGCGCGGTGGCGACCCACACGGTGCGCCAGCTCGCGGAGCCGCAGTCGTTCCTGGTGCCCGCCGAAACCGCGCTGGGCCACGGGATCGAGGTGATCTCCGGTCGCGAGGAGGCACGCCTGGTCTACCAGGGCGTGGCGCACGCGCAACCGCCGAAACCCGGGCAGCGACGGTTGGTGATGGACATCGGCGGCGGCTCCACCGAATGCATCATCGGTGCGGGGTTGCTGGCGCTGGAGCGCGAGAGCCTGCAGGTCGGCGCCGTGTCGAACATGCGGCGCTTCTTCCCCGACGGGCGACTGACGCGACGGCGTTGGGACGAGGCACTGGTCGAAGTCGGCGGGGAGTTCCAGCAGTTCGCCACCGTGTATCGCGCGCTGGGCTGGCAGGAGGCACTCGGTTCCTCGGGCACCAACAAGGCGATCGGCGAGATCTGCGCGGCGATGAAGCTGACCAAGGGCGCGGTCACCGCCGAGGCGCTGCCCGTCGTGCGCGACCGGCTGCTTGCCGCCGGCCACGTCGACGACATCGACCTGCCAAGCCTGTCGGACGAGCGGCGCCCGATCATCGCCGGCGGCCTGCTGGTGCTGGAGGCGGCCTTCGGGGCGCTGGGGTTGCAGCGCATGGCGGTCAGCCGCGCGGCATTGCGCGAAGGCGTGCTGCACGACCTGGTCGGCCGCATCAGCGACAACGACCCGCGCGACGCCTCGGTCGACGCACTGATGGTGCGTTACGGCATCGACAACGCGCAGGCCGGCCGGGTGCTGGCGACGGCGCTGCGCCTGTTCGACCAGGTGGCGCCGGCATGGCAGCTCACTGCCGACGACCGCGCGATGCTGGGCTGGGCGGCGCGGCTGCACGAGCTGGGCCTGGCCATCGCGCACAGCCAGTACCAGGTGCATGGCGCCTACGTGTTGTCGCACTCCGACATCGCGGGCTTCTCGCAGCACGAGCAACGCTTCCTCGCGGCACTGGTGCGCGCGCACCGGCGGCGGGTCCCGAAGTCCGCGTTCGACGCCCTGCCCGACCGCGTGCTCGCCGCCGCGCGCCGCACCACCCAGCTGTTGCGACTGGCGGTGCTGCTGCATCGCGCGCACGAGGCCGATGCGATCCCGCGGCTGGACGCGCGGGCCGGGGGCGACGCGTTGCACGTGTCGCTGGACCGCGGGTGGCTCGCCGCCCGTCCCCTGCTGGCGGCGGACCTGGAAGGCGAGCCGGCCGACAGCAAGGGGCTGGGCATCCGGCTGGCGGTCGACTCAGGCAGCTGACGCCCGCTCGCGCGCCAGCGCATACCAGTCGACGTTGCGCGTGGCGACCATCGCCGCGGCCAGCACCACGAACAGCAGGCCCGCGCCGAGTACCAGCGCGTTGTCCTCGGACACCAGCAGGCCGTACAGCGCCGCGTATAGCGCGGCCAGCGCGGCAGCGACGCCCAGCCCGCGCATGCGGCTGCGCAACACGTGCCCGAGGTAGAACGCGATCAGGCCGATGCAGGCCGCGCTCGCCACCAGGTAGGCCCAGCCGAACGCGATGTGTTCGGACAACGCCAGCAGCATCAGGAAGAAGATCGCCAGCGCCAGCCCGACCAGCAGGTACTGGATGGGATGGATCGGCAGCCGCTTGACCGTCTCGAACAGGAAGAAGCCACCAAAGGTCAGCAGCACGAACAGCATCCCGTACTTGGTCGCGCGGTCCGCCTGGGTGTACGGGTTCACCGGGTCGACCAGGGAGATGCCGATCGATTCCACCGGCTCGGGCATGCCGCGCGCGTGTTCCTGCGGCTCGTCGCCGCGCGCCAGGAACTGCGCCTGTGCATTGCTCGCCAGCGACGAGACTTCCCACACCGCCTGGAAGCCGTCGGCTTCCACGTGCCGGGTCCGCGGCAGGAAGGCGCCATCGAAGCGCGGGTGCGGCCAGCTCGACTCGAGCGCGATCCGGTTGCGCCCGCCCAACGGCGCGATCGCCAGCGATTCGGTGCCCGACAGCGTGAGCCCGAGCTGGGTATCGAATGCGTAGGTCGTGCCGGGCGTGGGCGGCGCGAGTCGCGCATGGATGCCGCCGCCCTCGCGCGCCCCCATCCCCTGCTCGAGCGGCACCTCGTTGCCGCCGACCTGCAGCTTGGGCACGCCGGCCAGGCCGCGCACGTCGGCGATCCCGTACGCCAGCCACGGGCGGCCGATGTCGCGGGTGACCCCCGGCGCGGCCGCCGGGATCGCTGCCGCGAAGTGCGCGTCCAGGCGCGCCTGCAGTTCGTACACCGGCACCTCGTGCAGGCCCAGGCGACGGGTCGCCGGCAGCACGGTACCGGTGAGTTCCAGCGTTTCCGGGAAGTAGGTCCAGCGCCCGCTGCGGCGGCGTTCGCTGACCCGCTCGCGGCCGTCGGCATCGGTCGATCGCACCAGCTCGGCCTCTTCGTACGGCACGACCAGCACCGGCCCGGCGATGCGCTGCGCACCGGCATGGCTGGCGGCGATGTTGTCCACCGCTGCCTGGCGGTACATCTGCCGGTCGAAGACGACGCCGCGAATGGACAGCAGCGCGACCAGGATGACGATCGACAGGCCGACCACCACGACCCCGCGCATGGCGAACCCGAAGGCAGCCGACACCGACGTGGGCACCAGCGATGTTGCGTTCATTCCCGACTCCCGTTGCATGACGGGCGCAGCATGGCGACGACGCGTGGGCGGCCGATGGCCCGGGTGTGTGGCGACGGTGAAGCCGCGGTCGCCGCGGGGTCAGGCGGTCGGCAAGACCAACCGCGCGACCGTGCCGCCGCCTTCGCGATCCTCCAGCGCCACCTGCCCTGCGTGGAGCGCGGCGACTTCCGCGACGAAGCACAGCCCGATGCCGCTGCTGCGGCTGCCGCCCCCGGGGCGCGCGAGCGAATAGAACCGCTCGAAGACGCGGTCGCGCGCGTACTCCGGCACGCCGGGACCGCGGTCGGCCACCTCCACCACCACGTTGCCGGCGTCGGCGCGCACGCGGACGTCCACCGCGCTGCCGGCGGGCGCGAAGTCGATCGCGTTCTCGACCAGGTTGTCCAGCGCCTGGCGCAGCAGGAACGCATCGCCACGCACCGGCGGCAATCCGTCGTCCAGCGCGGTGGCAAGGGTCACGCCCGCCTGTTGCAGGCGCGGCTGCGCATCCTCCGCGGCCTCCTCCAGCACCGCATGCAGGTCGACCGGTCGCGGCTCCTCTAGCTGCTGGCGGTGCTCGACCGCGGCCAGCGCCAGCAGCTTGTCGATCATGGTGGCAAT
The DNA here is from genome assembly GCA_035759645.1 of Lysobacteraceae bacterium. GTDB lineage: Bacteria > Pseudomonadota > Gammaproteobacteria > Xanthomonadales > Xanthomonadaceae > CAMPJU01. Next base: position 9,206 of record DASTUL010000066.1, on the reverse strand, counting down.
GCGCTCGGCCTGGCGGCGGATGCTGGCGACGAAACGCTCGCGGTCAGGCCCTGGCATCGAGGCCTGGCCTTCCAGCAGTTCCGCGGACCCGCGGATCGCCGCGAGCGGGCTCTTCAACTCGTGGGTCAGGCCGTGGACGTAGCGCTCGACGTACTGCTTGCCCTCCAGGCGCAGGCGCATGGTCTCCAGCGCGCGGCCAAGGTCGGCGAACTCGCCGGCGGTGCGCGGCAGCACCGCACGCTCGCCCGCGGTGGCGGCGTCGGCATAGCGCCGCAACGCGGCGAGCTGGCGCGACAGCCACCAGGCCGCGACCAGCCCGACCAGCAATGCCACGCCCATCAGCACCCAGCCCCAGCGCAGGACCACGGCCTGGCTGCGCGCGATGAACGGCGCGATCGCGCTGTTGGGCTTGGCCACCGTGAGCGCGCCGACGATGCGTCCGTCGCGGTCGCGTATCGGTGCCGCCACGTGCATCACCGATGAGGTGTCGTCTTCGGGATCGCTGCGCGTCGACCGCGCGCCGTATTCGCCACGCAAGGTCAGGTAGACGTCGTTCCAGCTCGAATAGTCCTCGCCCAGCGCCTTGCCGGTGGAGTCGAACACCACGATGCCGCGCGCGTCGGTGACGTAGATGCGGTACTGCGCGCGGCGCTTGTCGAAGCCCCAGATGTCGGCGCCGATGTCGCGCCCCGCCAGCGCGCGGACGCTCTCGGCGAAGCGCCCGCTGGCGATGGTCCCGGCCAGCAGGTCGTCGCGCGCCAGTTCCGCGAGCAGGTTGGCCGTGTCGACCAGCGTGTCCTCCATGGTCTGGCGCACGCCGGGCTTGACCTGCTGCACGAACACCTGCGCCAGCAGCAGCGCAGCCAACGCCACGACCAGGAAGTAGCCGAGCAGGATGCGCAGGCCGATCTTCATGCGACGGCCGTCAGCCGGCGGTGTCGATGGAGTAGCCGAGCCCGCGATGGGTGCGGACCGGGTCGCGGTCGGGCGCGACCTCGCGCAGCTTCGCGCGCAGCGTCTTGACGTGGGTGTCCACGGTGCGGTCGCTGGTGTCGGGCGCATCGCCCCAGACCCGATCCATCAACTGCACGCGCGACAGCACCGCGCCCGGGCGCGCCAGCAACGCGGCCAGCAGGCCGTACTCGTAGCGGGTCAGGTCGAGCGCGTGGCCCAGGTAGCGCACGCGGTGGCCCTCGGCGTCATGGTCGAAGGCGCCCGCGGTGGCGGCCTGTCCGGTGGACGGGGCTTGCTGCGCGACGCGTCGCAGCACCGCGCGCACCCGGGCGGCCAGCTCGCGCGGCGAGAACGGCTTGGTCACGTAGTCGTCGGCGCCCATTTCCAGGCCCAGCACGCGCTCGGCCTCGGCGCCGTGGGCGGTCAGGAAGATCACCGGCAAGGGCGGCTCGCGGCGCAGGTCGCGCAGGTCGCGGCACAGCGCGAACCCGTCGATGTCCGGCAGGCCCACGTCCAGGATCGCCAGGTCGAAGGCCGCCTCGCGCGCGCGCGCCTGGGCCTCGCGACCGGTCAGGCAATGCACCGCCTCGTGGCCGTCGCTGCGCAGGGCGTAAAGCACGGTATCGGCGATCGCGGGTTCGTCTTCGACCAGGAGCAGGCGGGCCATAATGCGGCCAAGCATAGGGCAACCCGCGCATGAACTATCGCCACGCATTCCACGCCGGCAACCACGCGGACGTGCTCAAGCACGTCGTGCTGCTGGCGCTGTGCGACGCGCTGGTGGCCAAGCCGGCGCCCTGCTTTGCGCTGGACACCCACGCCGGCCGCGGGCTGTACGCACTCGATGCGGATGCGGCCCAGCGCACCGGCGAGGCCGAATCCGGCGTGGCGCGGCTGGCCGCGACGGCGGCCGTCAATGCGACCGCGCTGCCACCAGCGATCCAGCGATACCTCGACGCCGTAACCGCGTGCCGGGCAGAGCACGGCGACTCCGCCTACCCCGGCTCGCCCTGGTTGCTCGCGCACGCGCTGCGCGCGCAGGACCGGATCACCTGCTGCGAGCTGGAACCGGGCGAGGCCGCCGCGCTACGGGTGAACCTCGGGCGCGACCAGCGCGTGGTGGTGCAGCTGCGCGACGGGTACGACGCCATGCATGCGCAACTGCCGCCGCGCCACGGCGAGGTGAAGCTGGCGCGGGGACTGGTGCTGGTCGATCCGCCCTACGAGGCGCAACTGGCGGAGTTCGACGCGGCGCTCTCGGCCATCCGCGAAGGGCTGCAACGTTGGCCCCAGGGCGTGTTCGTGCTCTGGTACCCGGTGAAGCTGCGGCGCTCGCTCGGGCAGTTCCTGCGCTCGGCGGCGGCGCTCCCGGCGAAGTCGGCCTGGATCGCCGAACTGCTGGTCCGTCCCGCGGATTCGCCATTGCGCCTCAACGGCAGCGGCATGCTCCTGCTCAACGCGCCGTGGAAACTCGACGAAACCATTTCCGCCGCGCTGCCCATCCTGCGCCGCCACCTCGGCGAAGCCGACGCGTCCTACCGCCTCGACTGGCTGCGACGACCTGCCTGACATTCGCCGCCGTGGCGGCTCCCACGGGGAACGCTCAGTCGGGGTCGTTGTCGGGTTCGAAGAAGATCCAGCGGACTTGCGGGAAGGCCTGGCGCATCACCTGCTCGATGCGGTCGATCAACTCGAACTCTTCCGCGGCCTCCGTGCCCTCCGGGGGCCGCATCTGCGCCTGCACCGACACCATCACCTCGTCGCCCAACTGCAGCGTCACCAGGTTGACCACCCGCTCGATCGCCGGCCGGGCCTCCAGGAATTCGAGGATCCTGCGCTGCACTTCCGGGTCCGCGCTCTGCCCGACCAGCATCGCCTTCACCTCGATCGCGACGAACACCGCCACCACGATCAACAGCACCCCGATCGCCAGCGTGCCCAGCGCATCCCACAACGGATTGCCCGTCACCACGCTGAGGCCGACTGCCACCAGGGCGAACACCAGGCCCAGCAGTGCCGCGATGTTCTCGCCCACGATCACGATGAGTTCCGCCTGGCGGCTCTCGCGGAACCAGCGCCAGTAGCTGCGGCCGCGGCGATCCTTGTCCGCTTCGACCAGGGCCGCGCGCGTCGAGTACGCCTCCGCCGCGATCGCGAACACCAGCACGCCGACCGCCCACCACCACTGCGACAGCGGCTCGGGCGCGTGCAGCTTGTGCCAGCCCTCGTACAGCGAATACACGCCGCCGACGGTGAACAGCATCACCGCCACCAGGAACGACCAGAAGTAGATTTCCTTGCCCCGCCCCAGCGGATGTTCCGGGCTCGGAGGCAGCTTCGCCTGGCGCATGCCGAGCAGCAGCAGTCCCTGGTTGCCGCAGTCGGCCAGCGAGTGGACGGTCTCGGCGAGCATCGCGCCGGAGCCGGTGAAGAAGGCAGCGAAGCCCTTGGCCACGGCGATCGCGAAATTCGCGCCCAGGGCCACCAGGATCGCGCGCGTGGAATTGCCTGCCATCGCCGCTTCGCTCCTCGCCTATGGCATCTCGCGCCGGGTCAGCTCCGGCTCGAAGAAGCACCAGCGCACTTCGGGGAAGGCCTGCTTGATCGAAACCTCCACGGTGTTGATGTCGCGGATCAGTGCCTGCGCGTCGACGCGCTCGCGCATCTGCGCCTGCACCGAGATCATGATCTCGTTGCCCAGCTGCAGGGTGATCAGGTTGATGACGTGGTCGATTTCCTGGCGGGTGTTCACGAATTCGCGGAACTCTCGCTGCCGTTCCGGGTCCACGCTCTGCCCGATCAGCAACGCCTTCACCTCGATCGCCACGAACACCGCGACGACGATCAGCAACGCGCCGATCGCGATCGTGCCGATCGCATCCCATACGGGATTGCCGGTCACCACCGCGACCAGGATCGCCACCAGGGCGAAGACCAGGCCGAACAACGCCGCGGCGTCCTCGCCGAAGATCACCACCAGCTCGGCCTGCCGGCTCTCGCGGAACCACTGCCACAGGCTCCTGCCCGCGCGCGCCTTGTTGACCTCCTGCAGGCACGCCCTCATCGAGATGCCCTCGACGATGATGCCGAACACCAGCACGCCGGCCGCCCACCACCACTGGGTCAACGGCTCGGGCGACTGCAGCTTGTGGATGCCTTCGTAGAGCGAAAACATGCCGCCGACGGTGAACAGCATCACCGCGACCAGGAACGACCAGAAGTAGATGGCCTTGCCATAGCCGAGCGGATAGTCGGGCGTCGCCGGACGCTGCGATTGCTTCATGCCGAGCAGCAGCAGGCCCTGGTTGCCGCAGTCGGCCAGCGAGTGGACCGTTTCGGCCAGCATCGCGCTGGACCCGGTCACGAATGCGGCGATGCCCTTTGCGACCGAAAGGGCGAAGTTCGCGCCCAGGGCGAAGAAGATCGCGCGCTTGGAATCGCCACCACCGGCCATGCGGGTCGTCCCTGGAATGCGAAGGGCGGCGAGTGTAACAAGCGGCGCAGGGGCGCCTCGTGGCGGGCTCCGGCGACCCGTGGCGTGAAGGGTTTGTGGAGTCGGGCTTCACCAAGCCCATGCCACGATCCAGCCATGGCCGCCCGCAATCGCCTGCCGCCCTGGCATGAAGAACTCCGCCTGCGAGACGGGCGCGAACTCCTGATCCGTCCCGTACGCCCGGATGACGCCGGACCGCTGCGCGAGGGATTCGCGCTGTTGCGTCCGGACGAAGTACGCGATCGTTTCCTCGAACCACTGCACGAACTGAGCGCGCAACGCGCGGACCGGTTGTGCCGGCCCGACCCGCGCAACGAGTTCGCGCTGGTCGCGGCCGAACCGTTGCCGCCCGGCGAGGCGCTGGTCGGCGCCGTGGCGCGCGCCGCGAGGATCGAGAACAGCAAGGACGCCGAATTCTCGATCCTGGTCAGCCACTTCATCTCGGGCCAGGGGCTGGGGCGGCATCTCATGCGGCGCATCGTCCGCTGGGCGCGGGGCAAGCGGTTCGAGCGGCTGCGCGGCGACGTGCTCGCCGACAACCTGCCGATGCTGGCCCTCGCCGACTCGCTCGGCTTCCGGCGCACCGATGGCGCCGGCGACCCGAGCCTGGTGCGCGTCGTCCTCGACCTGTAACGACGGCCGGTGTGGGAGCCGCCATGGCGGCGAACTCTTCGCGTAAAGCTCGCCCCCATGGCGGCTCCCACATAGAATGACGGGTTCGATGTCGACTCCCCCGTCTTCCATTCCGCCCCTGCCGGGGCCCGGCCGGCCGCGCGCCTGGTGGCGCGCGCCCGCGAGCCCGTCCGCCCTCGCCTGGCACGTCGCCCGCGCCGCCGAGGCGCACGGCGGCCCGCTGTTGCTGGTGGCGCGCGACAACCAGGCAGCGCACCAGCTCGAATCGGACTTGCGCACGCTGCTGGGCGGCGGAGACGGCGCACTGCCGGTCGTTCCGTTCCCCGATTGGGAAACCCTGCCCTACGACCGCTTCAGCCCGCATCCGGACATCGTGTCGCAGCGCATGCGCGCGCTGGCGACATTGCCCGCCTTGCGCCGCGGGATCGTCGTGGTGCCGGTCGCCACGCTCATGCAGCGGCTGCCGCCGTTGCGCTACGTGGTCGGCAACAGCTTCGACTTGCGCACCGGGCAGCGGCTGGACCTGGACGCGGAAAAGCGCCGGCTCGAGTCCGCTGGCTACCGCAACGTGCCGCAGGTGCTCGACCCCGGCGACTTCGCGGTGCGCGGCGGCCTGCTCGACGTCTACCCGATGGGCGCGCACACGCCCTACCGCATCGAGTTGCTGGACGAGGACATCGACTCGATCCGCGCGTTCGACCCGGAGAGCCAGCGCTCGCTGGACAGGATCGATGAGGTGCAGCTGCTGCCCGGCCGCGAAGTGCCCCTGGACGAGGCCTCGGTGCAGCGCGCGCTCGCGGCGATGCGCGAGCGCCTGGACATCGACGCGCGCCGCAGCGCGCTCTACCAGGACCTGAAGGCGGGCGTCGCGCCGGCCGGCATCGAGTACTACCTGCCGCTGTTCTTCGAGGCCACGCGTAGCAGCGGGACGACGGCGACCCTGTTCGATTACTTCGCCGAGGGTGCATTGCCGGTGCTCGGCAACGGCGTGCAGGCGGCGGCCGATGCGTTCTGGGCGCAGACCGGCGACCGGTACGAGCAGCGCAGGCACGACCTGGAACGGCCGTTGCTGCCGCCGGCGGAGTTGTACCTGCCGCCTGACGCCTTGCGCGAACGATTGAACCAGGGCGATCGCGTGGAGATCCTCGATCCGAAGGATCCCCGGCATGCGGACGCGTCGACGCTTCCGTCCCAGCCCGCACCGGAACTGCCGCTCGCGGCGCGCGATGCGGCGCCCGCGGCGGCGCTGCAAGGATTCCTGGCGAACTATCCGGGGCGCGTGCTGGTGGCGGCCGATTCCGCGGGGCGGCGCGAGGCGTTGCTGGAGGTCCTGCAGGCCGGTGGGCTGGCGCCGACTGTCGTGCCCGATTTCCAGGCCTTCCTCGGGGACCGTCGTCCCCGCGAAGGCGGGGATCCAGGCGCGGTGGATTCCCGCCTTCGCGGGAATGACGTTTTCTGCATCGCGGTGGCGCCGCTGGACGACGGTTTCGCCATCGACGATCCAGCGGTCTGCATCCTCACCGAGCGCCAGCTGTTCCCCGAACGCGCGTCGCAGCCGCGGCGTCGCAAGCGGGTCGGGCGCGAACCCGAGGCGATCATCCGCGACCTCGGGGAGCTCACCGAAGGCGCGCCGATCGTCCACGAGGACCATGGCATCGGCCGCTACCGCGGGCTCATCACGCTGGAAGCCGGCGGGCAGCCCGGCGAATACCTCGACATCGAGTACGCCAAGGGCGACCGCCTGTACGTGCCGGTCGCGCAGCTGCACCTGGTCAGCCGTTACTCCGGCGCGTCGCCCGACACCGCGCCCCTGCATTCGCTCGGCGGCGAGGCGTGGACGAAAGCCAAGCGCAGGGCCGCCGAGAAGGTCCGCGACGTCGCGGCGGAACTGCTGGAGATCCAGGCCAAGCGCCGCGCGCGCGCGGGCCTGGCGATCGAGGTGGACCGCGCGATGTACGAACCGTTCGCCGCGACCTTCCCGTTCGAAGAGACGCCCGACCAGCACGCCGCCATCGAGGCCGTCATCCGCGACCTCGGCTCCAGCCAGCCGATGGACCGCGTGGTCTGCGGCGACGTCGGCTTCGGCAAGACCGAGGTCGCCGTGCGCGCCGCGTTCGTCGCGGCGGCCGCGGGCAAGCAGGTCGCCGTGCTGGTGCCCACCACGCTGCTGGCCGAGCAGCACTTCCGCAACTTCAAGGATCGCTTCGCCGACTGGCCGATCAAGGTCGAGGTGCTGTCGCGCTTCAAGTCGGCCAAGGAGATCAAGGCCGAACTGGAGAAGCTGGCCGAGGGCAAGATCGACGTCATCGTCGGCACCCATCGGCTGCTGCAGAAGGACGTGAAGTTCAACGACCTGGGGCTGGTGATCGTCGACGAGGAGCAGCGCTTCGGCGTGCGCCAGAAAGAGGCGCTCAAGGCGCTGCGCGCGAACGTGCACCTCCTCACCCTCACCGCCACGCCCATCCCGCGCACGCTCAACATGGCGATGGCCGGGCTGCGCGACCTGTCGATCATCGCCACCCCGCCCGCGCACCGGATCGCGGTGCAGACCTTCGTCACCGCCTGGGATGCCGCGCAGCTGCGCGAGGCCTTCCAGCGCGAGCTCGCGCGCGGCGGCCAGGTCTACTTCCTGCACAACGACGTCGAGTCGATCGGGCGCATGGGCCGCGACCTGCAGGCGCTGGTGCCCGAAGCGCGCATCGGCATCGCCCACGGCCAGATGCCGGAACGCGAGCTGGAACGGGTGATGCTCGACTTCCACAAGCAGCGCTTCAACGTGCTGCTGTGCACGACGATCATCGAATCGGGCATCGACATCCCGAACGCCAACACCATCGTCATGAACCGCGCCGACAAGTTCGGCCTCGCCCAGCTGCACCAGCTGCGCGGCCGCGTCGGCCGATCGCACCACCGCGCCTACGCCTACCTGGTGATCCCGGACCGGCGCAGCATCACGCCGGATGCGCGCAAGCGGCTCGATGCCATTGCCGCGATGGACGAGCTGGGCGCCGGCTTCACCCTGGCCACCCACGACCTGGAAATCCGTGGCGCCGGCGAGCTGCTGGGCGAGGACCAGAGCGGGCAGATGGCCGAGGTCGGCTTCAGCCTGTACACCGAGCTGCTGGAACGCGCGGTGCGGTCGATCCGGGAAGGCAGGCTGCCCGACACCGACCCGATCGACCACCACGGTGCCGATGTGTCGCTCAACCTGCCGGCGCTGATCCCCGACGACTACCTGCCGGACGTGCACGCGCGCCTGACGCTGTACAAGCGCATCAGCGCCGCGGCCGACAGCGATGCCCTGCGCGAACTGCAGGTCGAGATGATCGACCGCTTCGGCCTGCTGCCCGATGCCGCGAAGCACCTGTTCGCGATCGCCGAACTGAAGCTGCAGGCCACCGCACTGGGCGTGCGCAAGCTCGACCTGGGCCCGGAGGGCGGACGGCTGCAGTTCGTCGAGAAGCCCAACGTCGACCCGATGACCGTGATCCGCCTCATCCAGGGCCAGCCCAGGCACTACCGGATGGACGGTCCCGACAAGTTGCGGGTGGCCCTGCCGCTCCCCGACGCCGCCTCGCGCATCGCCGCGGCGCGGGGGCTGCTCGCGGCGCTGGCGCCGGGGTGACCGGGAACCCGTACGATGCGCCACGCTCCCCGGGGATCCGCGCCATGCTCCGCCTGACCGCCTGCTTCGCCAGCCTGCTGCTCGCCGCCTGCTCGACCATGCCCACGGCCCCGCCATCCCCGCTGGAATTCGTCGTCGTGCGCCACGCCGAGAAGATGGCGGACGCCGGTGACGATCCGTCGTTGACTGCGTCCGGCCTGGCCCGCGCCGATGCCGTGGCCCGCTCACTCGCCGGTGCGCCCGTTGTCGCGGTCTACAGCACCGCGTATGCGCGCACCCGGCAGACCGCTGCCCCGACGGCGTCGGCCCATGGCGTGCCGGTCACCACGTACGACGCGCGCGAACCGGCCGGCGTGTTCGCCGCGCGCCTGCGGGCCGCGCACGACAGCGGCACGGTGCTCGTGGTCGGTCACAGCAACACCGTCCCGGCGATTGCGGCCGCACTGTGCGGTTGCGACGTGCCCCCCATGGACGAGACGGAATACGACCGGCAACTCGTCG
>DASTUL010000065.1:0-10058 GCA_035759645.1 Lysobacteraceae bacterium | reverse complement strand
CATCAGCTGCTCGCGCTCCTCCGAATGCTCGCTCTCGACCACCGCGCGGCGGGAGACGACGACGTTGTTGCGCTTGCGGTCCAGCTTGATGAGCTTGAACTCGAGTTCCTTGCCCTCGAGGTAGACCGGGTCGCGGACCGGACGCACGTCGACCAGGGAACCCGGCAGGAACGCGCGGACGTCCTTGATGTCGACGGTGAAGCCGCCCTTGACCTTGCCGCTGATGCGGCCGGTGATGGTCTCGTTGCCTTCGAGCGCCTGCTCGAGCTCGTCCCAGACCATGGCGCGCTTGGCTTTCTCGCGCGAAAGCACGGTCTCGCCGAAGCCGTTTTCGAGGGCGTCGAGGGCAACCTTCACCTCGTCGCCGACGCCGACGTCGATCTCGCCGTCGTCGTTCCGGAACTGTTCGATGGGCACGATGCCTTCGGACTTGAGGCCGGCGTTGATCACGACCACGTCGGCGCGGACTTCCACGACGACGCCGGTGACGATGGCGCCCGGCTTCAGCTTGGCCAGCCTCGCCTCGCTCTGTTCGAACAGTTCGGCAAATGATTCAGTCATTGATGATTCTCGGTTGATGACACAGACCGGAGCGTTGCGATGTCACGCCGGTCCACCCGTTATCGGCTTGCGCGGGATGCGCCATGCCGTGAGTGCAGTGGTTGGTGGCCGCCGGGCGTCGGATGACGCTGGCGGGTGGTCGCTGCTGCGACGATCCGTCCGTGCTGTCAGGCGCCGGCCGCTTCCAGCACGCGCCCGACCACGACTTCGATGGACAATCCGGTGGTATCGATGCGGACGGCGTCTTCGGCCGGTCGCAAGGGCGCCACCGCGCGATTGGCATCGCGGGCATCACGGGCGAGGATCTCCCGCAGCAGACCGTCCAATGTAACGGAAACCCCCTTGTCCTTCAACTGCTTATAGCGTCTTTCCGCCCTTTCGGCGGCGCTGGCGGTGAGGAACACCTTGGTCCGGGCGTCCGGGAAGATCACCGTTCCCATGTCGCGCCCATCGGCGACCAGCCCCGGAACCTGCCGGAACGCCCGCTGGCGGTTCGTCAGGGCGGAGCGGACTTCGGGGATCGCGGCGATCGCCGAGGCGGCCGCGCCCGCGGTCTCGGTGCGCAGTTCGTCGGTGGCGTCGGTGCCGTTGATCAGGACCCGCGGCTCGCCCGCAGGGTCGTCGCGGAACGCCACCCGGGTGTCGAAGGTGCAGCGCACCAGAGCGGAGGCGTCGGACAGGTCCAGGTCCGCCCAGCTCGCCGCCACGCCCACGGCGCGGTACAGGGCGCCGGAATCGAGGTAATGCCAGCCCAGGCTGCGCGCGACCAGGCGGCTGATGGTGCCCTTGCCGGAGCCGGAGGGTCCATCGATCGTCAGCACCGGCGCCGCCGGATCCGGCGTCGGAAGGTCGTCTGGGGCGGCATCGGCGGCGGTCTGCATCGGGCCATTATGAAGCGGGGCCGGCACGGCGGATCGCCCTCGTTGCCGCGGGAGCCAAGCCGTTGATCCGCCGGAGGAATGCGGGTTAGAATGTGCGGCTACGCTAGCGCCAGCCAGCACTCCCATCCCATTCTGTTGCCGAGGTTGTCATGAAGGTCCTGTCCTCCCTGAAGTCGGCGAAGGCCCGCCACCGCGACTGCAAGGTCGTCCGCCGCCGCGGCAAGGTCTTCGTGATCTGCAAGTCCAACCCCCGCTTCAAGGCGCGCCAGCGCTGAAGCATGTGAGCGCCGCCCCGGCGGCGATTGCAGTCCAGAAGGCCGCCCACGGGGCGGCCTTCTTCGTTCCGGGCCGTGACGCCCGCCACGGTGGCTTCGCGGGTCGCCCGTACAATCCCAGCGTCCCCAGACGGAGCATCGCCATGGATCGTCGTCCCCGCCTCGCCACGCTGCTCGCAGCGCCGTTGCTGTTCGCACTCGCCGGCACCGCCGGCGCCGAAACGCTGCTGGTAGAACGCGTGCACGCGGAGCCCGCCGCCGCCCTGCCCGCGCGCGGTGCGAGCATGGCCCAGGTGCAGGCGCAATTCGGCAACCCCTCCGCCCGCCTCGATCCCCGGGGCGGCCAGAAGTCGCAATGGCCGGTGATCCACCGCTGGACCTATCCGGCCTTCACCGTCTACTTCGAGCGCGACACCGTCATCGATGCCGTCGCGAACCGCGCCAGCGCCGGCGAGACCGGCCCGTTGCCGCCGGTGCGCTGAGTTGGGCGAGGCATTGCCGGCCGACACCCTGCGATTCCCCGCGGAGTGGGAACCCCAGTCCGCCATCCTGCTGGCCTGGCCCCACGCCGGCACGGACTGGGCGGAGCGGCTTGCGGAAGTCGAGGAAACCTACATCGCGCTCGTTGCCGCCGTCACGCGCTTCGAGCGTGCCGTGGTGTGCGTCGCCGACGACGACATCGAGGCGTATGCGCGTGCCCGCCTGTCGTCCGCGCGCGTGCCGATGGAGCGCGTCCTCTTCGTGCAGGTCGACTACGACGACACCTGGCTGCGTGATTCCGGTCCGGTGACCCTCGTGCCGGCCGATGCAGATCGCTTGCCCTGCCTGCTGGACTTTCGCTTCACCGGCTGGGGCGGCAAGTTCGAGGCGTCCCGCGACGACCGGTTGGTGCAGGGTCTGCGCGCGGCTGGAATCTTCGCGAAGAATGATCGTCAAGCGATTGATTTTGCTTTGGAAGGCGGGGCGATCGAGACGGACGGTGCCGGCACCCTGCTGACCACCTGGCAGTGCCTGCGCGAGCGTCATCCCGACGCCACCCGCGAGGACCTGTCCCGCAGGCTCGCCGACTGGCTGCACCAGGACCGCGTCCTCTGGCTCGACCATGGTCATCTCGAAGGCGACGACACGGACGCACACGTCGATACCCTGGCCCGCTTCGCGGCACCGGATGCCATCGTGTTCCAGGCCTGCGAGGACCCCGATGACTCGCACTACGCCGAGCTGCAGGCCATGGCGCGCGAACTGGCCGCGCTGCGGACGTCGGATGGCCGGCCCTACCGGCTGTTCCCGCTCCCCTGGCCGAAGCCCATCGTCGACGAAAACCGAAGGCTGGCAGCCAGTTACGCGAACTTCCTCATCCTGGATGGCGCAGTGCTGATGCCCGCCTATGGCGACCCGGCGGACGCCCGTGCCGCCGAGGTCCTTGCCGAGGCCTTTCCAGGACGCGAGATCGTCCAGGTTCCCTGCCGCCCGCTCATCTGGCAGAACGGCAGCCTCCACTGCATCACCATGCAACTCCCACGAGGATTGCTCCTGCCATGAAGCGCACCACGCTCCCCGTCGCCCTGCTCCAGGAGCGGAATCGCGGCGATGCCGAGGCCAACCTCGCGCACATCGAGGCGCGCGTAGCCGAGGCCGCGGCCGCCGGCGCGCGCCTGGTGCTGCTGCAGGAACTGCACAACGGCCCCTACTTCTGCCAGCACCAGGACACCTGCGAGTTCGACCTGGCCGAGCCGATCCCCGGGCCGAGCACGACCCGGCTGGGTGCCCTCGCCAAGGCACACGGCATCGTGCTGGTGGCCTCGCTGTTCGAGCGCCGCGGCACCGGGCTGTACCACAACACCGCGGTGGTCCTGGAGCGCGACGGCTCGCTCGCCGGCAAGTACCGGAAGATGCACATCCCCGACGACCCGGGCTTCAACGAGAAGTTCTATTTCACGCCGGGCGACCTGGGGTTCCACCCGGTCGACACCTCGGTCGGGCGGCTCGGCGTGCTGGTGTGCTGGGACCAGTGGTATCCCGAAGGCGCCCGGTTGATGGCGCTGGCCGGTGCCGACCTGCTGCTGTACCCGACCGCCATCGGCTGGGATCCGCGCGACGACCAGGCCGAGAAGGACCGCCAGCGCAATGCCTGGATCCTCAGCCACCGCGGGCACGCGGTCGCCAACGGCCTGCCGGTGCTGTCCTGCAACCGGGTCGGGCACGAACCGTCGCCGATCGGGGGGCCGGGCATCGATTTCTGGGGCTCGAGCCACGTGCTGGGACCGCAGGGCGAGTTCCTGGCGGAAGCCGGCATCGAGTCGCCCGAGTTGCTGCTGGCGGAAGTCGACCTGGGCCGCAGCGAGCAGGTGCGGCGGATCTGGCCGTTCCTGCGGGATCGAAGGATCGATGCGTACGGCGACCTGCTGAAGCGCTACCGGGACTGAGCACGCTCCGACGGGCGGCAAGCCCCAAGAACGAACGGTCGTGCTAATCTCGCGACCATGTCGTCCCTGACCGCCACCGCCAAGGGTTCCGCCACCCGCGAGGCCATCATCGATCGGGCGCACGAGATCGCGCGATTCGCCGGCCTGGAAGGGTTGTCGATCGGTCCGCTGGCACAGGCGGTCGGCATGTCCAAGAGCGGTGTCTTCGCCCACTTCGGGTCCCGCGAGGAGCTGCAGCTCGCGGTCCTGGAGGAAGCCGCCCGCCGCTTCGGCGAAGGCGTGCTTGCACCGGCGCTCGCGCAGCCGCGCGGCCTCCCCCGCCTGCGCGCGGTCATGCGTAACTGGTTCGAGTGGGTGCGCGGCAACAGCGACGGTGGCTGCGTCCTGCTCGGGTCGGTCGCCGAATACGACGACCGCCCCGGCGCGATCCGCGACAAGGTCGTGGCGAACGAGCAGCGCTGGCGCGACGCGTTGCGCCGCACGGTCGAACAGGCCGTCGCGTGCGGCCACCTGCGCGCTGGCGATGCCGACCAGTACGTCTTCGAGTTGTACGCCCTCCCGCTGGCCGTGCATCACCAGGCCGGGCTGTTCGGCGACGACCAGGCGATGCGCCACGGCGAGCAGGCCGTCGAGCGCTGGTTCGCCACCCATTCCCCCTGAGCCAGAGCCACGACCATGCCCATCGTCGCGCCCACGATTAGCACGACCGTTCGATCCGCGCTCACCCTCGGCGCGATGCGGCTCGCCTTCCGGGCCTGCAGCGTGGTCGCGCCTTCGGTCGCCGCGAAGCGCGCGGGCCGCCTGTTCGGCACCCCGCAACGCAGCACGCGCACGCGGGCGCTCGCGACATCCACCGAAAGCGCTACCTGCGCCACGCTCGACATGGATGGCCAGTCGATCGCCACCTATGCGTGGGGTGATCCGTCCACGGAGCCCTACGTCTTGTTCGCACACGGCTGGTCCAGCCATGGCACGCGGTTCCTGCCCTGGGTGCCGCAGCTGCGGGCCGCCGGTTACGCGGTGGTCGCGTTCGACCAGCCGGCGCACGGTCGCAGCAGCGGCACGCGCAGCACGCTTCCCGAATTCGCCTGCACCCTGTTCGCGGTGGTGCAGCACTTCGGCCCGGCGGCCGCCGTGGTCGGGCATTCGCTCGGTGGCGCGGCGGTCGCGGTGGCGCTTGCACGCGGGTTGCGCGCGGCACGCACGATCCTGCTCGCGCCCGCGGCGGACCCGGTGGATGCCACGTTGCGCTTCGGCCGCCTCCTGCGACTGCCCGAGCGCATCTGCCGCAGGATGATGGCGGGGTTCGAGGCCTCCATCGGCATCGCGTTCGACGAGTTGCAGGCGCATCGCAACGCACCGTGGATCGGCTGTCCCGCACTGGTGGTGCACGACCTGGAGGACCGCGAGGTGCCGTGGCACGAAGGCGAGCGCTACGCGCGCCTCTGGCCGGGCGCGCGCCTGGTGAGCACCCGCGGGCTGGGCCACAACCGGATCGCCCAGGACGCTGGCGTGATCGCCCTGGCGCTGGCCTTCCTGCGCGGCGAACCGGTCGGCGACCGCGTGGTGTCCTCGCCCAACCTGCCCTACGGGTTTGCCTGACGGCGGAGCGGAACGTCTATCCTGCGCGGCTGTCCCAGTGCTTTCGCAGGTCGCCGTCCCCATGCATGCCGAGCCGTCGTTTCCCGCTGCGCCGCAGGCGTGCTTCGAGGGCCAGCCCACCGCGGTGGTCGAGCGCGACGGCGTGCGCTACACGCTGCTCGGCACCGCGCATGTCTCCCAGGCGAGCGTGGACTGCGTGCGCGCGGCGATCGACAGCGGCGCGTTCGACGCGGTTGCCGTCGAGCTGGACGCCCAACGGATGCAGGCACTCACCGATCCGGATGCACTGGCGAAGCTCGACCTCGTGCGCGTGCTGCGAGAAGGCCGCGCCGCCGTGTTCGCCGCAAACCTCGGGCTGGCCGCGTACCAGCGCCGGCTTGCCGAGCAACTGGGCATCGAGCCCGGTGCGGAACTCAAGGCGGCCGCGCAGGAGGCACGCGCCCGCGGCCTGCCCGTGCGACTCATCGACCGCGACGTCGGCCTGACGTTCCGCCGCGCGATGCACCGCCTCGGCTGGTGGGGCCGCGCCAAGGTCGGCAGCGGCCTGCTGGCCAGCCTGTTCTTCGACGAGGAAGTCGGCAGCGAACAGATCGAGGACCTCAAGCAGGGCGACATGCTCGAGGCGAGCTTCGGCGAGTTCGCGCGCGAGAACCCCGTGCTGTACGACGTGGTGATCGCCGAGCGCGACCGCTACATGGCCGCGAAGCTGCGCGAGCCGTCGGACGGGCCCGCCGCACGCGAGGTGCTGGCCGTCGTCGGCGCCGGCCACCTCCAAGGTCTGGCGCGCCACCTGCGCGACGACCGCGACGCGCCGACGGACGTCACCGACACGCTCGAGCAGGTCGCCACCAGCTCCGGCATCCCGTGGTTCACCCTCGCGCTCACCGCCTTCGTGCTCGGCGGTTTCGCCTTGGGCTTCTGGCAGGGCGGCGCGGACCTCGGCGGCGAGCTGGTGCTGTACTGGGTGCTGATCACCGGCACCCTCGGCGCGATCGGCTGCGCACTGGCGGGCGGCCATCCCTTGAGCATCGTGGCGGCCTTCATCGCGTCGCCGCTGACGCCACTCCATCCCGCGCTCGCCTCGGGCACAGTCAGTGCGCTCGTCGAGGCGTGGGTACGCAAGCCCACCTACGCAGATTTCATGGCGTTGCGGGACGACGTGCAGACCGTACGCGGCTGGTGGCGCAACCGCGTCGCACGCGTCCTGCTCAACTTCTTCCTGACCAGCTTCGGCACCGCCATTGGAGTCTGGCTGGGCGGCGCCAGGATGCTGGGCAGACTGCTCGGCTGAGCACGCAACCGCCTCGGCGCGCCTGCTGAAATTGGAGGTGACGTCGGGCTCCCACATCAGGCAACGAGGCCGCCATCACTCGGGAGTGATGGCGGCGACGGCTGCGGGGTTGGCGGCGGCGCGGGGGGCGCGGGCGCGGCGGATGGCGTTGGCGGTGCCCAGGCGCGCGTCGTCGAGCAGCGCGTAGATGGTCGGCAGGAACAGCAGGCTGACGACCGTGGAGAACGCGAGGCCACCGGCGATCGCCCGTGCCATCGGGTAGTACGGCGGACCGTCACCACCCATCTGCGTGTTCGACAGCGCGATCGGCACCATCGCCAGGATCGCCGTGCCCATCGTCATCAGGATCGGACGCAGGCGCTCCCGGCTGCCCTCGACCAACGCGTCCGTGCGCGACATGCCCCGTCGGCGATGGTTGTTGATGTGCTCCACCATCACGATGCCGTTGTTCACCACCACGCCCATCAGCACCAGGATGCCGATGAAGGCCATGATGTTGAAGGTCGTGCCGGTCAACGCGAACAGCCAGAACACCCCGAGCACCGAGAACAGCACGCCGCTCATGATCGCCGTCGGGAACAGCAGCGACTCGAACACGGCCGCCATCACCACGTAGATCATCACCAGGGCGATCAGCAGGTTGAACATCATCTGCGCCATCGCCTCGTCCTCGCGCTGGAACGCCCCGTCGAAGGTGTAGGAATAGCCCGCCGGGAACGTCATCGCCCCGAGCGTGCCCTCCATCAACTCCCGCGCCTGCGGCACGGTCGTGCCTTCGGCCAGGTTCGCCTGGATGGTGAGCGTGGTCTGCCGGTCAGTGCGCTGGATCTGGGTCGCGGCCGGATTCATCGACACGTCGACCAGGCCCATCAACGGCACGCTGCGGCCATCGGGCGCGCGCACCATGAACCCCGACAGGTCCTCGACGCCGTAGTCGTCAGCGCCGGCAAAGCGCAACCAGACGGGGACCTCGGTGTCGCCGCGACGGAACTCCCGCAGCGGCGTGCCGCGCAGCGCGATGCCGACGAAGGCCGCAACGTCCTGGGCACTGAATCCCATGGCGGCGGCGCGCTCGCGATCCACCCGCACGGCGAGCTCGGTGTTGCGGTCGCCAACGTCGACGCGCACGTCGCGCAACTGCTCGTGCCGCGCCAGCTGCGGCACGACCGTCGCGGCGAGGTCGACCAGCCGCTCGGACGAGTCGCCGACCAGCTGCACGCGCACGCCTTCGTCGTCGCTGCCCTGCCCGCCGTCGTCGCCGATCCCGATGTTGGCACGCGCAGACTCCGGCAGTGCCTTGCGGATCTCCTCGACCAGCGCCGTGGTTTCGGCGATCTCGTCGGTATCGAACTTCAGCTGCGTGCCCGCCCAGCCCTGTTCGCTGAACCAGGAGTAGATCTGGGTGATGTGGAAGCGCTCGCGGTTCTCGTCGAGGAAGTCCTCGATCCGCAGCACTTCTTCGGAAATCTGCTCGAACGTGTACGCGCCCTTCCACTGGTAGTAGATCTCCGCCTCGCCTCCCTGCTCCTCGTTGAACATGTCCGTCTTCATCATGGTCAGCGGGACGACGCTCAGCGCGATGATCAGCAGGATGCCGAGCACGCTCGCGCCCCGGTGGTCCAGGGTCCAGCGCAGGAAGCGCCCGTAACGGTCCTGCAGGCGGTGGATCACGCCCGTGCGGTCGTTCAGTTGCGGCGGGGTCTTCAATCGCGCCGAGATCATCGGGATCAGGCTCACAGCGACCAGCCAGGACGCGAGCAGCGACACGCAGATGGTGATCGCGATCTGGCCCAGGTAGATGCTGATGAAGTTGCGGTCGCCGAACAGGTTGGGCACGAACACGATGCAGTGGCACAGCGTGCCGGCCGACAGCGCAATGGCGACGTGCCGGGTCCCGACGATGGAGGCGCGGCGCGGGTCGCCGGGGTTCTTCTCGCGTTCCTGGTAGATGCTCTCGACCACCACCACGGCGTTGTCGACCAGCATGCCGACCGCCAGCAGCAGGCCCATCATCGTCAGGATGTTGAGCGTGACGCCCGCGAAGTACATGAAGCCGAGCGTCATGACGAAGCAGATCGGGATCGCCAGCGTCACCATCCCGGTCGAGGGCCAGTGGCGCAGGAAGAAGTAGAGCACCAGCACCGACAGCAGGAAGCCGATCGCGCCGGCCTCGGCCAGCGACAGCAGCGAGCTGGTCACGCCTTCGCCCTGGTCCTGGATCACGTTGACCTGCAGGTCCGAAAGCCGCGGCTCGGCGCGGATCGCGTCCACTTCCGCCATCACCAGGCGCGACACTTCCACCAGGTTGGCGTTGCGCTCCTTGAAGATGTCGATGCCGACCGCGGGCACGCCGTCCAGGCGCCGGCCGAAGTCGATGCGCTGCGGCTTCAGGCGCACCGTGGCGATGTCCCCCAGCCGCAGGCCCTCGTCGCCGATGACCAGGTCGCGCAACTGCTGCAGGTCGTCGAGCTCGCCGACCGGCTGCACCCGCAGGCGCTGGCCGCCGTCGTCGATCAGCCCGGCCGACACGGAGAAGTTGACCGAACGCATGCTCGCGGCCAGCTCGTTGAGCCCGATGCCATGCGCCGACAGGCGATCGGGATTGACCGCGATCTCGATCTCGCTCGGGGCCGCGCCGGAAATGTCGACGCGGGCCACGCCGGGGAGCCGTTCGATGCGGCGCTTGAACTCGCGCTCGATCAAGGCGTACTGGTCCGCCAGGTTGCCGTTGGCGCTGGCCAGCCGCAGCTGCAGCACCGCCTCGTCGGAGGTCGAGAACTTCAGCACGTAGTAGCGCTGCAGGTCGTCGGGGAGTTCGGAACGGATGGCGTCGATGCGTTCGCGGGCCTCCGACGCGGCGATCGCCACGTCGCGATCCCAATCGGAGAACTCGATGAAGACGCCGGCGCCCTCGGCCCGCGCCTGGCCTTCCATGGTCTTGATGCCGCTGAGCGTGGACAGGGCCTCCTCGACCGGGCGCAGGATCATCCGCTCGACTTCCTCGGGCGTCGAACCGGCATAC
>DASTUL010000064.1:0-4781 GCA_035759645.1 Lysobacteraceae bacterium | reverse complement strand
GCGGCGTCCTCGGCAAAACCCTTCACCAGCCGCAGGCCGATGCGGATCGCAGGTGCTTGCATGGAATCGCCCTCCGGAAACTCGAGCGTGCAGTCCCAGTCGCTGTACCGCGCATCCACCGGGCGCACGGTGATGCCATGGCGCCGCGCGTCCTGCAGCAACTGGTCCGGGGTGTAGAAGCCCATCGGCATCGAGTTGATGACGCTGGCGGCGAACGCGGCCGGCTGGTGGCACTTGAGCCAGCACGACACATAGGTGATCAGCGCGAAGCTGGCCGCATGCGACTCGGGAAAGCCGTAACTGCCGAAGCCCTTGATCTGCTCGAAGATCCGTTCGCCGTACTCGCGCGTGTAACCGTTGCGCAGCATGCCGGCCATCAGGCGTTCGCGATGCGGTTCCAGGCCGCCGTGTCGCTTCCAGGCCGCCATCGAACGACGCAGCTGGTCGGACTCGCCCGGCGTGTAGCCGGCCGCGACGATCGCCATCTGCATCACCTGTTCCTGGAACAGCGGCACGCCCAGGGTGCGCGCGAAGACATGCTCCAGTGCCGGCGGGTACTCCACCGGTTCCTCGCCGCGGCGGCGACGCAGGTACGGATGCACCATGTCGCCCTGGATCGGCCCGGGCCGCACGATCGCCACTTCGATCACCAGGTCATAGAAGCATCGGGGCTTCAGCCGCGGCAGCATCGCCATCTGCGCGCGCGACTCGATCTGGAACACGCCGATGGTGTCGGCGGCCGAGATCATGTCGTAGGTGGGCTGGTCCTCGATCGGGATCGTGGCCATCGTGAAGTCGCCGCGTCCAGTGTCGCGCAGCAGGTCCAGCGTCTTGCGCACCGCGGTCAGCATCCCCAGCGCCAGGCAGTCGACCTTCAGCAGGCCGAGCACGTCCAGGTCGTCCTTGTCCCACTGGATGACGGTGCGGCCGTCCATCGCCGCGTTCTCCACCGGCACCAGCGTGTGCAGCGGATGCTCTGAGATGACGAAGCCGCCGGGGTGCTGCGACAGGTGGCGCGGGAAGTCGAGCAACTGGCAGGTCAGCGACACCAGCCGGCGCATCACCGGCGTCTCCGGATCGAACCCGCGTTCGCGCAGGTGTCCGGGCAGCGGCGCCTCGCCGCCCCAGCGATCCATCGTGCGCGCCAGCTGGTCGACCTGGTCCGGCGGCAGGCCGAGCGCGCGCGCCACGTCGCGCACCGCGCTGCGTCCGCGATAGGAAATGGCCACGGCGGTGAGGGCGGCGCGCTCGCGGCCGTAGCGCTCGAACACGTACTGGATGACCTCCTCGCGGCGTTCGTGCTCGAAGTCGATGTCGATGTCCGGCGGCTCGTTGCGCTCGCGCGACATGAAGCGTTCGAACAGCATGCCCATCAGCGCCGGGTCGATCTCGGTGACGCCCAGCGCGTAGCAGACGATGGAGTTCGCGGCCGAGCCGCGGCCCTGGCAGAGGATTCCCTGGCCGCGTGCGAAGCGGACGATGTCGTGCACGGTGAGGAAATAGGACTCGTAGCGCAGCTCGGCGATCAGGGCGAGTTCGTGCTCGATGAGCTCGCGTGCCTTGTCGGGGATGCCTTTCGGCCAGCGTTCGCGGGCGCCATCTTCGGTGAGCTTGCGCAGCCAGGTCGTCGGCGTCTGGTTGTCCGGCACCAGTTCGCGCGGATAGGTGTAGCGCAACTGCCTGAGGTCGAACGTGCAGCGCTCGGCGACGCGCAGGGTCTCGGCGAGCAACCCGGGCGGATGGATCGCGGCCAGTGCCTGGCGCGTGCGCAGGTGGCGCTCGCCGTTGGGGAACAGGCGCCAGCCGGCCTCGGCCACGGTGCAGCGGTGGCGGGTGGCGGTCAGCACGTCCTGCAAGGCGCGGCGGCCGCGCTCGTGCATGTGCACATCGCCGGCGGCGACCAGCGGGAGGGCGTGGCGTTGGCCGAGCGCGCGCAACGACTGCAGGCGTTCGTGGTCGGCGGGACCGCGGTGCAGCCCGACGCCGATCCACAGGCGCCCGGGGAATACGGTGCGCAACCAGGCGGCATCGCGGTCGTGCGTGGCGGCTTCCGCCCTGTCCGGCAGCCACAGTGCGAGCAGGCCGCCGTCCAGCGATTCGAAGTCCTCGCGCAACAACCGGTACTGGCCCTTCGGCGCACGCCGGCGCGCCACGGTGACCAGCTTGCACAGCGCGGCGTAGCCCGCCTGGTCGATCACCAGCAGGACCAGTTTCGGGCCGCCCTCGATGCGCATCTCGCTGCCGACGATCAGCTTCAGTTCGTTCTCGCGTGCCGCCTCGAACGCGCGCACGATGCCGGCCAGCGTGCATTCGTCGGTGATGGCGAGCGCTTCGTACCCGAGCTGCTTCGCCCGTGCGAACAATTCGCGTGCGACCGACGCGCCGCGACCGAAGCTGAAGGCTGACAGGCAGTGCAGTTCCGCGTAGCGCGGCAAGGTGCTGGCCGGCAGCGCGCTCATGCGAACCACCCGTGCAGCATGAAGGGACCCTCCTGCTCCCCCGTCGCGCGGAACGCCCACGCACGTTGCCCACCGCGGGTCTCGACAACGTAGTAGTCGCGCCGCACCTCGCCACCGTCCCACCAGCCCGACTCGATGCGTTCCGGGCCCGAGAGCACGCGCGCCGGGTCGTGCAGTGGCAGCGGCCGCGCCAGCAACCACCCCGGCCTTGACGTCATCCCCGCGAAGGCGGGGATCCACTTCGCGTCGCTGGATTCCCGCCTTCGCGGGAATGACGGGGCGGCCGTCGACGTCGTGCCCGTCGCATGCTCGGGCCGATGATCCGCCCGCACCACGATCCCCTGCACCGCCGCATCCCCCAGCCTGGCCCGCAACCGCTCGCGCAACTGTCCCCACGGCACCGCCTGCTTCGGTCGCGCATCGAACAGGTCGCGTCCCGCTGGCACGAACGGCGGCAACTCGCGCGCGAGCAGGCGCAACCCCCGCACCGGTGCCGGCGGCCGCGCCTGCTCCAGCCGTCCGCGCGCGAGTTCGAACAGCATCGCGGGATCGCGCTCCGGCGCGAGCAGGCCCACCACCACCTCGGTGTCGGGCCGGCCCTCGTGTTCCAGCCGCAACGCGAAACGCTGCACGCCGCCATCGCGCCCGGCCAGGAACGCGCCCAGGTCCGCGGTGAGGCGACGCAACGGGAACAGCACGGCCTGGCTGGATTCGACTTCCTGCTCGAACTCGATGCGCGCGTCGAAATGGTCCGGAGGCCGATAGCACGTCAGCGGTGGCGCCATTTCGCCACGCAAGACGTCCAGTTGCGCGAGCACCGTCGCCGGGAAGCGTCGCGCCAGCGTGTCGCGCGGCAACGCGAACAGCTGCCGCAGCTTCGCCAGTCCCATCCGTTGCAGCGCCTGCGTGCTGTCGTCGCCCAGTCCCGCGCATTCGACGCGCAAATGGCCGAGCGCGCGCGGCAGCACCGCGTCGTCGACGCCGATCCCGTCATGCGCCTGCGCCAGCGCCCAGGCTGCGTGCGGGTTGGGCGCCGCCGCGAGGCGATGGCGGAAGCCGAGTTCGCCAAGTTCCTCGCGCAAGCGCGCCTGCAACTGCGGCCACTCACCGAACAGCGCGCGGCTCTGGCCGATCTCCAGCACGATCGCGCCCGGCAACGCGGTGCTCACCTGCGAACTGAAGCGGTACGCCCAGCCGGCGAGGAAACGGCGGCAGCGTTCGGTCGCCTTCGCGTCGTATTCGGCCATGGCGAAGTTGCCACCCAGCGCCTGCGCTGCGGCCACTGCCAAACCGGGGCGCAATCCGTTCGCCTGCGCCAGCGGATCGACCGAATGCAGCACGCGCCGTTGCGCAGGACCTGTTACGAGCGCGAAGGGTTGCCCCGGCGCGGGCTGGCGACGGAGGACGGCGTCCAGCGCCAGGTGTGGCAGCAACAGGCAGGCCCAGCGCATGGTGGCCTCAGGCAGCTCGCGCCGAAGGGAACGGCACCGGTCGAGTTGGCGCGTTGGCGCCGCGGCACTTGAGCACCCGCAATTGCCGCGGCGTACCGTCGGTCGAGGGCTCGATGGCCACGCGCAATGCCGCGGGCGAAGGATTGAGCGCGGCCTGCATCGGACGGAACCCCAACCCGATGCACTGTCCCGCTTCAGCCGCCACCTGCAGGCGCCGCAGCGCGCGGTCGTCGGCCTTCGCGGGCCAACACAGCACCGCGCCGCAGGCACCAGAACGCAGGCATTGCTCGGCGGCCCACAGCGCATCGCGCGTTTCGGCGTGCACCAGGTGCAGGTGTGCGAGGTCGATGCCCGCCGCCGCCCACGCGGGCGCGTGCACTTCGTACGGCGGCGCGACCAGCACGACGGTGCGCCCGGCCTGCGACAGCCGCGCGAGCACCGGCCAGGCCAGCTGCAGTTCGCCCACGCCGTCGACCGGCAGCAGGATCTCGCTCAACGCGGACGGGGGCCAACCGCCGCTGGGCAGCACTGCATCGAGCGCATCGCAACCGGTCGGCAACGCATCGGCGGGCACCGGTGCCTGCGCAGGCGAACCGCGCCAGACGCGGCGCGCGCCGAGCAGGCCATCGAGGGACAACACCGCGCCCACGTCAGCCCCGGCGGACCAGGCCGCAATACAGGCCCTCGATCGCGAAGTCGGCATCGGCCGGCACCACGATCGGCGCGTAGTCGGGATTGCGCGGCAGCAGCAGCACCGCGTCGGCGGTGGTGCGCAGGCGCTTGATGGTGATCTCGCCATCGATGCGCGCCACGACGATGCGTCCGTTCGCTGCTTCGGGCGCACGCTTCACCGCCACCAGGTCGCCGTCGA
>DASTUL010000063.1:0-5894 GCA_035759645.1 Lysobacteraceae bacterium | reverse complement strand
CCCGAGCCCATCACCGCGCAGGGCTACCTCGAGGAACGGCTGCGCGAGATCAAGTTGAAATAGGCATGTCGACGCGCGCCCGCCAGGGGGATCGGGCATCGAGCCAGGCAGGGGTCCTGGCCGTCGTCGCGCTCGCCGCGCTGCTGGGTGCGGGCGAAGCCAACGCCGCGCGGTTGCGCCTGGATCTCGTGGGCACCGAGGGCGGCCGCGCCACCCCGCTCGCCGACGCCGTCGCCAGCCTGCACGCCGCCACCGCGCCACGTGCGTCCGGCGCAACGGCCGAGATCGACCAGCGCAACTCGACCTTCGTGCCCGGCGTCATCGCGATCCAGGCGGGCACGCTGGTCACGTTCCCCAACAGCGACAACACGCTGCACCACGTCTATTCGTTCTCCCCGGCCAAGCGCTTCGAGCTGCCGCTCTACTCGGGCAAGCGCGCCGACCCGGTGCTGTTCGACAGGACGGGCGTGGTCACGCTCGGCTGCAACATCCACGACTGGATGGTCGCGCACGTGGTCGTGCTCGACACGCCCTGGCACGGACGCACGGGGGCGGACGGCAGCGTGCGCCTGCAGGCGCCCCCGGGCGACTACGTGCTGCGCATCTGGCACGAGCGCGCGACGGCGCCGTACGAGCAGCGGGTGACGCTCGCCGCCGACGGCTCGCAACAGGTCGTCCGGATCCCGACGGCGCCTGCGACGCCGATGCCAACCGCCAACGACGGCCCGTCCCGCCTGCGCGCCGTGCAGCAACGCCTGCGCACCCAACCCCAACGCACGCCACCGGACTGATGAAACGCTTCGCGCCCCGGCTGCGTTTCCAGGGGAAGGTCATCGCCGTGCTCATGGCGTCGGTGGTCCTGGTGCAGCTGGCGACGATGGCCGTGGTGCAGGTCGTCACCGAGCGCAGCGTGCGCGACCAGCTGGGCGCGCAGCTGCAGGTCGCCGGCCGCGTGTGGCAGCACTTCCACGAAGGCAAGGACAGCCAGTTGCTGGAGTCGGTGGCCGTGCTGGCCGACGACTTCGGCTTCAAGGCGGCCGTGGCCAGCAACGACCTGGCCACCATGCGCTCGGCACTGGCCAACCAGGGCAGCCGGCTGGGCGCGGACCTGGGCGTGCTGCTCGCGGAGGACGGCGAAGTTGCCGCCACGCTGGTGCCGGGGCAGCCCGAAGCCCAGGCCGCCGCACTCGCGCCGTTGTTCGAGCTGGCGCGGCGCGAGGGATCGGCGACCGGCACGGTGGTGCTCGGCACCGCGCTCTACCGCGTTGCGCTGGTCCCGGTGCTGGCGCCGGTGCCGATCGCCTGGGTGGCGATGGGGACCGAGATCGACGCCGGCTATGCCGACGAGTTCAGCGCCCTGACCGGGCTGGAAGCGAGCTTCGTGCGCCTGGACGGCACGTCGGTGCGCGTGTTCGCCTCCAGCCTGCCGCCCGAGCGCCGCGCCGCGCTGCAGGCCACCGCGGGGTCCGGCATGGGCATGGACCAGGTGCAGCGGATCGACCTGGCGGGCGAGCCGTACTACGCGATCGCCGAACCCGTGTCCGGCTTTTCGGCGACGGGTGCGTCGGCGGCCAACGACACGGGGCGCCTCGCCGTGCTGCTGCAGGCCTCGCTCGACGAGGCGATGGCGCCCTACGCGCCGATCCGCCAGCAGATCCTCCTGCTGACCGGGCTGGTGACCCTGCTCGCGCTGGGGGCCGCGCTGTGGCTCGGGCGCAGCGTGACCCGGCCGCTGTCCAGCCTCGCCAGCGCCGCGAACCGGGTCGGGAAGGGCGACTACTCCACGCCGCTGGCCGTGCGCGGCAACGACGAGCTCGCGCAGCTCGGCGACGCGTTCGCGCGCATGCAGGACGGCATCGCCGAGCGCGAGGCGCAAATCGTCCACCAGGCCAGCCACGACCCGCTCACTGGCCTGCCGAACCGGAGCAGGGCGGTGCCCGCGATCGAGGCCGCGCTGGCGCGCGGGCAGGGCGAGGACGTCTGCTGCGCCGTGCTGCTGGTCGACTTGAACCGGTTCAAGGAAATCAACGACACGCTGGGCCACGCGTTCGGCGACCAGGTGCTGGTCGAGGTCGCCAAGCGCCTGCGCGCCACCGTGCGCACTTACGACGCCGTGCTGCGGCTGGGCGCCGACGAGTTCCTGGTGGTGCTCGACAACGTCGAGCGCGGGCACGTGCGCGCACGCGCGACCGCGCTGCTGCACGCCCTGCGCGAGCCGCTGGACCTGCCCGACACCCGCATCAACCTGGACGCCAGCGTCGGCATGGCGCTGTGCCCGGAACACGGCGACGACCCGGGCACGCTGCTGCGTCGCGCCGACATCGCGCTGTACGACGCCAAGGACGAGCGCAAGGGCATCGCGCTCTACCGCAGTGGCCGCGAGGAGACGCACCTGCGGCGGCTCACCCTGATGAGCGACCTGCACAAGGCCGAGCAGCGCGGCGAACTGCGCGTGGAGTACCAGCCCAAGATCGACCTCGCCGGCGGCCGCGCGGCGCACGCCGAGGCGCTGCTGCGCTGGGACCATCCGCAACTGGGCGCGGTGTCGCCGGACGAGTTCATCGCGCTGGCCGAACACGCCGGCTCGATGCATGCGCTGACGCGCTTCGTGGTCGACCGCGCGCTGGCCGAGAACGCACGCTGGCGCCAGGCCGGCCTGGACCTGGGCATCGCGGTCAACCTGTCGGCGATGGACCTGGGCGACCCGGCGCTGGTCGAGTCCATCGAGGACGCGCTGCAGCGCCACCGCGTCCCCGCCAAGCGCCTCATCCTGGAGGTCACCGAGAGCGCGTTGATGCGCGACATCGACGAGGCGGTGCGGGTGCTGCGCCGCCTGCACGGCATCGGCGCCAGCCTGGCGATCGACGACTTCGGCACCGGCTACTCCTCGCTCGCGCAGCTCAAGCGCTTGCCGGTGGACGAGCTGAAGATCGACAAGAGCTTCGTCGTGCGCCTGGCGCGCGGCAGCGACGACGACGTCATCGTGCGCAGCACCATCGAGCTGGGCCACAACATGGGCCTGCGGGTGATCGCCGAGGGCGTGGAGCACGCGGAGGCGCTGGCGTTGCTGACCAGCTACGGTTGCGACATGGCGCAGGGCTACCTGTTCAGCCGCCCGCTCGAGGGAGAGGCGTTGCTCGAGTGGGCGCGCGCGTTCCGGCTCCATGGCGAAAGAACCCCTCTCCCGCTGGCGGGAGAGGGGCAGGGGTGAGGGCGCTCTTCGCCAGTTGCCTGTTGCTTCTCACGCCGCTGGCCACCGCGCACGCCAACGACGGTCGCCTCCTCGCCACCGGCGGCGCCACCCAGTTCGAAGGCGCGGCCGGCGGCGGCCTCGTCCCCTGGGCGGTCCTCGCCGGCTATGGCACCCGCGAGCAGCACGGCGGCACCGCGTTCGCCACGCACCTCGACACCGGCGACTACAAGCTGGACGTGCAGGGCGCCGCCTACACGTTCGGGAACCGGCTGGAGCTGTCCGTCGCCCGCCAGCGGCTGGACCTCGGCACGCTGCAGGACCAGCTGGCGCTGCCCTGGGCAACGCTGGACCAGGACGTGTTCGGCGCGAAGCTGCGCGTGGCCGGCGACCTCGTGTACACGCGCATGCCGCAGGTCAGCCTGGGCGTGCAGTACAAGCGGCTGCACGACGACGCGCTGCCGCTCGCGGTCGGTGCGCGCGAGGGTGACGACATCGACGCCTACGTCGCCGCCACCAAGCTGTTCCTGACCGCGGCCGGCGGCTACCCGCTGCTGGTCAATGCGACCGTGCGCTACAGCCGTGCCAACCAGGCCGGCCTGCTGGGCTTCGGCGGCGACCGGGGGGCGTCTCGTTCGCTGCTGCTCGAAGGTTCCGCCGCGGTGCTGTTCCATCCCTCGCTGGCCGTCGGCATCGAGTACCGGCAGAAGCCGGACAACCTCGGCTTCGCGCGCGAGGACGACTGGCACGACGCGTTCGTCGCCTGGTTCCCCAACAAGCACGTCGCGCTGGTGGCTGCGTACGCGGACCTGGGCAGCATCGCGGGGCTGGCCGACCAGCGCGGTGGATACGTGTCGCTGCAGGTGTCGTACTGACATGCGCGCCGCATGCCTTGCCCTGTCGTTCGTCCTGCTCGCCGGCTGCAGCGGCCTGCCGCCGGGTGGGAGCGACTTCGAACGTTTCGGCGGGCTTAACGGCATTTCCGCGATCGTCGAGGACACCCTGGTGCGCAGCGCCACCGACCCGCGCATCGCCCAGCACTTCACCGACGCCAACCTGGTGCGCCTGCACGAGAAGCTGACCGAACAGGTCTGCGTGGAGGTCGGCGGCCCCTGCACCTACACCGGCTTCCCGATGCCCGAGGTCCACGACGGCCGCCACATCACCGAGGCCGACTTCAACGTCCTGGTCGAGCACCTCATCGACGCCATGGAAGCCCGCGACGTCCCGCGCACCGCCCAGTACCGCCTCATCGAGCGCCTGGCCCGCATGCACGCGGACGTGACCTACCGGTAGCCCGGATGAAGGCGCAAAGCGCCGGAATCCGGGACCCCCCATCCGGTATCCTTTGCGTTTAGCCACGAAATCAGGGAACCCGCCCATGCGCCGCCGCCTCGTCGCCGGAAACTGGAAGCTGCACGGCGACCGCGCCTTCGCCCACGCGCTGGTCGATGAACTGGCCGCCGTGGACGCCCCGGCGAACGTCGAGCGCATCGTCCTGCCCCCGTTGCCGTACCTGGGCGACCTGGTCGCCACCTATGGCGAGCGTGGCCTTTCCTTCGGTGCGCAGGACGTCAGCGCGCACACGAAGGGCGCCTACACCGGGGAAGTCGCCGCCGGGATGCTGGTCGACGTCGGCGCGCGCTACGGCCTGGTCGGCCATTCCGAGCGCCGCCAGTACCACGGCGAGACCAGCGAAGTGGTGGCCCGCAAGCTCCTGGCGGCGAAGGAGGCGGGACTCATCCCCATCCTCTGCGTCGGCGAAGCCCTGCACGAGCGGGAGGCCGGCCAGACCTGGTATCGGCTGGAGGAGCAGCTGGACGCCGTGTTCGCGGCAGGCGGTCCCACCGTCCTCGACGGCGCCGTGGTCGCCTACGAACCTGTCTGGGCCATCGGCACCGGCCGCACCGCCACCCCGGAGCAGGCGCAGGAAGTCCACGCGTTCATCCGTGGCGAAGTCGCGGCCCGCGATGCTAGAATTGCCGGCTCGCTGCCGATCCTGTACGGCGGCAGCGTCAAGGCCGACAACGCCGCCGCGCTGTTCGCGCAGGCCGACGTCGACGGCGGCCTGGTCGGCGGTGCCTCGCTGGTCGCGGCCGACTTCCTCGCCATCGTGGCTGCCGCGTAGTCGTTCCCGCGAAGGCGGGAACCCAGTGACCTCCCAGATAACCGGTTTCTTTCAATGCTTGTAGTCCTCAACGTCGTCTACGTCCTCATCGCCATCGCGATGATCGCGCTGATCCTCATGCAGCGCGGTGCCGGCGCGCAGGCCGGTTCCGGCTTCGGGGCGGGCGCGTCGGCCACGGTGTTCGGCGCCACCGGCGCGGGCAACTTCCTGAGCAAGGCCACCAAGTGGCTGGCGGTCGTGTTCTTCATCATCAGCATGTACATGGCCTGGCACGCGACCAACATCTCGCGCCCGGTCGCCGCGCAGGCCGACCTGGGCGTCATGGCCGAGGTGCCCGCCGCGCCCGCGGAGGACGCCGCGCAGGTGCCGGCCGCGCCGGTCCAGCAGTCGGTGCCGGCCGCGCCCGTCGACGATGCGCCGGCCACCGACGCACCGGCGGCGACGGATGAATCCGCGCCGGCCGACGCCGACGAGCCGCAGCCGGAGCCGGCCCCCGGCAGCTAGAATTTTCGAGTCAAAGCCCAGGTGGCGGAATTGGTAGACGCACTACCTTGAGGTGGTAGCGGCTTAGGTCGT
>DASTUL010000062.1:0-31002 GCA_035759645.1 Lysobacteraceae bacterium | reverse complement strand
GACTTGCAGATCACGAAGACCTTGCCACGACGGCGGACCACCTTGCAGTCGCGGTGACGGGCCTTCGCCGACTTCAGGGAGGACAGGACCTTCATGACAGACCTCGGCAACGGATGGGGTTGGGACAACGAAGCCGCGCATTCTAACCCGCATTTTCCCGCCGATTCAACTGCTTGCACCGGCCCGGCTACAATCGGCGATCCCAGCGAGGCGCCCCATGTCCGACGACAGCATTCCGGTCCTGACCATCGACGGCCCGTCCGGGTCCGGCAAGGGCACCATCAGCCGCGGGGTCGCCCGGCGGCTGGGGTGGCACTACCTCGATTCCGGCGCCCTGTACCGGGCGGTCGGCATCGTGGCGAGCTGGGCCGACATCGATCTGTCCGACGCCTCCGCGCTGGTCCGTTGCACCTTCGACACCGACATCGCGTTCCGCGACGAGGCCGGCGACGAGCCGCGGGTGATCGTCAACGGCGTCGACGCCACCGACGAGCTGCGGACGGAAACCGCCGGCGCCGCCGCGTCGGCGATCGCCGCGATCCCCGAAGTCCGGTCCGCCCTGAAGGATCGCCAGCGGGCATTCCGGCAGCCGCCCGGCCTGGTCGCCGACGGCCGCGACATGGGGACGGTGATTTTCCCCGATGCCGCCTGGAAGGTGTTCCTGACAGCCAGCGCCGACGAGCGGGCGGAAAGACGCTATAAGCAGTTGAAGGAAAAAGGAGTTTCCGTTACATTGGACGGTCTGCTACGGGAGATTCTTGCCCGGGACGCCCGCGATGCCAGTCGTGCGGTGGCGCCTTTGCGGCCGGCCGAAGACGCCGTGCGCATCGATACCACCGGCCTGGGCATCGACGAGGTGGTCGAACGCGTGCTGGCGCTGTTGCCGGAACGCAGGGCGTAGGCCCCGTCGCAGGCGCTCATCCCGAGCAGGCCCCGCCGGCAATCCCGCCAGCGGGTCATCCACCAACCTGGCGCCCGCTCCCTCCTCGGAGCACGCCAACCCCCCAGGGTGGGCCGACACTTCCGCCACAGCGCGCGAGGGCCGGCCTGAGTATCCACCAGAGAATCCATCTACATGTCCGCTGCAATGACCGAATCCTTTGCCGAGCTGTTCGAACAGAGCGAAGCCGGCCTGGCCAAGCTCAAGCCGGGTTCCATCGTCACCGGTGTCGTCGTCGAGGTCCGTTCCGACGTCGTGGTGATCAACGCCGGCCTCAAGTCCGAAGGCATCGTGCCGATCGAACAGTTCCGCAACGACGCCGGCGAGATCGACGTCGGCGTGGGTGACGAAGTGAAGGTTGCCCTCGACTCGCTCGAGAACGGCTTTGGCGAAACCGTGCTGTCGCGCGAGAAGGCCAAGCGCGCGATGGTGTGGGACGAGCTGGAAGAGGCCCTGCAGGCCAACGCCACGATCACCGGTCGCATCAGCGGCAAGGTCAAGGGCGGTTTCACCGTCGACATCAAGGACGTCCGCGCGTTCCTGCCCGGCTCCCTGGTCGACGTGCGCCCGGTCCGCGACCCGGTCTACCTCGAGGGCAAGGAACTCGAGTTCAAGCTCATCAAGCTGGATCGCAAGCGCAACAACGTGGTCGTCTCCCGCCGTGCGGTGGTCGAGAGCGAGCATTCGGAAGAGCGCGAGCAGCTGATGGACAAGCTGCAGGAAGGCGTGGTGCTGAAGGGCGTGGTCAAGAACCTCACCGATTACGGCGCGTTCGTGGACCTCGGCGGCATCGACGGCCTGCTGCACATCACCGACATGGCGTGGAAGCGCGTGCGCCATCCGTCCGAAGTCGTGGAAGTCGGCCAGGAGCTGGACGTCCGCGTGCTGAAGTACGACCGTGAGCGCAACCGCGTCTCGCTGGGCCTCAAGCAGCTGGGCGAGGATCCGTGGGACAACATCGCCCGCCGCTACCCGGCCAACAGCCGCGTGTTCGGCAAGGTCTCCAACGTCACCGATTACGGCGCCTTCGTCGAGATCGAGCAGGGCGTCGAGGGCCTGGTGCACGTGTCCGAGATGGACTGGACCAACAAGAACGTCAACCCGTCCAAGGTCGCGCAGGTCGGCGACGATGTGCAGGTAATGGTCCTGGACGTCGACGAGGAGCGTCGCCGCATCTCGCTGGGCATGAAGCAGGTCACCTCCAATCCGTGGGAGACCTTCGCGGCGATCCACAAGAAGGGCGACAAGGTGGAAGGCCAGATCAAGTCGATCACCGACTTCGGCATCTTCATCGGCCTGGACGGCGGCATCGACGGCCTGGTGCACCTCTCGGACATCAGCTGGAACACCACCGGCGAGGACATCGTCCGCAACTTCAAGAAGGGCGACACCCTCGAGGCCGTCGTGCTGGCGGTCGATCCGGAGCGCGAGCGCATCAGCCTGGGCGTCAAGCAGATGGAGCAGGATCCGTTCGGCCAGTTCATGGCTGCGAACCCGAAGGGCACCAAGGTCACCGGCACCGTCAAGGAAGTCGACGCGAAGGGCGCCACCATCGAGCTGGCCGACGGCGTCGAGGGCTACGTTGCCGCGCGCGACATCTCGCACGAGCGCGTGGAAGACGCCACCCAGCACCTGAAGGTCGGCGACAGCATCGAGGCCAAGTTCATCGGCATGGACCGCAAGGGCCGCTCGCTGCAGCTGTCGATCAAGGGCAAGGACGAAGCGGAGACCGCCGAGGCGATGGCCGAGTACAACCGGTCGGCCGACGCGGCCAGCGGCACCACCAAGCTGGGCGCGCTGCTGCGCGAGCAGCTGGGCGGCAAGTCGGAGTAACACGCTGACAACGTGGCGGCCCGGCAGGTGCCGGGCCGTCCACGCACCACGGGGAAGCACGGAGCGGCATGACCAAGTCCGAACTCATCGAAACGCTGACCCAGCGCCAGCAGCACCTCAAGTCCGACGACGTCGACCTCGCGGTCAAGGCGTTGCTGGAAATGATGGGCGGCGCACTGGCGAACGGCGAGCGGATCGAGATCCGCGGCTTCGGCAGCTTCTCCCTGCATTACCGGCCCCCCCGGACCGGCCGCAATCCCAAGACCGGCGATGCCGTGGCGCTGCCCGGCAAGCATGTCCCCCATTTCAAGCCCGGCAAGGAGCTGCGCGAGCGTGTCAGCGACGCGGTTCCCGTCGAGCCTGCCTCCTGACCCGGCGCCGCGCATGCGCCTGCTCCGCCTCCTGATCGCCCTGGCCTGCCTCGTGGCGGGCATCGCCATCGGCGGCCTCAACGACCAGCCCGTCCGGCTGGACCTCGGTTTCGCGCAACTGCCGACCACGCTGGGCGTGGCGGTGATCGTGTCGCTGCTCGTCGGCGTGGTCGTCGGTGGGCTGGCGCTGGCTGCCAGCGTGCTCTGGCCGCGGCGCTGGCGTGGCGGGACGCGCGGGTGACCGCGTTCGTCAGCGAATGGTTCTGGTTCTTCCTGTTGCTGCCCATCGCGGCCGTGAGCGGCTGGGTGGTCGGGCGCCGCGGCGGCGAGCGCCATAGCGACAGCCAGGTCAGCCGGCTCTCCACGACCTACTTCCGCGGCCTGAACTACCTGCTCAACGAGCAGCCCGACAAGGCGATCGAGGTATTCCTGCGCATCGCCGAACTGGACAAGGACACCTTCGAGACGCAGGTCGCCCTGGGACACCTGTTCCGGCGGCGCGGCGAAGTCGATCGCGCGATCCGGCTGCACCAGGCACTGGTGTCCAGGCCGGGCCTGAGCGACCAGCAGAAGGTGCAGGCGATGCTCGCGCTGGGCGAGGACTACATGCGTTCGGGGCTGCTGGACCGCGCCGAGACCGTTTTCAGCGACCTGGTGCGCCTGGACATCACCCCGCATGCGTTGCGCCACCTGATCGGCATCTACCAGGCCGAGCGCGACTGGCCCAAGGCGATCGAGAACGCCACGCGCTACGAGGCCGCCACCGGCGAACCCATGGGCAAGCTGGTCGCCCAGTTCGAGTGCGAGCTGGCCGACCGGCACCGCGCGGCGGGCGACGTGCAGGCCGCGCGCGATGCCGTGCGGCGCGCCTACGAAGCGGACGCAAACTCCGTCCGCGCCGGCCTGCTCGAGGGCCGCATCGAAGTCGATGCGGGCAACGACGGGGCCGCGATCCGCTCGTTCGAGCGGGTCGCGCGGCACGACCCGGATTACCTTCCCGAGCTGCTGCCCGCGCTGCTGGCCTGCTACGAGCGCACCGGGGACACGCCCGGCGCCCGCGCCTTCCTCGGCGAGATGACCGAGCACTACCGCGGGATCGCCCCGGTGCTTGCGCTGGCCAGGATCATCGAGGCGGGCGAGGGCGTCGCCGCGGCGCGCGCGTGGCTGGCGCAGCAGTTGAAGGACCGGCCTTCCGTGCGGGGCGAGGCGGCCCTGATCGAACTGAGCCTGGCCGAAGGCGCCGACCCCGTGGCCACGCTGCAGGACCTGGGCCACATCACCGACCAGCTGCTGGTGCGCAACCCCAGCTACCGTTGCACCCGCTGCGGCTTCGGCGCGCGTGCGCACCATTGGCAATGCCCCAGCTGCAAGGAGTGGGGTTCGGTGAAGCCCTTGCTCAACTACGCAGTGGTCTGACCCGTGTCGTCCACGTCCTGGTTCCTGTTCCACCTGCTGCTCGGCGCGGTGGGCGCGTGGATCGTGCGCGGGTACGCACGCCGCAGGGCCTTGTTCGACCAGCCCGGCGAACGCCGCAGCCACGCCGTGCCGACGCCCCGCGGCGGCGGCGCGGCCATCGCCGCGGCGCTGCTGGTGGCCACGGCATGGCTTGCCTGGCGGATGCCCGGGTACGGACCGCTGCTGGCGGGGTTCGGTGTCGGACTCGCGTTGGTGTCGCTGGTCGGCTGGATCGACGACCATCGCCCGTTGCCGGCCTGGACCAGGCTCGGCGTGCACGTGGTCGCTGGCGCCGTGTTCGCGCTGGGGAGCTGGATTCAGTCCGGGGATGGGCTGGCGGCCCTGGTCGCGTTCGGCGCAACCGTCGCGCTGGTCAACGTCTGGAACTTCATGGATGGCATCGACGGCCTTGCGTCGACGCAGGCCATCCTGGTGGCGCTGGTGCTGGCAATGCTTGCTGGACCGGTGGGCAGCGCTCTGGGCATCGCCCTGGTGGCCGCCACCTTCGGTTTCCTGCCCTGGAACTTCCCGCGTGCGCGGCTGTTCCTCGGAGACGTCGGCAGCGGCACCCTCGGCTTCGCGATCGGGGGGCTGGTCGCGATGGCGACCGCGGCCGACCCGCGCGCCCTCGTCCTGTCGCTGCTGCCCCTCAGCGGGTTCCTCGTGGACACCGGGCTGACCCTCTGCCGCCGGATGCTGAACGGCGAGCGCTGGTGGCAGGCGCACGTGTCCCACGCATTCCAGCACGCGGCCCGTCGCCACGGGCACGTGCCGGTGACCCTGGCATTCGCCGCCTGGACCGCGGCAATGGTGGCCATGGCCTGGATGTTCCGTGACATGGCCGTCACCCCCCTTACTATTGCGTTACTGCTTTCGTATGCATCCGGCTCGGTGGCCTGGTGGCTGCTGCGGCGCAGCGATGGTTTGCCTGCAATGGAGAACAAGGAATGAGTTCGTGGCGTGATCGATGGTCCAGCGACACGCCGCGGTGGGCCGTGGTGGTCCACGACCTGGCTATGGTCTGGTTGTGCTGGCAGGGCCTGCACCAGTTCCGGCAGGCGCTGTTGCCGGCGCCCCCGGCGCTGCCGCTGTGGACGCCCGAGACCTGGATCGTGCTGCTCGCGCAGGGCGTGGTGTTCTGGCAGGCGGGGCTCTATCGCGGCCTGTGGCGCTTCGCGAGCGTCCCGGACCTCTGGAACATCGCCAAGGCCTGCGCGATCGGCTGGGTGATGATCGTCCTCGCCCTCTTCCTGTCGAACTCGCTGCGGCCCGAGATGCGGGTCGTGCTGATGCTGTATCCGTTCGTGCTGGTCGGCATGCTCGGCACGCCGCGCCTGTTGTACCGCGCCTGGAAGGACGCGCAGCGCAAGCAGGACGTCGGCAACGCGGTGCGCGTGCTGATCGTCGGCGCCGGGCAGGCAGGCGAGGCGCTGGTGCGGGACATGCACCGGGTCGGCGCGTACCACCCGGTCGGTTTCCTCGACGATGCCGCGCGCCTGCGTGGCAGCAAGGTGCAGGGGATCCCGGTCCTGGGCAAGGTGTCGGACGTGTCCGAGATCGCGCGCGAGACCGCGGCGCGATTGCTGGTCATCGCGATGCCGTCGGTGGATGCGAGCGCGTTGCAACGCGTGGTGGAGGCCTGCGAACGCAGCGGCGTGCCGTTCCGGATGGTGCCGCGGCTGCGCGACGTGCTCGAAGGCCGTTCGCTGCCCGGTGAGCTGAAGAAGGTCGCGATCGAGGACCTGCTCGGCCGCAAGCCCGTGCTGCCAGACTGGAAGGCGATCCGCGAATGGCTGGGCGGGCGTTCGGTCATGGTCACCGGTGCGGGCGGCTCGATCGGCGCGGAACTGTGCCGGCAGTGCGCGCGACATGGCGCGCGCCGGATCGCGTTGCTGGAGATCGACGAGCTCGCGCTCACGACCGCCGAGACCGAGCTGCGCCGGGACTTCCCGGACATCGAGTTCGTGCCGTTGCTCGGCGACTGCGGCGACCCCGCGGTCATCGCGTACGCGCTGTCGAACTCCTCGCCGGAGGCGGTGTTCCATGCAGCGGCCTACAAGCAGGTGCCGCTGCTCGAGCGCCAACTGCGCGAGGCCGTGCGCAACAACGTGTTGGCGACCGAGACCGTCGCGCGCGCCTGCCGCGATGCCTCCGTCGGCACCTTCGTGCTGATCTCCACCGACAAGGCGGTCGACCCGGTCAACGTGCTCGGTGCGACCAAGCGCCTGGCGGAGATGGCATGCCAGTCGCTGGCGGACCGGCGCTCGACCCGCTTTGTGACGGTCCGGTTCGGCAACGTGCTCGATTCGGCCGGCAGCGTGGTGCCGCTGTTCCGCGAGCAGATCCGCGCGGGCGGGCCGGTCACGGTCACCGATCCCGAGGTCAGCCGCTACTTCATGACCATTCCCGAGGCCTGCCAGCTGATCCTGCAGGCATCGGCGATCGGCTCGCACGAGGCGATCTACACCCTCGACATGGGTGAACCCGTGCCGATCCGGGTGCTCGCCGAGCAGATGATCCGGCTGGCCGGCAAGCGGCCGGGGCGCGACATCGCCATCACCTATACGGGCCTGCGGGCCGGCGAGAAACTGCACGAGACGCTGTTCCACGCCGAGGAGGCCTACCGCCCGACGTCGCATCCGCAGATCCTGCAGGCCGACCAGCGCGGCATCTCGGTCGAGGCGATCGGCAGCGCGCTGGCGGACATGCGCACGGCCAGCATGCGCTACGACATCGAGGCGCTGGCCATCCTGCTGCGACAGGCGGTGCCTGACTTCGCGCCGGCCGAGCGCGTCGACGACAGGGCGGGCTCCACGGTCGTCGCGTTCCCCGCGCGCCACGCACGGAAGACTTGATGGCCGGTCATCCCAGGATCCGCAAGGCGGTCTTCCCGGTCGCCGGGCTCGGCACCCGCTTCCTCCCCGCCACCAAGACCGTCCCCAAGGAAATGCTGCCGGTCATCGACCGGCCGCTGATCCAGTACGCGGTGGACGAGGCGCTCGAGGCGGGCTGCGACACGCTGGTGTTCGTGACCAACCGCTACAAGCACGCGGTCGCCGACTACTTCGACAAGGCCTACGAACTCGAGCAGAAGCTCGAGCGCGCGGGCAAGACCGAGCAGCTGGCCCTCGTCCGCAACGTGTTGCCCGAGGGCGTGCGCGCGGTGTTCGTCACCCAGGCCGAAGCGCTGGGGCTCGGGCACGCGGTCCTCTGCGCGAAGCCCGTGATCGGCGACGAACCGTTCGCGGTGATCCTGCCGGACGACCTCATCTGGAACCGCGGTGGTGCGGGCGCGCTCAAGCAGATGGCCGACGCGGCGCAGGCCAGCGGCGCCAGCAAGATCGCGGTGCAGGACGTGCCCCGCGAGCAGACCGCCAGCTACGGCATCGTCGCGACCGGGCCGTTCGACGGGCGCCAGGGGCGGATCACCTCGATGGTCGAGAAGCCCGCGCCGGAAGACGCGCCCAGCACGCTCGCGGTCGTGGGGCGTTACATCCTCAGCCCTCGGATCTTCGAATTGCTGGAATCCACCACGCCGGGTGCCGGCGGCGAGATCCAGCTGACCGACGGGATCGCCGCGCTGCTCGGGGAAGCACCCGTGGATGCGTTCCGCTTCCAGGGCACGCGCTTCGACTGCGGCACGCACATCGGCCTGGTCGAGGCGACCATCCGCCACGCGCTGGACCACGAACACCTGAGCGTGAAGGCGCGCGAGGTGATGGAGCGGGCGCTGCTCGAACTGGGCGTCACCGACCTGGGCTGACCCGTTGGACGCCGTCGACTACTACCGCGCGACGGCCCCCACGACGCAGGCGCACGCCGCACTGGAAGGCACGGTCGAGTGCGACACCTGCGTGGTCGGCGGCGGCTTCGCCGGCGTCAACACCGCGCTGGGCCTGGCCGAACGGGGGCAGGGCGGCGTGGTGCTCCTCGAGGCCGCCCGGGTGGGACGCGGCGCCTCCGGTCGCAACGGCGGCTTCGTGTTCGGTGGATTCTCGCGCGGCGAGGACCGGTTGCTCGCCGACCTCGGGCCGGTGCGCGCCCGCGCCCTGTATGCCGGCACCACCGACGCCGTCGAACTGATCCGCTCGCGCATCGACCGCTACGGCATCGACTGCGAACGAACCGACGCCGGCGTCCTCTGGGCGAACTGGTTCCGCGATCCCGAAGTGCTCCGCACGCGCCAGCGGCTGCTCAGCGAACACTTCGGCGTCGAGTGGAAATGGGTGCCACGCGAAGCCCTGCGCGCCCAACTCCACACCGCGCGCTACACCGACGCATTGTTCGAGCCCCGCGCCTTCCACTTCCACCCCCTCAAGTACCTGCAAGGCATCGCCCGCACCGCCGCCGGCCTCGGCGTGCAGCTGCACGAACAATCCCCCGCGACCGCGCTCCATCGCGACGGCAGCGGCTGGCGCATCGACACACCCGCCGGCAGCGTCCGCGCCCGCCGCGTCGTCCTGGCCTGCGGCGGCTACCTCGCCGGCCTGTGCGCCAAGGTCGACGCCGGCGTCCTGCCCATCGCCACCTACGCCATGGCCACCGAACCCCTCGACGACCGCCTCCAGACCGTGATGTCCACCCAGGCCGCCGTCTACGACACCCGCTTCGCCTTCGACTACTACCGCCCCATGGCCGACACCCGGCTCCTCTGGGGCGGCCGCATCTCCATCGTCGATCGAGATCCGGAAGAAGTCGCACGCCTGTTGAAGGACGACCTCCTCAAAGTCTTCCCCCAACTCGTCGGCATCCGCATCGACCACGCCTGGTCCGGCCTCATGAGCTACGCCCGCCACGAAATGCCCCAACTCGGCCAGATCGAAGACAACCTCTGGCTCGCCCAGGCCTTCGGCGGCCACGGCGTCGCCCCCACCACCTTCGCCGGCGAACTCCTCGCCTCCGCCATCGCCGAAGCGGACCCCCGCTGGCGCGAACTCAGCGACTACGGCCTCGTCTCCGCCCTGAAGCCCGCCGGCTTCGCCGCAGCCCAGCTCCGCTACTGGTGGTTGCAGTGCCTCGATGCCTGGAAAGACTGGCGCGAGCGCACCCTCCCAGGTCGCCACTAGCGACGGATGTCGCAAGGGGTCGGCGGGGAAATTCCGCACGCCCTGCAATCCACCCACCCGCCCAGGCAGCATCCGCAAAAGGCGGGTGGCCCCGCCGACCCCTTGCGGCAGCCGGCGCGACCCGCACCCAAGCGCGCGTCAAACCGCCTCGAAGATCCCAGCAGCCCCCATGCCAGTGCCGATGCACATCGTCACCATTCCGTAGCGCTGCCTTTCGCGCCGCAACCCATGCACCAACGTCGCCGTTCGTACAGCGCCCGTCGCACCAAGCGGATGCCCAAGCGCAATCGCCCCACCCAACGGATTCACCTTCGACGGATCCAGCCCCACATCCCGAATGACCGCCAACGCCTGCGCAGCAAACGCCTCGTTGAGCTCGATCCAGTCCAGGTCCTCGAGCGTGATGCCCGCGATCGCCAACGCCTTCGGAATCGCGGCAATCGGCCCGATCCCCATGATCTCCGGCTGCACCCCCGCCACCGCAAACCCCGCGAACCGCGCCAACGGCACCAACCCGTATTCCCGGATCGCCCGCTCCGACGCCAGCAACACCCCCGCCGCCCCATCGCTCATCTGCGACGCATTCCCCGCCGTCACGCTCCCCCCGAACGCACCATTGCGGAACACCGGCTTCAACTTCGCCAACGCCTCCAGCGTCGACCCCGCCCGCGGCCCCTCGTCCGTATCGACCACCGTCTCCCGCACCCGGACCACGTTGCCATCCAGGTCCGGCGCCCGCGCCACCACCGTGACCGGGGAAATCTCGTCCCGGAACGCACCCGCCGCGATCGCCGCCAGCGCCTTCTCGTGCGAAGCGAGCGCGAACGCATCCTGGTCCTCGCGCGAGACCTTCCATTGCTCCGCGACCTTCTCCGCCGTGATCCCCATGCCGTAGGCGATCGCCACGTTCTCGTCCTTCGCGAACACCGAGGGCGACAGCGCGACCTTGTTGCCCATCATCGGCACCATCGTCATCGACTCGGTCCCCCCGGCGAGCACCAGGTCGGCCTCGCCCAGCCGGATCCGGTCGGCGGCCAGCGCCACGGCCTGCAACCCGGACGAGCAGAACCGGTTGATCGTCTGCGCCGGCACGCCATGCGGCAGCCCGGCCAGCAGCGCGCCGATGCGCGCCACGTTCATGCCTTGCTCGCCCTCGGGCATCGCGCAACCGATGATCACGTCCGCGATCCGCTCCGGATCGATGTTCGGCGCCTGCGCGACCACCGCGCGCAACACGTGCGCCAGCAGGTCGTCCGGGCGCGTGTTGCGGAACGCGCCGCGGGCCTTGGCGACCGGCGTGCGGGTGGCGGCGACGATGTAGGCATCCTGCAGTTGGCGGGTCATCGTCAGTTCCTCAGCGGCTTGCCGGTCTCGAGCATGTGGGCGATGCGTTCCTGGGTCTTCGGCAGTTGCGCCAACGCGACGAAGTGCTCGCGCTCGAGCCGCAGCAGCCAGTCCTCGTCGACGAGCGAACCGCGATCGACCTCGCCGCCGCAGAGCACGGTGGCGATGCGGGTCGCGATCTCCTCGTCGTGCCCCGAGATGAAGCGGCCCTCGCGCATGTTGACCAGCAGCATGCGCAGCGTCGCGATGCCGACGTCGCCCGCGACCTGCACCTGGCGTTCCGGCAGGGGCGGGCGGTAGCCGCCCTCCGCCATCGCCAGCGCACGGGTGCGCGCGACGTGCAGCAATTCATGCGCATGCATCACGACCGTATCGCCGGGTCGCACCAGGCCGAGCGCCTTCGCCTCGACGGCCGACGCGGAGACCTTCGCCATTGCCACCGCCTCGAAGGCGGGCTTGAGCTGCGCCAGCACGTCGCCACCCGGTCCGGCGGCAGCCGACGCGCGCACCGCCAGTTCCTTCAGTCCACCGCCGGCGGGCAACAGGCCTACGCCGGCTTCCACCAGCCCGACGTAGCTCTCCAGGTGCGCGACCGCATGCGCCGCATGCATCTGGAATTCGCAGCCGCCGCCGAGCGCCAGCCCGCGTACCGCCGCGACCACCGGCACCAGCGCGTACTTGATGCGCTGGCTGGTCGCCTGGAAGTTCGCGACCATCGCCTCGAACCCGGCCACGTCGCCGGCCTGCAGCAGGCCCAGCGCGCCCGCCAGGTCCGCGCCCGCGGAAAACGGTTCCTTCGGTTGCCACAGGACCATCCCGCGGAAGTCGCGCTCGGCGATGCCGATCGCCTCCTGCAATCCGTCGAGGACCTCGTCGTTGACCGTGTGCAACTTGGTCCTGAACGACGCGACCAGCACCCCGTCGCCATCGGTCCACGCACGCAGCCCGTCGTTCTCGAACACGGTTTCGCCAGGGTCGGCGCGCTCGCCCAGCAGTGCCTCGGGAAAACGCTGGCGCCGGTAGACGGGCAGCGCCGACCGCGGCAGCTTCGCGTCCTGCGCAGGGCTGTAGCTGCCCTCGGCGCCGTGCACGCCGTCGCGCCCGTCGAACACCCAGTCGGGCAACGCCGCGTTGCTCATCGCATGCCCCGCGACGATGTCCTCGGCGATCCAGTCCGCCACCTGCTTCCAGCCCGCGGCCTGCCAGGTCTCGAACGGGCCGAGCGACCAGCCGAAGCCCCAGCGCAATGCGA
Source organism: Lysobacteraceae bacterium (assembly GCA_035759645.1). GTDB lineage: Bacteria > Pseudomonadota > Gammaproteobacteria > Xanthomonadales > Xanthomonadaceae > CAMPJU01. Next base: position 18,741 of record DASTUL010000062.1, on the reverse strand, counting down.
GGTCCACGTCGCGCGCCGTGGAGGCGATGTCGTCCAGGTGGAACGCGCTGTAGTGGAACAGGTCGCGGAACACCGCCCAGAGGAATCGCGCCTGCGGGTGTTCGCTGGCGCGCAGCGCAGCAAATTTCTTCCCGGCGTCGCGTTCCTTCAGCAGCGCCGCAACGCCTGGATCGATCGACGCGGCCGACGCCCGGTACTCGCCGGCCGCCGGGTCCAGCACCTGGATCGCCTTGCCCTGCTTGCGATACACGCCGGCGCCGGTCTTGGCGCCCAGCGCGCCCTGTTCGACCAGTCGCGACAGCCACGCAGGGGCCTTGAAATGGCCGTGCCACGGGTCGTCGGGCAGCGTGTCGGCCATGGTGCCGATCACGTGCACCATCGTGTCCAGCCCCACGACGTCCGCGGTCCGGTACGTCCCCGACTTCGGGCGCCCGATCGCCGGCCCGGTCAGCGCGTCGACGGTGTCGAAACCAAGTCCGAACGCTTCGGTGTGGTGCATCGTCGCCAGCATCGAGAACACGCCGATCCGGTTGCCGATGAAGTTCGGGGTGTCGCGCGCGACCACCACGCCCTTGCCGAGCGTGGTCGTGAGGAAGGCCTCGAGCGCCTCCAGCACCGCGGGCGCCGTATCGCGCGCCGGGATCAGTTCGGCCAGGTGCATGTACCGAGGCGGATTGAAGAAGTGCACGCCGCAGAAGCGCGGACGCAGCGCTTCGGGCAGCACGTCCGCCAGTGCATTGATGCCGAGGCCGGACGTGTTGCTCGCCAGCACCGCGTCTTCGCGCACGTGCGGCGCGACCTTGCGGTACAGGTCCTGCTTCCAGTCCATGCGCTCGGCGATGGCCTCGATGACCAGGTCGCATTCGCCCAGCAGCGCGAGCCCGGTGTCGTAGTTGGCGGGCACGATGCGCCCGGCCAGCGCCTTGTCCGCGAGTGGGGCAGGGGACAGCTTGCCGAGGTTGGCGATCGCCTTCCGGACAACGCCGTCGGGGTCGCCATCCTTCGCTGGCAGGTCGAACAGCACCGTGTCCACCCCGGCGTTCACCAGGTGCGCCGCGATCTGCGCCCCCATCACCCCGGCCCCCAGCACCGCCGCCCTGCGTACCAGCAACTTGTCGGCCATCAATTCAGCTCCGGAAGCCGGCTGCGGCGAAGCGGATCAGCTCGCGGGCGGCGCGTTCGCGGTGGGTGGCCTCGGCCGTGTTGGCCGGGCGCTTGATCAGGCCGAAATCGGCCATCGCATAGGTCAGCGCACCGGCCAGGAAGTCCAGGCGCCAGTAGAGTTCCTCCTTGCTCAGCTCCGGCACGCTGGCCGCGATCGCCTTGGCGAACTCGCGCAGCACGTGGCCGTACTGGTCGGAGAGGAACTTGCGCAGGCTGTCGTTCTTTTCCGCATAGGCGCGCGCGATGACGCGGATGAACGCGCCGCCGCCGTGCCGGTCCTGGGCCATCGCGAGCGCGGGCTCGACGAACGCCGCGAGCACCGGCTCGAGCTCCCCGGGCCGGTCTTCCTGCGCCGTCTTGAGCGCGGCGAGCCGGCGGCGGCTCATGTCGTCCATGCGGCGCCGGAAGACCTCGTTGACGAGGTTCTCCTTGCTGCCGAAGTGGTAGTTGACCGCCGCGATGTTGACGTCCGCGCGGCTGGTGACCTGGCGCAGCGAAGTCCCGGCGAAGCCGTGCTGGGCGAACAGTTCCTCGGCCGCGCCGAGGATCCGGTCCTTGGTGGAGAAATGGGTCGTGGCGGCCATCCGGCAATCCCTGAATCAAACGCTTGTTTAATCGTGGGGCAGGCGGTGCCCCGCGTCAACGCGCGCCGAGCGATCCGCCTGCCTTCACGGGCCGCGATCCGCTAGAATTACCCGAGCCATGTTGGCTAAACCCGCGCCCCTGCGGGTTTTTTCAGTCGCAGATCATTACCCCCCGGAGAACCACCCCATGGCGCTGGAGCGCACCCTGTCGATCGTCAAGCCCGATGCCGTCGCCAAGAACGTCATCGGCGAAATCTATTCCCGCTTCGAGAAGGCCGGCCTGAAGGTCGTGGCCGCGAAGATGACCCAGCTGTCCCGCCGGGAGGCCGAAGGCTTCTACGCGGTCCACCGCGAGCGCCCGTTCTTCAATGCGCTGGTCGAGTTCATGATCTCCGGCCCGGTGATGGTCCAGGTCCTGGAAGGCGAGGGCGCGGTCCTGAAGCACCGCGACCTGATGGGCGCCACCAACCCGAAGGATGCCGCCGCCGGCACCATCCGCGCCGACTTCGCCGACAGCATCGACGCGAACGCCGTTCACGGTTCGGACAGCCTGGAGAACGCCGCGATCGAGATCGCGTACTTCTTCCCGGCCACCGACGTCCACGCGCGCTAGACCGGCAGGCGCAGATCATTCCCGCCATGGGCACGCAAACGAACCTCTTCGACCTGGACCGGGTCGGACTGGAAGACTTCTTCGAGCAGGTGCTCGGCGAGAAGCGTTACCGCGCGCACCAGGTCATGAAGTGGATCCACCATCGCCACGAAACGGACTTCGCGGCGATGACGGACCTGGGCAAGGCGCTGCGCGCCAAGCTCGAACAGCACGCGGTCGTGCACGTGCCGCAGGTGATCTTCGACAAGGCCTCCGCCGACGGCACCCACAAGTGGCTGCTGGGCATGGACCCGAAGAACGCCATCGAGGCGGTGTTCATCCCCGACAAGGGCCGCGGCACGCTGTGCGTGTCCAGCCAGGTCGGCTGCGCGCTCAACTGCCAGTTCTGTTCCACCGCCACGCAAGGCTTCAACCGCAACCTGTCGACCGCCGAGATCATCGGCCAGGTCTGGGTCGCCGCCCGCCACCTGGGCAACGTGCCGCATCGCCAGCGCAAGCTCACGAACGTCGTGATGATGGGCATGGGCGAGCCGCTGATGAACTTCGACAACGTCGTGCGCGCGATGAGCATCATGCGCGACGACCTGGGCTACGGCCTGGCCAACAAGCGGGTCACGCTGTCGACCGCCGGCATGGTGCCGATGATCGACCGCCTGGGCGAGGAGAGCGACGTGTCGCTCGCCGTGTCGCTGCATGCGCCCAACGACGACCTGCGCACCGAGCTGGTGCCCCTGAACAAGAAGTACCCGATCGCCGAGCTGATGGCCGCTTGCCAGCGCTACGTGAAACGCAAGCCGCGCGCGTCGATCACCTTCGAGTACACCCTGATGAAGGGCGTCAACGACCAGCCCGCGCATGCGCGCGAACTGGCCCGCCTGATGCGCGCCTTCGACAACGCCGTGCAGATGAAGGACGCCGGGAAGGTCAACCTGATCCCGTTCAACCCGTTCCCGGGCACGCGCTTCGAGCGCTCAGAGGAAGCGGACATCCGCGCGTTCCAGAAGCTGCTGCAGGAATCGCGCGTGCTGGCGACCGTCCGCCGGACGCGCGGCGACGACATCGATGCCGCCTGCGGCCAGCTCAAGGGCCAGGTGACGGACCGCACCCGTCGCCAGGCGGAATTCCGCAAGCACCTGGAACGTACGAACGAAGGTGCCGATGCCGCTGCATAAGGCCACTGCCGCGCTGGCGTTCGCGCTCGTGCTCGCGATGGCGCTCGGTGCGTGCAGCCGCCTGTCCTTCGTGCGCCCGGACGCGTCGCGCGGCGAGTACACGCAGACCGCGCGGGTCGTCGAGGTCGACGATGGCGACCGCGTGCCGGTCCTGGCGATCCGCGACCGCCTGCTGCTCGCCCAGCACCGGTTGCAGGCCGGCAAGCTGGACGAGGCAAGGGAACACGCCGAGGCGGTCCTCGAACTCGCGCCGGGCACGGCGGATGCACACGCCATCCTCGCCGTCGTGGCCGCGCGGCGCGACGACCCGGAAGCGGCCGGCACGCATTTCGCCCGGGCCGCCGAACTGGCGCCGCGCGGCGCGCACCTCAACAACTACGGCACCTGGTTGTGCGCCAACGGGCGGCCAGCGGAGTCACTGGCCTGGTTCGACCGGGCCCTGGCGGACCCCGCGTATCGCGACCGCTCCGGTGCCCTGGCCAACGCCGGCGACTGCGCGGGCCGGGCCGGGCAGGACGCGCGGGCCGAACGGGACCTGCGCGCCGCACTCGAGCTGGACCCCCGGAGCGTGGTCGCCCTGGGCGCCATGGCGGAGCTGGCGTACCGGCGCGGCGATGCGTTCGAGGCGCGCGCTTTCTCGCAGCGACGCCTCGCCGCTGGACCCGCGGATGCCGCTGCGTTACAACTTGCGTCACAAATCGAGAACGTGCTAGGCGACAAGGCGGCCGCCGAGCGTTATATGAGTCGCATGCGGGCCGAGTTCGGGGATCATCCGGCCCAAGCGGGGGACCAGTGACGATGCACCCAAATCAAGCCGCGCCTGAAGGCGACCGCGGCTGCGGCGAACGACTCCGCAAGGCGCGGGAAGCCGCCGGATTGCGCCTGGAAGACGTGGCCGAGCGCCTGAAGATGCCCGTCCGGGTGGTCCGATCGCTCGAGGAAGAGGACTGGGCCCGCCTGGGCGCGCCGGTCTTCGTTCGCGGGCAGCTGCGCAGTTATTCACGCCTGCTGGGCATCGGCACCGCCACCACGCTCGAGGCGGCCCGGGTCGGACCCGTCGAGCCGCCGGCGCTGGTCACCCACAATTTCGTGCCGCGCCACCAGCGCCTGCTGGAACAGTTCAGCCGCCGCGCCGCGTACATCGCGATCACCGTCGCGATCGTCGGGTCGGTCTGGATGGGCACGCGCACCCAGATGTCGCTCCCCACCGGCAACGTCGCACCGCTCGACGTCCCGGTCTCCGCCGTGCCGCCCACCGGCGCCAGCCCGGCGCGCCAGGCCGTGCCGCTCGAACGCACCCCGATGATCGCGTCGATGGGTCCGTCCGCCGCGACGCAGCCCACGTCGCCGACGCTGTCGATGGAGCTCGGCGGCGACAGCTGGGTGGAAGTCACCGGCCGCGACGGCGAGGTCATCGAGAAAGGCCTGCTCAGCGCAGGCACCACCCGCAGCTTCGACCTGCGCGAAGTGGGCGCCATGGTGATCGGCAACGCCGATGCCGTGGCAGTGGAACGCAACGGCCAGCCGCTCGAGCTGGACGCGTTCCAGCGCGCGAACGTCGCGCGCTTTACGGTATCCTCTGACGGCTCCCTCGCGCCGGTCCACGACTGACGCGCGTCGGGCACGCCCGGGGGCCAGCCCCGCGGGCCAGCGTCCCGCAATCGCGTCCAGGTCCAGGTTTCCAGGCCCGAGGCGGGCATTGCGGGTCATCCCATTGCCGATCCGGGCCGCGACGCGGTCCGGATCGCTTCTTGACCGCATGACGGAACCGCATGGACGAGCTGCTCGACGAGAAAGAACAAGGCGAACGCGTCCTCGCGTGGTTGCGCAACAACGGCGCGGCACTGATCGCCGGCGTGGTGCTCGGGCTCGGTGCGATCTTCGGCTGGAAGTGGTGGCAGCAGCAGGAACTCGAGCAGCGCGTCGCCGCGGGCCAGGCCTACCAGGAGACGGTCGAATCCATCGAGGCAGGTGACCCGGCCACGGCGGCGCCGCTCGTCGCCGGCCTGGACGAGGCACCGTATGAAACCCTGGCCGCCTTGCGCCTGGCCCAGGCGCAGGTTGGCGCAGGACAGGCCGATGCCGCGATCGCGACCCTGCAGGGTGTTTCGGCGGAGGATCCCGCGCTGGCCTACATCGTGCAGTTGCGCCTGGCGCGCCTGCTGGTCCATGCGGGCAAGGCCGAAGAGGCCCTGGCCCTGCTCGCGGACGCCACCCAGCCCGCCACGCTCGAACTGCGTGGCGACGCCGAGGCCGCGCTCGGCCGGCGCGATGCCGCGCGTGCCGCGTACGAGCAGGCGCTGGCCGCGCTCGACGAAGGCTCGCCGCAGCGCCAGTTGATCGAGATCAAGCTGGTGGCCGTCGGCGGGACACCGCCCAATTCCAATCCAGGGAACCCGCATCGATGAAGCCCACCCCACGCCCGAATCCGTCCTCGTTGCGCCTGCCGGGCCTGGTGCTCGGCACCGTGGTGCTGGCCGGCTGCAGCACCATCAGCGGCTGGTTCGACCGCGACGACAATGACGCCACCGCGCCTGCCGCGTTGACCGAGTACGCGCCGACGGTGACCGTCACGCCGCTCTGGTCCGCCGGCATCGGCGATGGCGAAGGCCGGACCGGCACGCGCCAGGGACCGGCGATCGCCGATGGCCGCGTGTACGCGGCAGGGCTGGACGGCGGCGTGCGTGCCTTCGACCTGCAGAGCGGCGCGGCCGTGTGGCATTTCCCGGCCGAAGGCCTGCGCCTGGCGGCAAGCCCGGGCGTGGGCGACGGACTGGTGGTCGTCGGCGGGCTCGATGGCGTGGTGCTCGCATTGGACGCGGCGACCGGTGCCGAGCGCTGGCGCGGCAAGGTCGGCGCGGAAGTGACCGCGGCGCCGGCGATCGCCCAGGGCGCGGTGCTGGTGCGCAGCGACGATGGCCGCCTCACCGCATTCGATGCCGCCAGTGGCGAGCGCCGCTGGTTCTGGGCGGCACCGGCGCCGACCCTCACGGTGCGCGGCGCGGACGCGCCGGTCCTCGGCCCGGGCTACGTGTTCGCCGGGAACGACGACGGCACGCTGGTGGCACTCGCCCTGCAGGACGGCCGGGCGCTCTGGCAGCTGCCCGTCGCGCAGCAGGAAGGGCGCTCGGAGCTCGAGCGCATGGCCGATGTCGACGGGACGCCGGTCCTCGACGGCACCACCCTGTTGGCGAGCAGCTACCGCGAACAGACGGTGGCGGTGGATGCGCCTTCGGGCCGCCCGCTGTGGTCCGTGGACCATGGCGGCGCTGGCCGCATCGGCGTGGGTGCGGACAAGGTCGTGGTCGCTGACCGCGATGGCATCGTCTGGGGCCTGGACAAGGCCACCGGGTCGGCGATCTGGCAACAGGACGCGCTCGCGCGCCGCAACCTGTCCGGCGTGGCCGTGCTGGGCGACCACGCGGTCGTCGGCGACTTCGACGGCTACCTGCACTGGCTGCAGCTGTCCGACGGCGCGCTGGCGGCGCGGGTGGATGCCGGCGAGGCGATCCGCAGCGCACCGCGCGTGGCCGACGGCATCCTGGTGGTGCAGGACATCGACGGCCGGGTCAGCGCCTACCAGGTGCAGTGACACCCATCAGCCGATGCTCCCCCTCGTCGCCCTTGTCGGACGGCCGAACGTCGGCAAGTCGACGCTGTTCAATGCGCTGACCCGTTCCCGCGATGCGCTGGTCCATGACCAGCCGGGCGTGACGCGGGACCGCAACTATGGCGTCTGCCGGCTCGAGCCGGAGCGCCCGTTCGTGCTCGTCGACACCGGCGGCATCGCGGGGATCGACGAGGGCCTGGCCGGTGCCACCGCGAAGCAGGCGCGCGCGGCCGCAATCGAGGCCGACCTGATCCTGTTCGTCGTCGACGGCCGCGAAGGCCCGTCGACGCTGGACGACGACATCCTGGCGTGGCTGCGCAAGGCCGCGCGCCCGACGCTGCTGGTCGTCAACAAGATCGACGGCATCGACGTGCAGTCCGCGTACGGCGAGTTCTCGCGCTACGGCATCAAGGACATGCAGGGCACGTCCTCCGCCCATCGCCAGGGCATCGACGAACTGCTGGAAACGGTGCTCGAGCGGCTGCCGGAGGACGGCGATGCGGAAGTCCTCGACGACGCGCCCGGTCGCGTGCGCGTGGCGTTCGTCGGGCGCCCGAACGTTGGCAAGTCGACACTGGTCAACCGGATCCTCGGCGAAGAGCGGATGATCGCCTCCGACGTGCCGGGCACCACGCGCGATTCGATCGCGGTGGACCTGGAGCGCGACGGCCGGCAGTACCGGCTGGTCGACACCGCCGGGTTGCGCCGCAAGGGCCGCGTCGAGGAAGCGGTGGAGAAGTTCTCCATCGTCAAGACGCTGCAGGCGATCGAGCAATGCCAGGTCGCGGTGATCCTGCTCGATGCCACCGAAGGCGTGACCGACCAGGACGCCAGCGTGCTCGGCGCGGTGCTCGATGCTGGCCGCGCGCTGGTGATCGCCGTCAACAAGTGGGACGGGTTGACCACCTACCAGCGGGAGCAGGCCGAATCGCTGCTGTCGCGCAAGCTCGGTTTCGTCGAATGGGCCGAGGCGGTGCGCATCTCCGCGCTGCACGGCTCCGGCCTGCGCGAACTGTTCAAGGCGATCCACCGCGCGCATGCCTCGGCCACGCGCGAGTTCGGCACCAGCGAGGTCACGAAGGCGCTCGAAGTGGCCTACGAGGCGAACCCGCCGCCGGTCGTGCGCGGGCACGTGGCCAAGCTGCGCTTCGCCCATCCGGGCGGCGAGAGCCCGCCGACGTTCATCGTGCACGGCACGCGCCTGCGCACGTTGAGCGACAGCTACCGGCGCTATCTCGAGAACTTCTTCCGCAAGCGCTTCAAGCTGGTCGGCACGCCGGTTCGCTTCGTGTTCAAGGAAGGCGACAACCCGTACAAGGACCGCAAGAACGTGCTGACGGACCGCCAGGTCGAGCGCAAGCGCCGGCTGCTGCGGCACGTCAAGCGCCGGTAGGAGCGGCGTAAGCCGCGACCACGCCATGTCAGCGTCATCGCCCGCCCCGGTCACCCTCGGCATCCTCGCCGGTGGCGCCGCCACCCGCCTCGGCGGCCGCGACAAGGCCTGGCTCGAGCGTGCCGGCATCCCGCAGGTCCTGCGCTGGCAGCGGCGTTTCGAAGGGCGCGTCGATGCGCTGCTGGTGAGCGCGAACGGCGGTGAAGCGCGTTACCGCGAGCACGGAATCGCGGCAGTGCCCGATGCCATCATCGGCGCCGGCCCGATGGCGGGCCTGGACGCATTGGCACGTGCCTGCACGACGCCCTGGTTGCTGACGCTGCCGGTCGACCTCGTCGACTGCAACGATTGCCTGTTGCCCACCCTCCGCTCGGCGGCCGGTGGCATTGGCGCCTGGGCGGAAGACGAAGACGGACCGCAGCCGCTGGTCGCGCTCTGGCGCGTCGACGTCCTGCGCGATGCCGCGTCGCGGGCGTTGCTGGACGGCGCGTTGTCGGTTCGCGACCTGCAGGCAACACTCGGGATGCCGGGTGTGCGGCTGGCCGGCGTGCGCTTCGGCAACCTCAACACACCCGCGGACCTCGCGCGGGCAGGCGTGGCATGAGCACCCACACCCCCCGCGCCGACCGCTACGAAAACGTGCCGACGCGGCTCGCGTTCGACGACGCGATGGCGATCGTTCGTGAAGTCGCCACGACGCACCAGCTCGAAACGGAAATGCTGGCCGTCGCTCGTTGCCACGGACGCGTGCTCGCGGCCGACGTGGTGGCACCGATCGCGCTGCCGTCGTTCGACAACAGCGCGATGGATGGTTACGCGTTCCGCCATGCGGACCTCGCGACGCAGGACGGCGCTGGATTGCGGCTCGCCGGCGAGCAGTTCGCGGGGGTCGCGACCGGGCAGCGCGTCGGTGCCGGCGAATGCATCGGCATCACCACGGGGTCGCCGCTGCCGCCGGGCGCGGACACGGTCGCGATCCTGGAGGTCGTGCAACGCGACGGCGAACGCGTGCGCATCCCGGACGACATAGCGCACGGCGCGAACGTGCGCCACGCCGGCGAGGACGTGCGCGCGGGCGAGACGGTGCTGCGCGCCGGTCAGGTGCTGTCCCCGGTGCGCGTGTCGCTCGCCGCGGCCCTGGGCCTGGACGCGCTGCAGGTCGCGCGCCGGCCGACGGTGGCCGTGTTCACCACGGGGGACGAGCTGGTGCCGCCGGGCCTGCCGCTCGCGCCCGGGCAGATCCACGATTCCAACCGCGAGCTGCTCGCCGGCCTGCTGCGCGCCGAGGGGCTGGAGCCGACCCTGTGGCCCGCGCTGCCGGACGACCCGCGCCGGATCGAGGTCGCGTTGCGCGACGCGTGTTGCGCGTTCGACGTCGTGCTCACCTGCGGCGGCGTTTCCGCCGGGGGCAAGGATCATGTGCCCCGGGTCCTGGCGGAGTTCGGCACGCCGCACTTCTGGAAGGTGCGGATGAAGCCGGGGATGCCCGTGCTGTTCGGGAGCCTGGACCAGGCGCGGCTGCTCGGGCTGCCGGGCAACCCGGTGTCGGTACTGGCCACGTGGCTGACGTTCGGTCGCGCGCTGGTCGACGGATTGCAGGGTCGCACCGAGCCCCGGCCCACATGGCGCGCACGCCTGGCGGCGCCGCTGGCGAAGCCGCATCCGCGCCGCGAGTTCCAGCGCGCGCGGCTGGAAGCGCGCGACGACGGCGCGCTGTGGGCGATCCCCGATCCGGTCACGGGCTCGCACCGCCTCCGTGCCGCCGCCGGCGCCGACGCCCTGTTGGTGGTGCCCGAAGGCCCGTGCGACCTGCCGGTGGGCGCGGTGCTCGACGTGTTGCCGCTGCCGTGAACCGTGGGGCGGATACTCGCGGCATGGACGTCGAATCGATCACCCCGGCCGAAGCGCTCGAGCGCATGCGCGCGGGCGCGGTGCTGGTCGACGTGCGCGAGGCGCACGAACGCGCGTTGGGCATGGCGGAAGGCGCAGTCGGGATCGCGCGCGCAGAGCTGGAAGCGTCGCCGTCGGCCACGTTGCCGGATCGCGCGGCACCCATCCTGCTCATCTGCCAGGGCGGTGGGCGCTCGCTGCAGGCCGCCCACGCATTGCGCGCCGCGGGCTACACGCGCGTTGCCTCCGTGGAAGGCGGCACCTCGCGCTGGATCGCTGACGCGTTGCCCGTGCGTGGCCCCGACGACGACCAGGACTTCCTCGAGCGCTACTCCCGCCACCTGCGCCTGCCCGATGTCGGCCTCGAGGGGCAGCGCCGCCTGGAAGCCTCGACCGTGCTCCTGCTGGGCGCGGGTGGACTCGGTTCGCCGGTCGCGTTCTACCTGGCCGCCGCGGGGGTAGGGCGCCTGCGCGTGGTCGACGACGACGTGGTCGACCGCAGCAACCTGCAGCGACAGATCCTGCATACCGAATCGAGCATCGGGGTACCCAAGGTCGCGTCAGCGGCGGCAACGCTGTCCGCGCTGAACCCCCGCACCCGGATCGAAGCGGTGCAGGAGCGGGCGACGGCCGCCAACGTGGAGCGACTGCTGGAAGGCGTGGACGTGGTGATCGACGGCGCCGACAACTTCGCCGTGCGCTACCTGCTCAACGACGCCTGCGTGAAGCTGGGCAAGCCCCTGGTGTACGGCGCGGTGCACCGCTTCGAAGGGCAGGCCAGCGTGTTCGACGCGGGGCGCCGGCGCGGCGTGGCGCCCTGCTATCGCTGCCTGTTCCCCGAACCGCCGCCGCCGGAGGCCGCGCCCAACTGCGCCGAGGCCGGCGTGCTCGGCGTGCTGCCCGGCGTCGTCGGCCTGCTGCAGGCCACCGAGGCCATCAAGCTGCTGCTGGACATCGGCGAGCCGCTGCGCGGCCGCCTGCTGCATTTCGACGCGCTCGCGATGCGCTTCCGCGAGACCCGGCTGCTGCCGGACCCGGATTGCCCCGTGTGCGCGCCCGGCCGCGCGTTTCCGGGCTACCAGGACGTCTCCGCGGCGTGCGCCGCGGACTGACGCTCAGCCCGTGGACTTGGGCGTGGTGCCCGACCGTGCGCGCGGCTTGGCGCGCGGGTCGATCTGGACCCCCAGTACCGTGCTGCAGTGGATGCAGCTGTAGCTCAGGCAGCGCGCCTTGCTCTCGCCGGCCACCATGCCGACGACGTTCTCGACATTGACGTGCAGCACGCGCTTGCCGCATTTCGGACATGCCCCCTGGATCGCCATGCCGGTCTCCCTGAGTAAGCAACTGAGCAATAATGGGCGGCTCCGACTGTAGCGCAGGGTTGCCGCCGCCGCATGACCCGCACCGCCCGCATCCTGGATGGCAAGCGCATCGCCGAGGACCTCCTCGACGACCTGGCGCTGCAGGTCGACGCGCGGCTGGCGGCAGGCCGGTCGCGCCCCGGGCTGGCGGTGGTGCTGGTGGGCGACGACCCCGCCTCGTCCGTCTACGTGCGCAACAAGCGCCGCGCCGCTGAAAAGGTCGGCATCCGCGCGATCGACTTCGACCTGCCGGCGGACACCCCGGAGGCGGACCTGCTGGCGCTGGTCGACCGGCTCAACGCCGATCCGCAGGTCCACGGGATCCTCGTGCAGCTGCCGTTGCCCGACCGGGCCGACGGCACCCCGCGCGACGGGGCGGCGCTCATCCACCGGATCGACCCGCGCAAGGACGTCGACGGCTTCCACCCGGAGAACGTCGGCCACCTGGCCCTGCGCCAGTTCGGCCTGCGCCCGTGCACGCCGCGCGGGATCACCACGCTGCTGGCCTATACCGACCGCCCGGTGCGCGGCGCCAGCGCGACGATCGTGGGCGTGTCCAACCACGTGGGCAGGCCGATGGCGCTGGAACTGCTGATCGCCGGCTGCACCGTGACCTCCTGCCACAAGTTCACCCCACCCGCGGTGCTGGAGTCGTCGGTGCGCGGCGCCGACATCCTGGTGGTGGCGGTCGGCAAGCCGGCCATCGTGCCGGGCGAATGGGTCAAGCCCGGCGCGGTGGTCATCGATGTCGGCATCAATCGCCTGGACGACGGGCGGCTGGTCGGCGACGTGGGGTTCGAGGCGGCGGCCGCGCGCGCCAGCTGGATCACGCCCGTGCCCGGCGGGGTGGGGCCGATGACGGTCGCCACCCTGATGCAGAACACGCTGGAAGCGGCCGAAGCGTCCGACGCCGCGCAGTGACCGGTGGCGCTGCGCCACCGGTTACAATGGCGCGCTTCACTCCCCCGGACCCGGCCCATGCTGCGCATCCAGGCTGAAGCGCTCACCTACGACGACGTCTCGCTCGTCCCCGCGCATTCGACCGTCCTGCCCCGGGACGTCTCGCTCGGCACCCGGCTGACCCGCGACCTGCGCCTCAACCTGCCGCTGCTGTCGGCCGCCATGGACACCGTCACCGAGTACCGGCTGGCCATCGCCATGGCCCAGCTCGGCGGCATCGGCATCCTGCACAAGAACATGTCGATCGAGCGCCAGGCCGCGGAGGTCGCGAAGGTCAAGACGTTCGAGGCGGGCGTGATCAAGGAGCCGTTCACCGTCCGTCCCGACACCACCATCGGCGAAGTGCTGCGCCTCACCCGCGCGCGCAACATCTCCGGCGTGCCCGTCGTCGACGAGGACGGGCACCTGGTCGGCATCGTCACCGGCCGCGACATGCGCTTCGAGAAGAAGCTGGACGATCCCGTCCGCCACATCATGACCAAGAAGGACCGGCTGGTCACGGTGAAGGAAGGCGCGTCCGACGACGAAGTGATCGGCCTGCTGCATCGGCACCGGATCGAGAAGGTGCTGGTGGTCAACGACGAGTTCGCGCTGCGCGGGCTGATCACCGTCAAGGACATCCAGAAGAAGTCCGACAACCCGAGCGCCGCCTACGACAGCAGCGAGCGGTTGCTGGTCGGCGCCGCGGTCGGCGTCGCCGGCGACACCGAGCAGCGCGTCGAGGCGCTGGTCGCGGCCGGCGTGGACGTGGTCATCGTCGACACCGCGCACGGCCACTCGCAGGGCGTGCTCGACCGCGTGGCCTGGATCCGCAAGCGCTTCGCGACGCTGCAGGTGATCGGCGGCAACATCGTCACCGGCGACGCCGCGCTCGCGCTGATGGACGCCGGTGCCGATGCGGTCAAGGTCGGCGTCGGACCCGGCTCGATCTGCACCACGCGCCCGGTCGCGGGCGTCGGCGTGCCGCAGGTGACCGCGGTGGCGATGGTGGCCGAGGCGCTGCAGGACCGGATCCCGCTCATCGCCGATGGCGGCATCCGTTATTCCGGCGACATCGGCAAGGCGCTCGCCGCCGGTGCCAGCACGATCATGATCGGCGGCCTGTTCGCGGGCACCGAGGAAAGCCCCGGCGAGACCGAACTCTTCCAGGGTCGCAGCTACAAGAGCTATCGCGGGATGGGATCGCTGGGCGCGATGGAGAAGGGGTCCAAGGACCGCTACTTCCAGGACACCGCCGACGCCGACAAGCTGGTGCCGGAAGGCATCGAGGGCCGCGTGCCGTACCGCGGCCCGCTGAGTGGCGTCGTGCACCAGTTGGCGGGCGGCCTGCGCGCCACGATGGGTTATGTCGGCTGCGCGACCATCGAGGAGATGCGCACCCGGCCGACGTTCGTGAAGATCACCGGCGCCGGCCAGCGCGAGAGCCACGTGCACGACGTGCAGATCACCAAGGAACCGCCGAACTACAGGGCCGGGTGACGCGGCGCATGACCGACATCCATGGCGACAAGCTGCTCATCCTCGACTTCGGTGCGCAGTACACGCAGCTGATCGCGCGCCGCATCCGCGAGATCGGCGTCTACTGCGAAATCTGGGCGTGGGACCACGATCCGTCCGAGATCGCGGCGTACGGTGCGAAGGGCATCATCCTCTCCGGCGGGCCCGAGTCGACCACGGCCGAAGGCGCGCCGCGCGCGCCGCAAGAAGTGTTCGACGCGGGCCTGCCGCTCCTCGGCATCTGCTACGGCATGCAGACGCTGGCCGCGCAGCTTGGCGGCGCCACCGAGGCGGCCGACGCGCGCGAGTTCGGCCATGCCGAGGTCGAGCTCGTCGCGCACGACGCGCTGCTCGGCGGCCTGAGCGACCACGGCGGCGAGCCCAGGCTCGACGTGTGGATGAGCCACGGCGACCACGTCGCGCAGGCGCCGCCGGGCTTCACCGTCACCGCGCGCACCGACCGCATTCCCGTCGCCGCGATGGCCGACGAGGACAGGCGCTGGTACGGCGTGCAGTTCCACCCCGAGGTCACGCACACGCTGCAGGGGCAGACGCTGCTGCGCCGGTTCGCCACGGAGATCTGCGGCTGCCGCACGTTGTGGACCGCGGCGCACATCATCGAAGACCAGGTCGCGCGCGTGCGCGAGCAGGTGGGCGATGACGAAGTCATCCTCGGCCTGTCCGGCGGCGTCGATTCCTCGGTCGTTGCCGCGCTGCTGCACAAGGCGATCGGCGACCAGCTCACCTGCGTGTTCGTCGATACCGGCCTGCTGCGCTGGCACGAGGGCGACCAGGTGATGGCGATGTTCGCCGAGCACATGGGCGTCAAGGTGATCCGGGTCGACGCGGCGGATCGCTACTTCGCTGCGCTCGAGGGCATCGCCGACCCGGAGGCCAAGCGCAAGGTGATCGGCAACCTGTTCGTCGAGATCTTCGACGAGGAAGCCGGCAAGCTGCGCAACGCGAAGTGGCTGGCGCAGGGCACGATTTACCCCGACGTCATCGAGTCGGCCGGCAGCCGGACGGGCAAGGCCCACGTCATCAAGAGCCACCACAACGTCGGCGGCCTGCCGGCGCACATGAAGCTCGGCCTGGTCGAGCCGCTGCGCGAACTGTTCAAGGACGAGGTGCGTCGGCTGGGCGTCGAGCTCGGGCTGCCCGAGTCGATGGTCTACCGGCACCCGTTCCCCGGCCCCGGCCTGGGCGTGCGCATCCTCGGCGAAGTGAAGCGCGAGTACGCGGCGCTGCTGGCGAAGGCGGACCACATCTTCATCGAGGAGCTGCGACGCGCCGGCCTGTACGACAAGGTCAGCCAGGCCTTCGCGGTGTTCCTGCCAGTGCGGTCCGTGGGCGTGGTCGGCGATGCGCGCGCCTACGAATGGGTGATCGCACTGCGCGCGGTCGAGACCGTCGACTTCATGACCGCGCACTGGGCCCACCTGCCGCACGAGTTCCTGGGCCGCGTGTCCAACCGCATCATCAACGAGCTGCGCGGCGTCTCCCGCGTCGTCTACGACATCAGCGGAAAGCCGCCCGCCACCATCGAGTGGGAGTAGCGGGATGACCGCGGGCGACGACGAGCGCTGGATGCGGCACGCGCTGGAACTGGCGGCGCGGGCGGAGCGCGAGGACGACGAGGTGCCGGTGGGCGCGGTGCTGGTGTCGGCCGACGGCGAGGTGCTGGGCGAGGGGTGGAACCGGAACATCGTCGAGCATGATCCGACCGCGCATGCCGAGATCGTCGCGCTGCGCGCCGCGGGCCGTCGCATCGGCAACCACCGCCTGCTCGGCAGCACCCTGTACGTGACGCTGGAACCCTGCGCGATGTGCGCGATGGCGATGGTGCATGCCCGCATCGCGCGCCTGGTGTTCGGCGCCAGCGACCCGAAGACGGGCGCCGCTGGCAGCGTGTTCGACCTGCTCGCGGATCCGCGGCACAACCACCGTGTGGCCGTGGAGGGGGGGGTGCTCGCCGACGAAGCGGGATCGCGGCTGACGGCTTATTTCCGACGCAAGCGGGGCAGGCCCGGAGCCTTGTAGCCGCCTCCCGGCTGTGGGCATCATGGCTGCCGTACGCACGCAGGAGGCGACATGGCGTCACATCCCCCCCAACCGGCTGGCCCGTCCGGGCGACTGATCTGGATCGACCTGGAGATGACCGGCCTGGACACGGGGGCCGACTCGATCCTCGAGATCGCCACCGTCGTGACCAATGCGCAGCTGGAGATCCTCGCCGAGGGACCGGAACTGGCCATCGGCCATCCGCTCGCCGCGCTCGAGGCGATGGACGAATGGAACCGCACGCAGCACTCGAAGTCCGGGCTCTGGCAGCGGGTCCTGAGCGACGGCGTGCCCCTGGCCGAAGCCGAGCAGCGCACTATCGAGTTCCTGGAAGCCTGGGTGCCGGCGGGTCAATCGCCGATGTGCGGCAACTCCATCTGCCAGGACCGCCGCTTCCTGCATCGGCTGATGCCGCGGCTGGAGCAGCACTTCCACTACCGCAACGTGGACGTCAGCACGCTGAAGGAACTCGCGCGGCGCTGGGCGCCGGAGATCCTGGCAGGCGCCGGCAAGGAAGCCAAGCACACCGCCTTGAGCGACGTGCACGACTCCATCGCCGAGCTGCGCCACTACCGCACGTTCATGGGGCCCTTCAGCGGGATCCGCATGCCGTAGCGGCGGCGAGGGTGGTCAGCCGCCCGCCTTGCTTTTCGCGAGCGCAAGCCAGGTGTCGACCACCGTGTCGGGATTGAGCGACACCGACTCGATGCCCTGTTCCATCAGCCACAACGCCAGGTCCGGATGGTCGCTCGGGCCCTGGCCGCAGATGCCGACGTACTTGCCCTTGGCCTTGGCGGTGGCGATCGCCATCGACAGCAGCTTCTTGACCGCCGGGTCCCGTTCGTCGAACAGGTTCGCCACCAGCGCCGAGTCGCGGTCCAGGCCGAGCGTGAGCTGGGTCAGGTCGTTGGAGCCGATCGAGAAGCCGTCGAAGATCTCGAGGAATTCCTCGGCCATCAGCGCGTTCGAAGGCAACTCGCACATCATGATGATCTTCAGGCCGCCCCGGCCCTGTTCCAGGCCATTAGCGCGCAGGACCTCCACGACCTTGCGCCCCTCGTCCAGCGTACGCACGAACGGGATCATCACCCACAGGTTGTCCAGTCCCATGTCCTCGCGCACCTTGCGCACCGCGCGACATTCCAGCGCGAACGCCTCGGCGAAGTCCGGCGACACGTAACGGCTCGCCCCGCGGAACCCGATCATCGGGTTCTCCTCGTGCGGCTCGTAGCGCTTGCCGCCGATGAGGTTGGCGTACTCGTTCGACTTGAAGTCCGACAGGCGCACGATCACCGGCTTCGGCGCGACCGACGCGGTGATGGTCGCGATGCCTTCGGCCAGGCGGTCGACGTAGAAGTCGACGGGGCTGGCGTAACCGGCCATGCGCGCGTCGATCTTCTGCTTGGTCGCGGCATCCTGGCGGTCGTACTCGAGCAGCGCCTTCGGATGCACGCCGATGTGGCTGGCGATGATCATCTCCAGCCGTGCCAGGCCGATGCCCGCGTTGGGCAGCATGCCGAAATCGAACGCACGCTCGGGGTTGGCGACGTTCATCATGATCTTCAGCGGCGCCTCGGGCATGTTGCCCAGGTCCGTGGTGGTGCGCTCGAAGGGCAGGGCGCCCGCGTAGATGAAGCCGGTGTCGCCCTCCGCGCAGCTGATCGTCACCACGGCGCCGTCGGCGATCGTGTCCAGTGCATTGCCGGTGCCCACCACGGCGGGCACGCCGAGCTCGCGCGCGATGATCGCCGCGTGGCACGTGCGGCCGCCGCGGTTGGTCACGATCGCCGCAGCGCGCTTCATTACCGGCTCCCAGTCGGGGTCGGTCATGTCGGCAACCAGCACGTCGCCGGGCTGCACCCGGTTCATGTCCTCCAGTGAGCGCACGACCCGCGCGACGCCGCTGCCGATGCGCTGGCCGATCGCGCGGCCCTCGCAGACCACCTCGCCGCGCTGCGACAGCGCGTAACGCTCGATCTGGGTGGCCTTGCCGCGCGACTTCACCGTCTCCGGGCGCGCCTGCAGGATGTAGAGCTTGCCGGTGTTGCCGTCCTTGCCCCACTCGATGTCCATCGGGCGGCCGTAATGCTGCTCGATGGTGAGCGCCTGGCGCGCGAGTTCATGCACGTCCTCGTCGGTGATCGAGAAGCGGCTGCGCAGCTCGGCGGGCACGTCCTCGGTGCGCACGCGCTCGCCGGGCGCGTCCGAATACACCATGCGCAACTGCTTGCTGCCGAGCGAGCGCCGAAGGATGGCGGGCTTGCCCTGGCGCAGCGTCGGCTTGTAGACGTAGAACTCGTCCGGGTTGACCGCGCCCTGCACGACCATCTCGCCCAAGCCGTAGCTGGAGGTGATGAACACCACGTCGCGGAACCCCGACTCGGTGTCCAGGGTGAACAGCACGCCCGACGCGCCCACGTCCGAACGCACCATCAG
>DASTUL010000061.1:0-6185 GCA_035759645.1 Lysobacteraceae bacterium | reverse complement strand
TTCCAGCCCAGCAACCTCAAGCGCAAGCGCGACCACGGCTTCCGTGCCCGCATGAAGACGGCCGACGGCCGCAAGATCCTCGCCCGTCGCCGCGCGAAGGGCCGCAAGCGCCTCACCGCCTGACCCGGGCCGTGTCGCGGCACGCCGCGACTCCGAGCATCGTGAATCATTCCTCGTCGCCGGATGCCACCCAGGCCTCCGGCGATTTCGCGTGCGTGCCCGCCGTCGACGACACAGGTTTCCCACGCGCGGCGCGCGTGCGCGCCAAGGCCGAGTTCGACAAGGTGTTCAAGCAAGGTCGCCGCACCGCCGAACCCCTGATGGCCCTGCACTGGCTGGCCGACGACGCGCCTGCGCGCCTTGGACTGGCGGTCTCGCGCAAGGTCGACCCGCGCGCGGTGGCGCGCAACCGGATCAAGCGCGTGCTGCGTGACGCGTTCCGCCACCTGCGCGGACGGCTGGCGCCCGGTGCGTACGTGCTCGTCGCCCGCCCGGGTGCGTCGCGTGCCACCGCGACCGACCTACGCGCCACGTTCGAACGCGCGCTGCAGCGTGCCGGCGCGTTGCCGCGCCCCGGTGCGACCGGCACAATGCGCGCTTCCCTGCCGCCCGCCGCGCCGCCGCCGCACCCGCGCGCCGGCTGACGCGGCCTGCCCGACGACAAGACTCCTGAACTGATGAACCAGACTCGCGCGTTCCTGATTTTCGGCTGGCTGATGGTGGCCACCTTCCTGTGGATGGAGTGGGGGCGCGAACACGTGCCCGGTACCGACACCGTCGTCGCCACCGACACGCAGGCCGATGCGACGAACACCGCCGCAATCCCGAAGGCCGACGCAACCGACACCGGCAGCGACACCGTGGCAGCGCCTGCAGTCCCGATGGCGCCCGGCAACGCGCCCGTCGCGCCGCCGGTGGATGCCGACGCGACGCCGGTCGTGACCGTGGAAACCGAAGTGCTGCGCGTGCGCATGCGCGGCGGCGAGATCCTGTCGACCGAACTGTTGCGTTACCCGCAGGAGACCGCAGCCGGTAGCCCGCCGGTGCAGTTGCTCAGCGACACCGCGCCGGGCATCTACGTCGCGCGCAGCGGATGGACCGCGCCGGACGGCAACGCGCCGAGCCATGCCACCGGCTTCATGCCGGTCGGCGACACGCGCGAGTACACGCTGGCGGAAGGCCAGGAAACGATCGAGGTGCCGTTCGCGTGGACCGGCCCGGATGGCGTCACCGTGCGCCGCACCTGGACCTTCGGCGCCAACGACTACGCGGTGCACGTGCGCGACGAAGTCGTCAATGCCGGCGCCCAGTCGTGGCAGGCGCACGTGTACCGCCAGTTGCTGCGCGACGCGCCGCCGGATCGCGGCTCGATGTTCACCAACCCGGAAGCGATCACCTTCCACGGCGCCGCCTGGTACAGCCCGGAGGAGAAGTACGAGAAGCGCGCGTTCGCCGACTTCGCCGACGACGGTCCGCTCGACGTGCAGGTGACCGGCGGCTGGGTCGCCCTGTCGCAGCACTATTTCCTCACCGCGTGGGAGCCGCAGCCGGACCAGGCCGCGCTGTACTCGCTCGGCACCAACGGCGGGCTGTACAGCATCGAGGCCCGCGGCCCGAGCTTCAACGTCGCGCCCGGCCAGACCGCGTCGACGGAGGCCACGTTGTGGCTCGGCCCGAAGCTGGCGGAACGCCTGCAGGACGTCGCGCCGGGACTCGAGCTCGCGCTGGACTATGGCGTCTTCACCTTCCTCGCCAAGCCCATCGCCTGGCTGCTGGCGAAGCTGCACCTGCTGACCAGCAACTGGGGCTGGGCGATCGTGCTGCTGGTGCTGATCATCAAGCTGGCGCTGTATCCGCTGTCGGCCGCGCAGTACAAGTCGGCGGCGAAGATGCGCCGCTTCCAGCCGCGCGTCGAACAGCTCAAGGAACGCTACGGCGACGACAAGCAGAAGTTCCAGCTCGCGCTGATGGAGCTGTACAAGAAGGAGAAGATCAATCCCGTCGGCGGCTGCCTGCCGGTGCTGGTCCAGATCCCGGTGTTCCTGGCCCTGTACTGGGTGCTGCTCGAATCGGTGGAACTGCGCCAGGCGGCGTGGATCCCCGGCTGGATCGACGACCTGACCGCGCAGGATCCGTACTTCATCCTGCCGCTGGTCAACATCGCGGTGATGTGGGCGACCCAGAAGCTGACGCCGACGCCGGGCATGGACCCGATGCAACGCAAGATGATGCAGTTCATGCCGCTGGTGTTCGGCGTGATGATGGTCTTCTTCCCCGCGGGCCTGGTGCTGTACTGGGTCACCAACGGCACGCTCGGTCTTGCCCAGCAGTGGTGGAACATCAAGCGCTACGGCGACCAGCCGGCGCCCGCGAAGGGCTGACCGACCGGGCCGTGGACGCCGCCGCGGACACCATCGTTGCCGTAGCGACACCGCCGGGCGCGGGTGGTGTCGGGATCGTGCGGCTCTCCGGGCCGCGCAGCCTTGCGATCGGCGAAGAGGTCGCCGGTCGCGCACTGGCGCCGCGGCACGCGCACCACGTCGCATTCCGCGATGCCGAAGGCGCCGCCATCGACGACGGCATCGCGCTGTACTTCGCCGCGCCCGCCAGCTTCACCGGCGAGGACGTGGTGGAGCTGCAGGCACACGGCAGTCCCGTCGCGCTGCAGCAACTCCTCGCGCGGTGCTGCTCGCTCGGCGCACGCCTGGCGCGCGCGGGCGAGTTCAGCGAACGCGCCTTCGTCAACGAGCGGCTGGACCTGGCGCAGGCCGAGGCCATCGCCGACCTGATCGCGGCGACCGACGTGCACGCCGCGCGTGCGGCGCGGCGCTCGCTGGAAGGCGAATTCTCCCGGCGCGCCGACGCACTGGCGGCGGAACTGCTGGCGTTGCGCGTCCACGTCGAGGCGGCGATCGACTTCGCCGACGAGCCGCTGGACACGTTGGGCGGCGCCGACCTGCGGGCGCGACTGGATGCGACGATCGCGGCGCTGGAAGCGTTGCTGGTGCAGGCCGAACGCGGCCGCCGGCTGCGCGACGGCCTGCACGCGGTGATCGTCGGCCCGCCGAACGCCGGCAAGAGTTCGTTGTTGAATGCGCTGGCCGGCAGCGACCGCGCGATCGTCACCGAGATCGCAGGCACCACCCGCGACCTGCTGGTGGAAACCATCGGGCTGGACGGGGTCGAGCTGACCCTGGTCGACACCGCGGGCCTGCGCACGGGTGGAGATGCGATCGAACGCGAAGGCATGCGCCGCGCGCAGGCCGAACTCGACCGCGCGGACCTGGCGGTCGTGGTGCTCGACGCGCGCGATCCGGTGGCGGGGCGCGATGCCGTCGCCGGCGCGATCGCCAACGTGCCGCGCAGGCTCTGGTTGCACAACAAGGCCGACCTGCTCGACTTGCCCGCGCAGGCCCATGCCGGACCGGATGCACTGTATGTCTCGGCCCGCACCGGCGCGGGATTGCCTGCCCTGCATGACGCGTTGCGTGCGTTGGCCGGCGCCGGGGCCTTCGCCGGCGAGGGCGCCTTCACGGCACGCACCCGCCACGTCCAGGCGCTGGCCCGCGCCCGCGACCACGCCATCGAGGCACGTGTCGAACTGGCGCGCGAGACCCTGGACCTCGCCGCCGAGGCGTTGCGCGCCGCGCACGACGCCGTGGGCGAGATCACCGGCAGGGTGGTGCCGGATGCGCTGCTGGGTCACATCTTCGCCAGTTTCTGCATCGGCAAGTAGCCGCGGCGGTTGACAACGGGCCGCGCGGGCGCGTCACTACGCAATCTGCAAGGGGGGAGTACCGAGGTCATGTCGAAAGTGAAACCTGAACAAGGACGGCCGCTGTCGGCTGCCGTCCGCGCCACCGCGGTCGTCGCGCTGCTCTGCGCGCTGGCTGCCTGCAAGAAGGACGCCGCCGACGATGCGGCGGCCACCCCGGCCGACCAGGCTGCTGCCAGCGGGGAGCCGGCGGCGCCAGTGGAGGCCGTGTCCGCCGAGGTCGCGTCCATGGACGCCGATGCGTTGCGGGCCGCGGCGAGCGCCGCGTTGCGCGAGCAGCGCCTCTACGCGCCGGCCGGCAACAACGCGATGGAGTACTACCTGGCGTTGCGCGACAAGCAGCCCCAGGACCCGTCGGTGGCCAGCGCGCTGACCGACCTGATGCCGTACACGCTGATCGCCACGGAGCAGAGCATCGGCCGCGAGGACTTCGACGAGGCGCAGCGCCTGTACGCCCTCATGGAGAAGACCAACCCCGATGCGCCTGCGTTGCCGCGGCTGGAGCAGACCATCGCCACCGCCCGCCAGCAGGTCGTCGCGCGCGAGGCCCAGGAAGTCGCACAGACCCAGGAGGAAGAAGAGCGCCAGGCCGACCTCGAGGCCGAGCGTGAGCGCGAGCAGCAGCAGGCGCAGCAGGAAGCGGCCCGCCAGTTGGCGGCCCAGCAGGCTGCCGCGCGTGCCGCGGAGGAACAGCGCCAGCGCGAGGCCCAGGCCGCTGCCGCATCTGCGCCCACGCAGTCGGCGCCGACCCAGTCGACGGCCGAGCCTGCCGCGGCCACGCCGGCACGCACCGCCAACACCGAGCTGATCCCGGTCAGCACGCCGGCCCCGCAGTTCCCGGCGGAGGCCTACCGCAACCGGCAGTCCGGCGAGGTGCAGGTCGAGTTCGTGGTCGGCACCAACGGTTCGGTGACGTCCTCGCGCGTCGTGCGCTCCAACCCGCGCCGGGTGTTCGATCGCGCGGCGCTGGACGCCGTCAACCGCTGGCGCTTCCAGCCGGTGGCCGAGCCCGTCACCTCGCGGCGCACGATCGGCTTCGATCCGGAAGCCTGATCCCGCCTCGTCATCCCCGCGAAGGCGGGGATCCAGGCGACAAGAAACACAAAGCCCGCCGTTCGGCGGGCTTCGTGTTCCTGGGTTCCCGCCTTCGCGGGAATGACACACTCAGGCCGAGATCGCGAGCTTCTCCTGGTGGTACAGCCGCGCCGCCACCAGCCACAGCACCAGCCCCAAACCCAGGCCGGCGCCGAGGTACACCGCCCATTCCAGCGCGCTGATCGCATCGCTGCGCACCAGCATCATGATCATCTGGTTCTGCGCCAGGAACGGCACCGCGAACTGCCAGAGCTCGTTCTTCAGCGGATTGATGAGCAGCACCAGGGTCGGGATGATCGGCAGCAGCATCAGCAGGCTCATGTAGCTCTGGGCCTCCTTCACCGACTTCACGCTCGCGGCGATCAGGGTCAGCAGCGTGGTGCCGATCAGCACCATCACCAGCATCACCAGCAACAACTGCGCCATCACCGGCAGCGACACGTCGATCCGGCCCAGCGCACCGGGCGCGAACATGAAGCTGATCTTGAACGACACCAGGATCAGCAGCAGGCTGAGCATCCCGAACGCGCACGCGGCCAGGATCTTGCCGCTCATGATCGCGCCGCGCGCCGCGGGCGTGGCCAGCAGCGGCTCGAGCGACTGGCGCTCGCGTTCGCCCGCGGTGACGTCGATCACCAGGTACGCGCCGCCCAGGAAGGCCGACAGGATCAGCAGGTAGGGCAGGAACGCGAGCAGCATCCCGCGCTTGGCCTCGGGCGTGGCGACGTCGCGCGTGGCGACCTGCACCCCGGCGGCGACCTGCGGGCTCAGGCCGCGGGTGATGACGCGCAGCGCGCCGACCTGTTGCGAGTACTGCTGCACGGCGTTGCGGACGCGGTTGACCGGGATGTCAGAATCGCGCCGCGAGCTGTCGTACACCAGCTCGATGGTCGCCGGCCGGCTGCCGCGCCACTGCTCCGGGTATTCCTCCGGGATGACCAGCACGACCTCGTGCGTCTGGTCGCGCACGCGACCCTCCAGGTCCTCGGGCGCGGCTTCGACCGACATGTTCTGGCTCTCGAGGAAGCCGATCAGGTTCGGCGCCAGTTCCGCGCCGACGACCGGCAACTCGAGTGTCGATTCGAGCTGGGTCTTCGCGCGGCTTTCGGCGAGCGAGCCCATGCCGAGGATCAACGCCGGAAACAGGATCGGGCCCAGCAGCAGGCCGAGCGCAGCGGTCTTGCGGTCGCGGAACAGGTCGACCAGTTCCTTCTTCGTCACCGTCAGGATGGTGTGCAGGGTCTTCATGCGTGCAGGCCCTCCTCCGAGCCGATCAGCCGGACGAAGGCGTCCTCCAGGTTGTCGTGGCCGCTGC
>DASTUL010000060.1:0-3108 GCA_035759645.1 Lysobacteraceae bacterium | reverse complement strand
CCGGAGCCGGCGATCACGCCCGTGCGCGGGTCGCGGACCTGCTCGTCGGTCAGTCCCGCATCGGCGATCGCATCGCGCATCGACACGTAGGCGTACGCAGCCGCATCGCCCATGAACCGTTTGAGCTTGCGGTCGATCGCCGCTTCCAGGTCGATCTCCGGTACGCCCGCCACCTGGCTGCGCAAGCCCATCTCCGCGTATTCCGGCATGGCGCGCAGCCCGCTGCGGCCCTCGCGCAACGACGCCGACACGCTCGCCGCGTCGTTGCCCAGCGGCGAGACCACGCCCATCCCCGTCACCACGATCCGGCGACCCATCAGAAGCCCTCCACTGACTGGAACAATCCCACGCGCAGGTTCGCGGCCTCGTAGATCAGGCGATCGTCCACGTAGGTCCGGCCGTCGGCGATGATCATCCGCAGCTTGCCGCGCATCACCCGCTTCACGTCGATCTCGTAGCGCACGCATTTCGCGGTCGGCAGGACCTGTCCGGTGAACTTCACCTCGCCCACGCCCAACGCGCGCCCGAGTCCGGGCTCGCCGAGCCAGGGCAGGAAGAAGCCGGCCAGCTGCCACATCGCATCCACGCCGAGGCAGCCGGGCATCACCGGATCGCCGATGAAGTGGCACTGGAAGAACCAGAGCGACGGGTCGATGTCGAGTTCGGCAACCAGCCGGCCCTTGCCGTGGGGTCCGCCATCATCGGAGACCTCCGTGATGCGATCGAACATCAGCATCGGCGGCGCCGGCAGGCGCGCGTTGCCTGGGCCGAACAGTTCGCCGCGGGCGCAGGCGAGGAGCTGCTCGCGGTCGAAGGAGGACGGTCGGGACATGCCTGGACTCGTGACTGGAAACCTCCAGTTTGCCGTGCATCGCGTCACAGCGGGTTGATTGTCGTCGTCGAACCCGCCTTTTCGGGACCGCCGGGCCGACAGGGACCGCCTTCCCCCCGCACTACAATGCCGCGATGCCCGTCCCCGACTTCAACTGGAAGGTCCCCGCCGGCCGCGCGCTCGAGGCGGCGCTGAACCGCGCGCTGGCGCTGGATCCGGAGACCCGGGACGCCCTGGCCCGGCTGGACGGCCGGCGCGTCGCGTTGCGGGTGGCCCAGCCGCCATTGGCGTTGCAGGTCACCGTGGAAGGTGAGCGGCTGCGGGTCGGGCCCGTGGACGACGCCGTGGCGCCGGACCTCGACGTGCGCGGGACGCTGGCCGGGCTGGTCTCGCAGTTGCCGATGTTCCGCCGTGAGGACGAGGGTCCGCCCGTGGGCCGCATGCGCATCGAGGGCGACGCCGACCTGGCACGCCGCCTGCAGCGGCTGGCCGAGCGCTTCGATCCGGACTGGCATGCGCCATTCGTCGCGGTGTTCGGCGAAGTCCTGGGGGTGCAGGTGGCCAAGGCCTTCGCCGGGGCGTTGCGCCAGGCGCGTGCGGGTGCCCAGGACCTGGCCGGCATGACCGTCGAATACCTGACCGAGGAATCGCGCGACCTGGTGCCGCGCGAGGAACTGGCGGCCTTCCACGACGACGTGGACGCACTGCGTGACGACGTGGCGCGCCTGGCTGCTCGCGTCGCGCGCTTGCCTGCGGGTGGCGCGGCATGACGCCGGTGCTGCGCGCGTGGCGGATCGGCCGCGTGTTGCTGCGCTATCGGCTGGACGAGTTCCTGGACGACACGCCTGCGCAGCGCTGGTTGCGGCTGGCGCGCCCGTTCGTGCCGCGCGCGTCGCGCAAGGTTGCGTCGCTGCCGCGCGGCGTGCGCCTGCGGCTGGCGCTGCAGGAGCTCGGGCCGATCTTCGTCAAGTTCGGGCAGGTGTTGTCCACGCGGCGGGACCTGTTGCCGCCGGATGTCGCGGACGAGCTGTCGCTGCTGCAAGACCAGGTGGCGCCCTTCGATGGCCTTGTGGCGCGGGCGATCGTCGAGGAGGCGCTCGGCATGCCCGTGGCGGCGGCCTTCGCGAGCTTCGAGACCGAACCGCTGGCCTCGGCTTCGATCGCACAGGTGCATGCCGCGACGCTGCCGGCCAGCGGCTCGACCTTGTCGCGCGAAGTGGTGGTCAAGGTGCTGCGTCCCGGCATCCGCCGCCAGGTCGCGACCGACATCGCGTTGCTGAACCGCCTCGCGGGGCTCGTCGACCGCACGCACCCGCGCGCCGACAAGATCCGGCCGCGCGAGATCGTGGCGGAGATCGACAGCACGCTGTCGGCCGAACTCGACCTGCAGCGCGAGGGTGCCAACGCCTCGGTCCTGCGCCGCAACTGGGAACACTCGCCGGACCTGTACGTGCCGGAGGTGATCTGGTCGCACACCGCTGAACGCGTGCTCACGCTCGAGCGCGTGCGCGGCATCCCGTCGGACGACATCGCCGCGCTGGACGCGGCCGGGATCGATCGCCGGGTGCTGGCGGCCAAGGGCGTGCGCGTGTTCTACCAGCAGGTGTTCCGGGACAACTTCTTCCACGCCGACGCGCACGCGGGGAACATCTGGGTCGACAGCGACCCGGCGCGCAAGGCGAACCCGCGCTTCATAGCGCTGGACTTCGGGATCATGGGACAGCTCTCGCGCGAGGACCAGTACTGGCTCGCCGAGAACTTCATGGCGATCTTCCACAAGGACTACCGGCGCATCGCCGAGCTGCACGTGCAGGCAGGCTGGATGCCGTCGCACATCCGCATCGACGAGCTGGAGGCCGCGGCGCGCACGGTGTGCGAGCCGTACTTCACGCGGCCGCTGTCGGAGATCTCGCTGGCCGAAGTGTTGCTGAAGCTGTTCCGCACTGCGCAGCAATACGAGCTGACCCTGCAGCCGCAGTTGATCCTGCTGCAGAAGACGCTGCTGAACATCGAGGGTGTCGGGCGGCAACTCGACCCGAAGATCGACATCTGGGCGGTGGCGCACCCGGAATTGGAGCGCATCCTCGCCGAGCGTTACAGCCCCGCGCGGTTGTTGCGCGAGTTCCGGCGCAAGTTGCCGGAACTGGTGACGCGCGCGCCGGAGATGCCGGGGTTGCTGCACGCGTGGCTGGAGCAGCAGGTCGCGGGGCGGCAGGAGCTGTCGATGCGCTCGCGGGAGCTGGCGGAGGTTGCGGAGGAGCTGCGTTCCCTGCAGC